>DIKJ01000045.1:0-5993 GCA_002424525.1 Bacteroidales bacterium UBA5621 | reverse complement strand
ATGAAACTCTCAACGAACAGGCTGTAGCCTGGCTGCAGCGTACGGCAAATTATCTCCTGCATAATTACACCAAAATAGCTCCTCAGGGAGCTTTCCGTAAGGAAGCTGAATATCTCACCCCCTACCGGCCTTTGGCAATAAATACTGCCCCTGAAATGAAAAAATACTTTTTACGAAAACACAATGTCATTAACTACAGGAGCAACTTTTATACTCTGCCGGAAGGTACATATAAGGGGCCAGGCAGCTTTGTTCTGGTTAAAACAGAAGGGGATAAGATCTTTATTTACGATAAGAATAAGCAGCTGATCACTTCCCATGTTATCTCTTCAGAGCAGGGCAAAACCATCTCGAACACACATCATAAAAGAGATACCTCAAAGAGCCTGGATGAAATGGCGCATAAGATCGGGGATTATTTTACTGACAAATCGCTCATTGAGGACTATCTTGAAAAGATCCGCCATAAATATCCCCGGTATACCCGCGATCATTTTCAGGCACTTCTGAAGGCCCTGAAAACCACAGACCGGCAGACCGCTGACAAGACACTGGCTTTCTGTGTGAATAACGATATACTTCACGGATTGGAATTTGACCAGGCCATACATATCTTCCACCTGGAAGAACATGATACGAACCCAACCGAACCGATAAAACTTCTTCACGGAACCGACATACTCAAAATTGAATATGAACCACAGACAAGCAATATTGATGACTACGACAAGTATATTAACCTGTAAAACTATATGTTATGATAAAAACTGAAACGATTAAATCACATTGTAAGAAGCTCCGACTGCCTGTCATCGCAGATGTTTTGGATGAAATGGTTACCACAGCTCAAAATAATCAGGTAACTTATCTCGATTTTATGGAATTGCTTTTTAAACAGGAAATCGATCATCGTATGGAGAAAGACAAACAACGACGTACAAAGCAGGCCAGGTTGCCTCTGTCATATAATCTTGACTTTTATGATTACTCCTTTTCCAATGGAATAGGTAAAAAACAATTAGCCCAGTTGCGGGAATTATCCTGGCTGGAGCAAAACTTTAATATCATCCTTATGGGGCCTTCAGGTACAGGTAAAACATATATTTTTAACGCCGTAAACAAACAATACCAGCAAACAGAACATTTTGATACCACTCTTCTGAGTTGTTGATCTGTTCATTGATTCAGGACCTTGTTTTTTGTTCCATTCCGGTGCAGATTTTCGTGTTCAGTTTTCAGTTTAAAACAATTACCATTTTCGGAGCATACTGACCCCCTTAGGATTGTTCTTGCCCAAAACGGACACTGATTCCTGAGCAAAACGGACATTTTCGTTTTGTGCTATAAAAAAAGACGCTAACCTTTTTAGCGCCTTATCATTATTATTGTCCGGAGAGTTTGTCTTAAGCCGTTTCCGGATCCCCTGTTTTCCTTTCAGCATACTCTATCTGCAAGCGCTCACCTTGGTACTTCCGGTAGCTTGGGCCCTTTATCCGAACAATAACCGAGTGATGGAAGATGCGATCCAGGATAGCACTGGTTGATATCGGATCACCAAGGAACTCTGGCCAGTACGGCTCCTCAATGTTGGTTGTAAAGATCAATGGTTTATTTTCTTTATAGCGCTGATCGATCACTTTGAAGAGCAGATGAGCTTCTTTGATCACTTGTAATTCAAGCCGGAAATCCAAACCTTTTAGTAAAAAGCTTGATTCACTGACCTTTCTCACAGAAAAGGTTTGGATTTTTTATTAGGTTGTATGCCTAACTTATTAAATTCTTAAGGAGGTATACACATGAACACACAACACTTAGCGGATAATTATCCGCGGCTCATTTCCTACATGGAAGAAAGCGGCTATTCCCAAATTTACATTGACAGATTTAGGCGGGAAATAAACCGTATCCTTTCTTTGGCTCCGACAAAAAAGGGCCATTATAGGTAGCATTGAACAGTTTGATGTTTTTGGGCGCTATCCTGATGGACGGCGCTGGCATGAACTCTATGCAAGGGGTAGCCATAGCTACCTTTGCAAAGAATTTAAGTCTATTATTGACTGTTATTGCGAAGTGGCAAGAAAGGGTGATAAAAAGGAATCAACCATTTATGCCAAGTCGCATAGTGCAGCTACTTTTCTACTGTCACTGCAGGAACAAGGCATGAATGCCCTGGATGAAATTTCTGAGGAAGCCGTACTGGGATTTTTTGTTTCATCGGACGGGACAAAATTACGGGGCTGTTCCTCCAAAAACAATATAGCAGCAGTTTTTAAAGCATGTGAGCCATTTTTTTTCCATGGGAGCTGCTCAAAGGTACTTACATTTCTTCCGGCATTGCGTGAGAGAAGAAAAAACATACAATACCTCACCTCAGAAGAAATCCTTAAAGTAAAGGCTGCTCTGGCCTCAGAAGAATCATCACTTCACTTACGGGATAAAGCTGTGGGGCTACTTGTATTGTATACAGGGTTAAGGTGTTGTGATATTGCAGGAATGACCATGGATTGCATAGACTGGTCAAAAGATCTGATTTGTGTAAAACAGCAGAAAACGGATGTGCCATTAGAGCTGCCCCTGACAGCAATTGTCGGTAATGCCATTTTTGATTACATAACCAAGGAACGTCCGAAGACGGAACGGGATGAGATCTTTCTTTCCCAGTCTCGTCCATTTGGTGCACTAAAAAGCGCGAGCCTTTCGCATGTTGCGAATAAAATTATGAAAGCTGCGTATATAAGGCAAGGAAAAGGCAATCGCAGAGGGTTCCATATTTTCAGGCATCATTTGGCAACAACTCTTTTAGGAAATGGAATTCCACCTCCTGTGATCAGCAGAACACTCGGGCACACTTCACCAGATTCACTTGATCCTTACCTCAGTGCGGATTTTCCGCACCTTAAGGAATGTTCCCTGAGTGTAGAGCGATTCACATTGCGAAAGGAGGTGATGTAATGAAAAAATTTAATTCATTTCTTACCCCACTAATTCAGGCATATATTGATTATCAGAAAGACTCCGAACATTGGAATGAAGCCTCTTATGAACCAAACTTTCTCCTTTTTGATCGTTATTGTCAGAAACAGTATCCTGACACCACCGTATTGTCCCAAGAAATGGTAGATAACTGGTGCAGAAAACGCAAAACGGAGAATAATAATTCATGCAGATCCAGGATCTATGTTGTGGTCAGTTTCATCCGTTATATGAGAAACCGTGGAAAAACAGATATCAGGGAACCTGAAATTCCGATGAAAGAACGGAGATCCTACATTCCTCATGCATTTACGGAGACTGAACTGAAAAATTTCTTTTATGCCTGTGACAACCTACTGAATGAACCCCTCTCAAGGGTACCGAGGTACAGAAGAATCACAATCCCCGTATTTTTCCGTCTTCTTTACAGTAGCGGGATCAGGACAAATGAAGCCCGTCTGCTGCGCATGGAATACGTAGACCTTTATCAAGGCATTCTGGATATCCGTTGTTCCAAAGGTCATGCCCAGCATTATGTTGTACTTCATGATTCCATGTTGGACATCATGAAACAATACGATGCCTTTATCAGGAAGCAATATACTGCCAGGACTTATTTTTTCCCAGCAGGTGGTGATGCTTTTCATACCCGGAAATGGGTCCAGAGAAATTTCCGCCGGATGTGGGACAAGTATAACAGCATCCCTGCAAATGCATACGAACTAAGGCACAATTATGCGACAGAAAATATTAACCGCTGGATGGATGAAGGTTTTGGATTTGATGCGAAACTGCTGTATTTAAGCAAAAGCATGGGCCATACCAAGCTGGGAAGCACCAGGTATTACTATTCCTTGGTGCCCGGTTTAGCTGCTATTCTTAAAGATCGTACGGGAAGAACATTTGACAACATTGTACCGGAGGTGGATTATGAAGAAAGCAACTAATGAAGCCGTCATGATCGCACGCTATATAAATGCCTTTTTATATGAATATGCTCCTTTCCGAAAGAGTAGTAGCGGTCACACATTAAAATCCTATAATTATGCACTAAGCTTGTATATCGGTTTCCTGGAGACAGAGAAGGGTATTCATACGGAAAATTTGCACCGGGATTGTTTCAGCAGGGAGTATATCGAAGAATGGCTGATCTGGCTTGTGAAAAAGCGCGGATGTAGTCCTCAAACCTGTAACAACCGTCTGTCATCATTAAGGGTGTTTCTTAAATATTTAGAAATCAGAGATATTTCATTTCTGTCTGTATCAAAGGACGCATCAATGATTTCCAGAAGAAGGGAAACGCATAAAAAGGTAAAAGGAATGAGTAAGGAAGCGGTACAGGCCTTGTTATCAGCTCCAGATCTCTCTACGAAAACAGGGCGCAGAGATCTGGCATTGATCATTACTTTGTATGGCACGGCTGCAAGACTGGATGAAATCCTATCCATAAAAGTAAGACATCTCCATCTGGATACGAAAAATCCAAATGTTTCAATTGTAGGAAAAGGTTGCAAAATAAGAACGCTGTATCTCCTTCCAAAGGCTGTTCTACATATAAGGAAATATCTGAAAGAATTCCATGGTGACACCCCCCAGGCAGAATCCTATGTTTTTTATTCCCGAAACATAGGCCCTGCTGGGAAAATGAGTCAGCCAGCAGTAAACCAGCAACTGAAAAAACATGCTCAGACTGCACATGCTTTATGCAATGAAGTTCCGCTTGATCTGCATGCACACCAGATTCGACATGCAAAAGCGTCTCACTGGCTGGATGATGGTATGAATATCGTACAGATATCATTTTTGTTAGGGCATGAGCAGCTTCAGACATCAATGGTGTATTTAGAAATAACCACAGAGCAGGAGGCTAAGGCACTTGCCACTCTTGAAGATGAAAACGATAAAAGAATATCCAAGAAATGGAAAAATGATAAAGGTAGCCTTGCAGAATTTTGTGGTGTGAAAACAATGAAAAAGTAAATAAAAAATCCAAACCTTTTCTGTGAGAAATGGTATTGAATCAAGCTTTTTACTAAAAGGTTTGGATTTTATTTTTGTTTGGATAAAGACGGTCATGCCCCATTTCATCGATAAGCAGCAGCTCAGGATTGATATATTTCCTCATTCTCTTATCCAGGGTCTTTTCGTACACTCCGCTGTTGAGGTCATTGATCAACTCGCTGCAGGTGGTGTAATGGGTTTTGTATTCACCCTGACAAGCCATAAGGGCAAGGCTCTGCGCGAGATGGCTCTTGCCTGTTCCGTTGTCTCCCAGGAACAGGATCGATTCACCTTTTTCAATGAACCTTAGCGAAGCCAGTTCCATGATCAGCTTACGGTTCAGTTTTGGCTGGAAGTCAAAATCAAAGTCTGCAAGTAGCTTGCATGGCTGTGGGAGCCTGCTGCCACGAACCAGGTATTCAATGTGTCTCTCATGCCGGGCCGCAGCTTCTGCCTGTACGATACCACTGATAAACTCATAATATCCGACCATATTCTCATTGGCTCTGTCAACAATCTGCCGGTACTCTTCGGCCAGGAGTTTTAATCCCAGGTAACGGCAGTTGCCCGTAAACTGATCCTGCTGTTGCTGTGTATTGCTTGTTTTCCTACCTCTCATGCTCGTCTTTATTATTACGTTTAAAGGATAATTTGATACTGTAGCGTGGCTCTGAGTTATTGGCAAGGAACCTTTCGATGGTCCCCGATTCAAAGACTTTGTACATCTGTGCCCGGCGGACAGCTACCAGGATATCTTCCACACGGTAGTTTACCTTCATGGCCAGCAGGCTCTTCAGGTGATGGCGCCATGATCCGGGTTTATGCCGCTTTACTTGTTCGATATACTCGCTCATCTCCGGCGCAAAAGCCTCAAGGCGGGTGATAACATCGGCTATGTCCAGATCAGGCTTCTTACCGGTTTTCTGCTGAACTCCAACGTATCGCTCCTTTCTGTCCTGCTGAGCCAAAGGATGCGTAACAAGGCGCTCGCCGGTGGGAGAATAAACCACCAGGTGATT
>DIKJ01000225.1 GCA_002424525.1 Bacteroidales bacterium UBA5621 | reverse complement strand
AAAGCGGACAGCAATTCCTGCTGAAAGCGGACACGGATTCTTGCAGAACGCGGACAGCCACCGCTTGTGAAAGCGGACGGTGATTCCTGCGGAAAGCGGACACTTTATTCACTTGCTTATTTTTCAGAGATTATTACTATATCTGTTGGTAAAAACCTTAACCAACAGGAGGAAAATAGATGCCAAGAAAAAAAACTAACGTGGAAAAGATCAGAGAGATATTGCGACTGAGCCAGGAGTTAAAGTTTAGCATCCGGCAAATTGCCGAAGCCACTGGAGTTAGCAAAACCAGTGTCGGAGAGTACCTTGCTGAATACAAACGATCAGGATTATCCTACCAGGACGTATTAGGCATAAATGACAAAGAGTTGGCTGAGGTTCTTGAGAAGGGTAACAAGTCAGTAAATCCGATGTATGAGGGCCTTTCAAAAGAGTTCCCTTCTTATGAGAAGGAACTGGCGCGTGTTGGTGTTACATTATACCTATTGTGGGAGGAATATAAAGCACGTTTCCCTGATGGGTTTAGTTACTCCAGGTTCTGTCATCATTACCGCATGTGGGAGAATAAAATAAAGACCGGAATGCATATTGAGCATAAGGCTGGGGATATGACATATGCTGATTTTACAGGAAAGAAGATGCATTACGTAGAACAGGACACTGGAGAAGTAATACCGACTGAGATATTTATTACCATCCTCGGAGCCAGTCAGCTGATATATGTTGAAGCTGTCCGAAGCCAGAAGCTGGAAGACTGGATATGGGCAAATGAAAACGCATGGAGGTATTATGGTGGTGCAACCCGGGGAATCTGTCCCGACAACCTTAAAGCAGCTGTTACCAAGGCATGTAATTATGAACCTTTGCTTAATGAGACTTATGATGACCTTGCCAAGCATTATTACACAGTAGTACTTCCAACCCGTCCAGGCAAGCCCAAAGACAAGGCATTGGTCGAAAATGCAGTCCGGATCGTATACCAGCGGATCTTTGCCAAGCTACGAAATCAGATTTTCTATTCACTCACAGAACTAAATGAGGCTATCTGGACTGAGCTTGAAGAGATAAACAATGCGTCCTTTCAGCGTAGGGATATCAGTCGTCGTGAGTTATTTAATGATATTGAAAAGAATGAGTTACAGCCCCTTCCAAGGGAGCGTTATGAAATACGTCGCTACCAGATCTCCAAGGTTGAATTTAACCATCATATTTATCTGCGTGAAGACAAGCATTACTACAGCACTCCTCATAAACACACAGGACATAAAGTTAAAATCCTTTATACTGACAGGAATGTTGAAATATATCATGATAATGTTCGCATTGCTCTTCACAGAAGGAATCGCACGCAATATGGGTATACTACCGATAAAAGTCATATGCCGGTCGAACATCAGTTTATTGATGGGTGGAATACGGACCGATTTGTACGATGGGCTTCAACGATGGGAGGATCTGTTGAAGCGTTCATTCAGCGTCTGCTTGACAGCAAAGAGCATCCACAACAGGCATTTAAATCCTGCATGGGAGTTTTAAGTTTAAGCAAGGGGTATAACCCTGAGGACCTGGAAATAGTATGTAACAGGGCATTGAGCTTTAATAGCATATCACTGAAGTTCATTAGTAACTCTTTGAAGAACAATATCCATAAAACAGATCCGGAAAAGTCTATTGAAATAAAACTCCCTTTTCATGAGAATATCCGCGGCAGAGAAAATTACAAGTAACCCTCTTAAATTTATAATCTATGAATCAAACAGCAACGATGCAGAAACTTGAAGAGATGCGCCTCAGTGGGTTTGCCCGGATCTACCGGCAAATGCAGGAGGTGGGGATGAACAAAGATTTTACAACAGATGAAGTCATCGCTCATCTGGTTCAGGCAGAGTGGGATGACAGATATAACAGACGTATGCATAGACTTGTCACAAAAGCCAGGTTCCGTTATCAGGCAGGGATGGAACTAATAGATTATGTTGCAAAACGAAACCTGGATAAAGTGCTCATGCTTCGCCTGTCTTCCTGTGAATGGATAAATAGAAAGCAAAATGTAATCATCATCGGTTCTACTGGTCTGGGAAAGAGCTTCCTTGCCTCAGCCTTAGGACACCAGGCTTGCCAGCAGGGATACAAAGTAATTTATCGGAACTGCTCAAAACTATTTGATGAACTGAAGATAGCCAAGGCCGACGGCAGCTATATTAAAGAAATTAACAGAATAGAAAAACTGGATTTGTTAATCCTGGACGATTTTGGACTTAAACCACTAGATAATAGCCAAAGACTTATGCTGCTTGAATTACTTGAGGACAGGCATGGGAAACGATCAACAATTATCACCTCGCAATTACCATTTAAAAACTGGTATGATGTTATAGGTGAGCCTACAATAGCAGATGCTATCCTCGACAGGTTAGTGCACAGTTCACATAGAATAGAACTTGATGGAGACTCGTTAAGAGAGAAATATAAAAATGATTAAGTTTGTAAAGTAATTTGACGAAAATGAGTAATCTGAATAATGTCCGTTTTCGTCAGGAACAGGTGTCCGTTTTCAACGGGAACAACTGTCCGCTTTCAGCGGGATTTAGTGTCCGAAATCGCAGGAATACGCA
>DIKJ01000257.1 GCA_002424525.1 Bacteroidales bacterium UBA5621 | reverse complement strand
CGCGTTCGAGTCGCGGCGGAATCACGAAGAAAATCAAGGAGTTAGAGCAATCTGGCTCCTTTTTTATTTCTCTGTTTGCATTTCTTTTGCATACTTTATCTGATAATAATTAACAGCTGCACACAAAAAAAAGAAGCGCCGGTCTCGTGGACGAACCTCGCGCCTCTCCCTCCCTGTTGTAGTCAGGGATCTTTAAGAACTGCAGTATAAATTTAATCATTTTTTCGGTTCATTGATACCTTCAGAGGCAATAAAAAAGCCGCGCGGATCTCAAGCTCATTCCAGGAATGTAACAAATGTAATACCGGACCAGTGCCAGGATAGTTGACAACACCATGCGTACACCATGCGTACACCTATAACACGGCAGGCAATAAAAAAGCCACATTTGAAGTGGCTCTTTAATACTGACCTCGAATAAGGCGATTTAAGACACGATCTCAATGTGAGCGATAGTGTGATACCCCTCTTTAGAGATACTTCGCCGCAACATAGGCAAAGATGAGCAGGCCAATCATGACGACATAGAACACATAGTCCCGCCAGCCATCCTTTTCAGGTTCACCGCTTGGTATGTGTCCCATGTCATTGTCTGAAGTAACTGGCATGGATCCGTCTCAGTCGCCTCCGCTCCCGTTGCTGGCAAACGTGGCAACAGACTAAGCCGACAATGATGAACAGCCACAGGGCAGTCATCAGGCCGACAATGATACACGGCAATGTCTCCATAGCCTTCAGTTTAAGAATAGGTTTGCAGACAGTAACCTTGCGAGTGCTAAAGTGCCGTAAGCATCACCACGAGGGGAATAGATAACCCACCTGACAAGTAGGTACGGGATCTTCACCGGCACTGGTGCCGGAGCATTGGAATAATAAATTTGGTTCATGATTTGAAGCTGAAAGGGCCTCCGCTCGATGGCTACCATCATCCCCTAAGGAATAATGCATCAAGTTTCGGCCCAGTAAGACTTCAGTTTTCAATAAGAGGATGATTGGTAGCACCACAAACTTAAACCTATTTTTTGAATTGATAATGCCTTGCCGGAAAATTTGTAGCTTTGCCCTGTAAGTAGCTTTTGTTTCCGTTTTAAAAAGTGGGTCAGCGGTGGCTCACTTTTTTCATTAAAAGAGGAGCCAGCAACGCGCCAGCTCCTCCCAACCTAAAAACAAGGCTCATGGCATTTGCCGTTTTAAAGCACGCCGGAGCCTTTGCTCCTTACCCGGCCGGGATTTCTTCTTTTGGAGAGTAATGCCGAGTTTTGCAAGCCTCAATTTCTCCCGTTCAGCTGCCGATTTTTTGAAACAACTGTAATCAATATCCCGGTCACCGGTTATTACCTTCCGCTCCGGTTCGGTCCGTTCAATAATCGGATCCCTTTTCACCAGGGAATAGTCCCTAATCTTTTTTTTCATCTCTCAAGTTTTAAAATAGGGCCAAGGCAAACCTCCCGATCAACCCCGGCCCTCCCCACCAAGGGAAAAAATTATCTTAAATACCATCTCTGATGACTTATCTGCCTTGCGCTCACAAAATGCATGAAAACGTACCGGATCCCGTCAATCAAATGATTGAACGCATCAATCGGAATGCCAGACCGCTTATCGTGCCAGCAGTAATTGTTCAGCTCCTTTTCAAGGTTCCGGGAATCTTCTGTTATCACTATCCGGTAATCCTGCATCACCTTTAATGTCTCCGCCACAGATCCCTTGCCCTTGCTCACAGGCTTAATGTTGAAATATCGCTTCAGCTCATCTATTGTTCTCGGATTGGCACAGTCAGCGACAATCAAATCCTTCGCGCTGCAATGGAAGGCTATAAGCTGCCGGAGCTGGTCTGTTGAATTCCCGGACTTAAAGATCTTTTCGTCACCATAAATAATCTGACGCTTGGTATCAAGAGCGACCTTGACCATTGCATCCTGATCCCGGAACCCAAAGTCCAGACCGTAGGCAACCGGCAATGAAGTATCAAACTCTCCATAGGTCCAGTTCGGCAGGATCGCACCGGCCAGACTACCCAGTTCACCAAGTCCATAAACCCTCCAGTAATTTTCATACTCCGGCTTATCCCGATACTTCTCTATCTCCCGCCTTTCAATATCGCTCAGAAACGGGTTATCCTTATACGTGGAATGGATCAGTTCAAAAGTATCAGGGAAGTTTTTCATCAAATCCTGTACCCAGCCGGCAAGCCAGGGGTTATAATCCAGAAACACAAGCCCGGATCGGTCCGCCAGTGACTTATAAACATCACCTGTGATGTTCCTATTACATTCATTAATGAACAATACGTCCCTGCGAGTACCTTGCGCCCGCGGCAGGTTACCCTCAATACCAAAGAACTCGACAACACTCTCCCCAACCTGATAAGTGTTCTCTGTTTTATTCCGAAGATCAGCAACGTTAAATCCTCTCGACTCAAGTATCTGTTCCCAACTTCGCATACACCCGGCCTTCAGATGAGGCAATCCATAGGAACATATAGAGACGAGCAGTCGTTTCTTCATACATAGCCCCGCAATAAACTGCAGGATGCTGTAAGTCTTACTCGAACCCTGCCCGCCCTGAAGAATTATCAGTCTCTTCCCGGCGAGGTAAGCTTCTAAAATCCTCGTGAATACGTTCGTTACCTTTATCTCCATCATCATCTGTATTGAAAAATTCCATAACCATCTTAGTGCTTTTCTCATCAACACCAGGAGGGAGTTGTAATTGTACCGGAGGTAAGACTTCATGCTGCACCAGGGCTTTATCAGCCCAGCCGTCACGGTTTTTGAGCCAGAAGATCTGAGCAATGATATTGCCCTCAATGCCAGCACGATAGATCGCCTCTCTCATCAGTCCCGTGCCCTCTTCCTTGCGTTCCTGCAGGTAATGTGATGCCCGCAGCCCGAACTCACGCTCAATGGCAGAGGCAAGAGTAATTTTATTAATGTTCAGGATCCTTGCAATGGCCGTGATGTTAACGTGTGCCCGGGCCATCTCATCAACCCTGGTCCAGTCTATATTCGCCCTCGGCTTTCCTCTTGTTGCCATATCAACTCTTTTATTTGTCGTATTAACTGCTTCCGCGTACGCTTCAGCGCCGGTATGATCTGCTCACCACCAACAGCCGTTTCAATATCTTTGCGCAACGCTTTCTCTCTCTTGGTTCTCATGTCATGAACCTTAGTATCATTTTCACCTGGTCAGGCTGCAAGGTTACCCGGTTCAACTGCGGACTCCAGGCCGAATGCTCTTTAACCTCAAAAGGCCATACCGGCAACCTGGCTGAAGGCAAACCTGTTAAAACGTTAATAAGCACGTCACTCGCTTGCGCAAATGCCACACATGACCTGATAAAGTCAGCCTGCTGCTCATTCTGTGCGACCAGATCAGCTGAGTTAAGGAAGGCATTCACCGCAGCCTGATCAAATGTCACCTTCCCGTCCTTAATACTCCAGAGTTCAACCTTGCCGTTGTAGACCTGATTCTTTGCCGCCCTGGCCTTGATATAGATCTCATTCGGCAAAGGAACCGCGATCATACTCTTATATTCATCCGCCTTATCAGCATCTGACTTGGTAGCTGCAGCATAAAGTGCCTGGGGAGTGTGACAAAGCTTAAACAGCTCGGCGTAAGTAGTGATCGCTGGCAGGCCTGAGTTGTTCCAGGTGTCCAATAGTGCCTGTAAAGCGGCTTTCGCTGCCTCAAGCTCTGCCCTGGCCTTTACCTTAAACTCGGCGTTCTGGTACACGACCATCGGATATGTGTCAGTCTTACTCATAACTGGTTCTGTTTTACGGCGAGCCCTGTCAGTTCGTTAATGTAATGAAGTGCTGCCTGGATGCTGGGGACCATTTTTGCTGACGATTTATGTCCTGTAAAGACCTTAGGAAGCGGGCACATTGCCGAACGCACGCAAATAGAATGCAGCTCCACTGCGGGATTATCGGTAATTGTCGGGCTTACATCAGCCTCAGTGATCTTCTTAAACTCCCGGCCTGCGGCAAAGTAGAATTTACCGGAAAGGCTAAACATGAAGGACCGGTTTTCTAATCCGGGATCCTGTTCAGCTCCTTTAATCTTCAGTGCCCTTCTGATTGCCTCCAGACGGGCCTTGTTTGACAGTGCCGGCGTTGCAGCCGCGTTCCTTGCCTTCTCCTTTGCCTGCTCTTCCTGGGCCTTCTTTTCGGCCCGCTCCCGCATCTCTGCCAGCTTGCGATCCATGCCGGAAGGCTTCTTTTCAGTGCCTTTCAAGATTCGGCGAAGCCTTGCGGCCTCATTTAGATCAACCTTACTTTTGTCCATGATTGTCAATTTTTAGTGATGTTATTCAATATCAATGCTTTAAATTCAATCCTCAATGCAATCCCCTGGCGAACCGTCAGGATCCTTGAAATCAGCAGTTCGGTCACGACCTCAAAATAAGTCATGCCATTAAATAGGTGTTGTGTGTTTATAATCGGCTTCATAATGCAATTTGTATGCAAGTGAATATTTAGTATCTCGTATCGTATTCAAATTTAGTCATTTATAAGCTTCCGTCAACAGCTCAGGAAGCATATATCCACCTGAGTCACCTCTATTTTTTGCCATTTTTCGAACATTTTCCCTTTTTATTTGAAAAGTGAATAAAAATTTACCTTATTCGCTGCATTACGCTGCTTTATGCTTTTAGTGTCAAACATGTGTATTTTTGTCAAACATACTTTGACACTTTAACTTGTTGATTTACTGTGCTTTTAAGGGTGTGTCAAACATGTCAATCTTTTTTATATATAAATAGTATATACAGTAATGGTAATATGATATGATACACCCATGAAGTATATCGAAATTTGGTTGACATCTTTGACATTTGCTCATACTCTCTCATTTTTAATCAGTTACACTGTCAATCACACTTTGACAAAGTTTGACACTTTGACAAAATCGGATCGTTTGAACAGGTACGGCGTGCCGGACTTGCTTGCCGCGAGCTGGTCTTCAAAGGGGTAATATCGTTGGTTTCTTCCCGGGACCATGGCGAAGTCATCTTTAAATGCCCGGATGATCCAGGATAGGCCTTGCCGGTTGTCATAGGAGAAAAACTTGGTTTTGATGTCTGTTGCAGATGCGTAGAATTCTTCCAGGCGTTCGTGGTTCTCGAAATATTCTTTAATCAATATTTCAAGGTCCTTGCTCACTTCGTGCCGGCTTTCTCTGACAACGGCGGAAAGGAATTCGTTTTTTAGTTCGTTGGTTGTAAAGCCTGATCTGCTCGGCGCGTTGTCCCAGTCAAGTGGTGGGAGGGATCTGA
This sequence comes from Bacteroidales bacterium UBA5621, assembly GCA_002424525.1. Taxonomy (GTDB): domain Bacteria; phylum Bacteroidota; class Bacteroidia; order Bacteroidales; family VadinHA17; genus LD21. The sequence continues at coordinate 4,558 of DIKJ01000257.1, read as the reverse complement.
GGTAATAAAGGAAGGCCGGGATCTCTTTCAGGAGTTCTTTTTCAATGGCATGGTTGACGTGAGTGGGTGTTGAAAGCTTTCTGACAAAAAACCGGATCTCTTTCTGGTCGATCAATGCGAACTTGTCTTCATAGTTGCTGGTCAAAATGATCTTCCCGAAAAACGGGACCATGTACTGAGCGACATATTTTTCATTGATGGTGATGTACTTTTGAGTTGCCAAAGCCTTCAGTTTTTCCATTGTAAGCTTTTTCTCGAATAAGGTTTCTTCAATGGCAATGATGTTTTTGCGGGCGTAGAAATTGAAGTTGCCGAGAAAATCAGCTGATGAAAGGAGTACCATGTTATCACCGAAAAGCATGTTGAACCAGTTCAAAACTGTGGTTTTTCCCGTGCCTTTCTCAGCCGATACCAGGGCGAGAATCACAGTCTGACGATCCGGGTACAGGTAGAGGATCTGCATGTATCGAATGCCGAGTTCAATCTGAGAGCCAAAGGCGTGCTCCAATAACCACTGAGTCCATTGCCAGGACCCTTCTTTCGGTACATGGGAGACAGGGGAGTATAAATTGTAACAGCCGTCAACCACAGGGCGATAATTTGTGTTGTCAGGGACCATGCAAAACCCATCATACTTAGGTATGGTTTTCAAAAAATCCCTGCTGTGGTCGAGGATTATTGTTTCTTTATTCCAGTGTTTTAACTCTTTCCTGATAATTCCGTACCTGTCTCTGGTACTGATCACCTTAAAAAAATCGACCCCAACCCTGACATACGATGTTTCTGGAGATGATGCTTTAACCGGTTGCTGAGCTGGCAAATCCTCAACAACCTTTGCAGTGCCAAACCAGGAGATGTTTCCGTATATGGATTCAACCGGCTTGACGATCTCAGATTCAAAGGGAAAATCACCACCTGCAAATTCCTGGAGATTTGCGAGAAGCTCCGCCTTATCCATACCGAACCTATGAGCCGCACCGGCCAACCTTATAATATAGGCGTTTCTTGACCCCTCAGAGAAGATTCCCTGCTTGTCTGTCCAGGCCTTCAATTTATCGTATAATGATTGCGTGTCCTTGCGGGGTGAATGAGCCGGTGGAGGCCAGGATTCAATAAACTGTCTGTTTAACTCCGATGAAGTGTCTGAGTAGAGCGCTTCAGGGTCGTGAGCCAGAAAACAGGCACGGGATACATCCTTGCACTGAGGGTCAATTTTAATGTTCAACTGCTGGTTAAAGAACCTCTCCAGCGCATAATAATATTCCAGGTGTGACCCTGCAGTCATATCAACGGCAAACACTGCCTTCAGTCCATTGCCTGAGGGAGAAACAAACATGAGAACAGGATCAATAACTTCCTTGATCTTCTCCTGGAGCTGCTTTATTTCGCCGTTGGTACCTATATGGTCGAGGTCGACACATATAAGGCCCGAATGATTGAGCAGGCCCTCAATTTTACGCGAAGAAAATATCCCGGAAAAGGTGACGTAGGGGAGTTTTGACTTTAATGATTCTCGTTTTTTCTTGTCTGTCTCACTTCTTAAGGCCTCGGTCCTGGCTTTAAGCTTTGTGTCCCCCGATATTGCTTTGGCGACCACTTTTATCTGCGTTGCCTTGGTCGGCTTGGTCTGCATGATCCCATCGGCAAAAAATGAAAAATCTTTCATGACAGTTGGTTATAATGCTCCAAAAAATCATCAAAGGATCTGACCAGCCAGTATAACCCGCCGGCACGCTCAACGGCTTCCTGGTATGCCTTCTGATCCGCTGACTGCCGGTCCTTCATTTTGACCTCAACTTTTACAGCCTTGCCGGAAATTACGGCGGATATATCAGCGGTTCCCTTCACGCCAGCTCCCGGGATCCACTGCCCGGATCCGATCCGCTTCTTATCACCGAGCACATTTTCGACAACTATCGAATTGTCCAGATATCGGCCAGTGCTGTTGACGCGCTCGCCCTGATGACCGCTGAACTTCAGAAAATCAAGAATACAGCGCGTCAGCCCGTTCGCAGTACGATCGCTGTAAACCGGATAGGACCGTGCGTACTCTGGAATATTCGGATGACGCTTGCGAGAATATTCAAGTGCCAACTCACGAAGCTGCTTCAGTCCGTTCATCGTAGCTTCTTTGCTGCAGACTTCTGCAGGGTCTTTTTTACGGTTTCAGAAGGGGCCTGTTTGCAGATCGTTCTCTCAGCCATCCACGCCAGGATCTGCTTGCGGGAAAACACGAGACGGTTTCCAAATCGCTTGCACGGCATCTGTTTGAGGCCTGTTGATGTCTCCCGGTAAACGAAGGCTTTACTGAAACCAAAGTCCCGGCACAGATCCTCCACGTCCATACGGTCCGGGAGCTCTGGCGGTTTCGGATCATGTTTGATATCGAGAAGAAGATTCTCAATATTCGTGAGCCGGGCGTCAATTACATCAAATGGATTTGTCATTGGTGTAGCATTTTTTTTCGAAAGCTACCACCAGCGGGAGAGGCATAACCGGTTTAAACCGGATACTATTTCTAAAAATCTTCTTTAATTCTTGATCTCAGAGTGTTAATTTCTTCATTAACAACCTTTTGCCTCTCATTCGACAAATAAGGGACTATACTCTCAAAAAGATGGATTTTATTGATAGTCTTTTGATGAGTAGATTCAGGGCTGACTCTGTTATGTCGTTTGGAATAAAACGAAAAATGTTGACTGGCTTTCACGTTGCCCGGTTTCATTTTATCGCCTGAGTGTACGGCAATCAGGGCCCTTTGCTTTAAGCTCAGCTCATTTCCCCTGGAGATATTTCTCGCCTGTTCATCCAAGAATTTCAATAACACTTCGGCGCGGATCTGTTCATGTAGATTTGATCTGTCAGTCAGGTAGCGTTTCAGGTTTCGAAGATGCAATTCTTCTGTATAACCTATATTCCGGCCTGTCATATACTTTAAATCAGAATCATATAGCTCCCTTAATTTGTTACCTCCCCGGACAGGGATCTTATCAAGGAACCTTGACCAATGTATGTTTAACTCCTCGGCTGTCATGCTGGTAGGCACGTCAGGCAATGGATTAAGCTTGTCGTATTTAATATGTTCAGTGTGCTTTTCCATGTCATTAGGCTTTTACGGTCATTCGCGGAAGCTTTGCGGCATTGTTGACCAGATCTTCATCAGATAAGCTGTCCAGATAAATTTCAGTTGTTTTCAGGGTCGCATGACCCATGCTTTTACTGATATTGAAGAGGTCAACCCCTGACCTTCTGGAAATACTCGCGAAGCTGTGCCGGGCAGCGTAACTGGTCAGCTTATCAATTCCCAGGGCATCGCCAATTTTCTTCATTTTCTTATTGACACTGTGGATTACCAGATGAATGATCTCTCTCTCTCTGGTCGGAGTCAATCCCTCAGATAAGTAAGGAAAGATATAATTTGAGGGTTTGCGCTCATTGCCGTACTTTTCAATGATCATTCGCATCTCAGGAGTTATGATTGCTCTCAAAAGACGTTTTTTTGTACTCTGTTTGAGGGTTTTCTGTCTGTACCACTCAATGACATTGCCTTTCACGTTTTCGTATCTGAATCTTAAAATATCATTCAGGTTAGCACCGGAGCAATAGAATGAGAAGATCCACAGATCTCTCCATTTTTCGTCTTGAGGTAACAATGGATAATTAAATACATCCATGAGTTGCGAAGTCGTTAAAGCCAGTTTCCTGCCCTCGCCTGTAGGTATCTGAAATTTACCCTCACCGAACGGATACTGAACCGGTGAAATAATCCCGCTTCTCAGACCATCATTAACCACTGCCCTCAGTGCTCTCATATTTATACTGATGGTAGTATCCTTATTTCCTTCCTTCACCATGTGTTTCTGGTATCCTTTGAGCCAGTCAACAGTAACGTCTGAATATTTCACGTCCTTATCAGTATAATTCTTTATGCTGCTCAGCGCGCACGAATACCAGACCTTCGATCCGATCCGTCCCTCATCATGTAAGAAAGCTATCTTATTATCAAACGCTGTCAGGATACTGTCATCAGCACCTCTTGAAAGCCTCAGATTAAATCCTTCAAAGGTGAAGTGCTTACCCGGAGCCAGATCCTTAATAATGTCTGTGAGCGTCTTAAAGCTGGCATACATGAGTTTCTTTTTATCCAGTAGTTTGCCGCGTGGATTTTTGCCTTCTAAAAGTGTGTTCCAATCATCTAAGGATATGTCAACGCTTGGATAGTAGTGCTGTTTACGATTGTGAGTGACACGAATCTTCACGGGATAGTTGCCATTGTCTTTAGATTTCCTTACATCCAAGAAAATTGCTGCAGTAACGTCCTCAAATGAGAAGTTTTCCAGAATCTTCTTAACTTCGCTGAGATCTTGGTGATTGTTTTTCATAATTCAGGCTATTTAATTCATACCATTTGCATACAAATATAGTAATTAAATACAAAACGATACAAATGAATACAAAGTATTTATCAACAAAATGCCTGATTCTCAGGGTTATTAATCAAGACGTATAAAACGATAAAACGGGGTGGTAAATGCCTTCTAAGCTGTGGGTCCCGCGT
>DIKJ01000164.1 GCA_002424525.1 Bacteroidales bacterium UBA5621 | reverse complement strand
GTGAATCGTCTCTCCGTAACAGGATCTTTCCCCTGTTCAACCTTGAATTTATCGGCCTGATGAAGAAAGAGCAACGCAAGGGTATCAGGATCAACGACCCCAATAATCCTGGCAGAATATATTTCTGCGGCAAGGGGCTCGATTATCCGTTTCATACAGGATGGTACCAGAAGAAACAGCTCGACAGGGTTATTGCGGAAAGTCAGAATCAGATCAGAGCGATGATAACAAAGCTTAACTCACTTATCGGGTCCGTAAATCCATCTCTTTCGCTGTCATATGAATATGTTAAAAACAGGTATGCCCGCGAGCTTGTCCGTGAGCGTCATCTGGCCAGGGCTCTGAGAATGCTTGCACAGGAAGAATACAGGGATGAACCAATGCAGTTTATTGAATCGCTGTATGGTGGTGAAAAATCAAGAGCAGGGTCAGCTGATCCGGCACTCCTCGAAAACGAGATCCGTTCAAACCTTCTGAAAAGCGGAGGAGCTGCCTTTGTTGAAGAAGATGAGGACTCATTCCTTCCCCTCTCTTCAATAAATGAAATAATCCTTAAAGCAGGAGGGATTCCATGCTACCCTGTCCTGCTGGATGACCCTTCAGGGAGATATACTGAATTTGAAGCTGACCCTGAACAATTATTCGCATCTCTGACAACACTCAGAACAGGATGCATAGAGTTAATACCCGGCAGAAATGATCCGGCTGAACTGCGGAGCTTTGTGGAATATTTCCATGATAAAGGATTCATTATAACCTTCGGCACTGAACACAATACCCCAGAACCCGCTCCGCTTACTGTTACATGCAGAGGCCGGAAGCCACTGGATGATTACCTGAAAGGCGTTGCCTGGGAGGGAGCATGTGTCATTGCAGCGCACCAGTATCTGAGGGCAAATAACCACGAGGGTTACGTCTCACCATTTGGCATCCCTAAATCTTCCGAAAGGGAAGAATTTGCAGAGACCGGCAGGCTTGTTATCGAATATTTTCTAAACAATACTTTTCAACCTGATGAAACCAGAAATTAAGGACCTTATCGAAATATCGCGGTATTACGGGAATCTGAAAGAGTATGTCATAGCCGGCGGAGGCAACACATCCTATAAAGATGATGATACGATCTGGATAAAAGCCAGTGGGGAACCGCTCTCGTCGTTATCAGAGGAAGGTCTTGTTGCACTCGACAGACACCGGCTCGATGTGATTTCCCGGAGCAAATATTCTGACGATCCTGTATTGAGGGAGGATCAGGTGAAGAGTGATCTTCTCAGGTGCATCAGGGATCCTAAAAACTCAGGAAGGCCATCGGTCGAAACATCATTGCATAACCTGATACGTTATAAATTTGTGGTCCACCTGCATCCTACACTGGTTAATGGCCTGCTCTGCGGCAGGAACTCAGGGACCCTGACCGGCAAGCTTTTTGGCAAAAAAGTGTTGTACATACCTTACACCGATCCCGGTTACACACTTTTCAAAAGCCTCGAATCGGATATCATGCTTTACCGCAAAAAATTCCAGAATGATCCTCAGATAATATTTCTGGAGAATCATGGATCCTTTGTTGCTGCAGATTCGATCCGGGAGATCCGCAACATCTACGAAAATCTCATCAATACGATCACCGGACATATCCGGCCACTGCCTGACGCGGAGTCCCTGACCTGGGACCCTCTCCTCAATGAAGTACTCCCTGCCATCAGGATGCTTTTAACAGTAACGGCGCCTCCCATAATCAGGCATAGGAACAATACGCTGATAGCTTCATATTACGGCAGCCGCCAGGAATTTCATAAAATCTCCCAGCCGCTTACTCCCGACATGATCGTCTACTGCAAGGCACGTTATCTTTATATTGAGCAATCAACCACCGCAGACAAGATCCTTGAATCTTTCCGGCTTCAGCTGCCCCGTTTCACTGAAGAGTATGGATATCTTCCCAAAGTAATTATTATAAAGAACATTGGGGTTTTTGCCGTAGAGGAGTGCGCTGCTTCTGCGGAAACGATCCTCGATGTCTTTGAGGACCTGGTTAAAATTGTTCATTATTCATCCGGATGCGGCGGAACCAGATACCTTACTCCTGAACAGGTCGCTTTCATTGATCAGTGGGAAGCAGAGAACTACCGAAGAAAAATAAGTCATCCAGGGGCAACGGATAATAAACTGACCCACAGGATAGCCATTGTCACCGGAGGTGCCAGGGGATTTGGGGCGGGGATTGCTGAAGCACTCTTCAGAAAAAATGTGAATGTTGTTATCGCAGACCTTGATGAAGAGGAAGGAAAAAGATTTGCTTCGGAGCTGGGTTCAGTTAAATCTTCAGGCAGGCTTCTTTTCGTGAAGACTGATGTTTCCGATCCCGTTTCAGTTAAGAACCTTGTGATGAACACGGTACGTGAGTTCGGGGGGCTTGATATCATAATAAGCAATGCAGGGATCCTCAGAGCCGGCGGACTGGATGAGATGGACCCGGAGACCTTCTCACTCACAACAGCCATAAATTATAACGGTTATTTTCACTGCGCCAAATACGCATCGGAAATAATGAGGATACAGAATCGCGAGAAACCTGATTATTACACCGATATCATCCAGATTAATTCTAAATCCGGATTGAGGGGGAGCAAAAGGAACTTTGCCTACTCCGGTTCAAAATTCGGCGGCATCGGGCTTACACAGTCATTTGCCCTCGAACTGGCACCATTCAGGATAAAGGTCAACGCCATATGTCCCGGCAACTTTTATGAGGGCCCGTTATGGTCAGATCCGAAAAACGGGTTATTCGTCCAGTATCTGAAAACAGGCAAAGTGACCGGGGCGAAGTCTTTAGAAGATGTCAGGAAATTCTATGAGGATCAGGTCCCTATGAAGCGTGGCTGCAGGCTGGAAGACGTGGTCAGGGCACTTCTGTATGTCATTGAGCAGGAGTACGAGACTGGGCAGGCTGTTCCGGTCACCGGTGGACAGGTTATGCTTGGATAAGCGGAGAGCGGGGAGCAGGGAGCGTAGAGCGTAGAGCGTAGAGCAGGGAGCGGAGAGCAGGGAGCGGAGAGCGTAGAG
>DIKJ01000254.1 GCA_002424525.1 Bacteroidales bacterium UBA5621 | reverse complement strand
CCACTCCTCCGATCCTGCCGGCCTGAAATGGCTGTGGACCTGGAGGTCATCCAGGTTATCACGTGCAAAGGCGAGGACCAGCCGGCTGTCATATCCTCCTGTCAGTCCTATGTCTGCGCCCCCTCCCGCAGCAAGCATGCTGCACGAACTGAAGTAATTGCCGAGCAGTTCCACCTGTTGCCGGAGGGCATCAGCCTCCGAGGCAGGGTTATCTTCCCTAGTGCCCACCCGGGGCAGAACAAACTCAATATCCGGGAAAAGAGAGACTGTGGATTTTGAGAAGGAGTTGATCTCATTTACCAGGGTCTCCGTGCCGGTAATGCCTCCCGTGACCAGGTTCTCGGTTGCAGCAGATCTGTTCAGTGTAAGATCCGTATGAAGTCTTGCAGCAAGAAGAAAGGATGATGAAAGGTATGAACCTTTAGTGTCATGATAAGCTTTTACCAGGCCGGTGCCGTCGGTGAGGATTTTAATACCTGACTGCAGGAACAGAAAAATAAAGTAATGTCCCAGCAGATATGAATGATCAAACCGGCCCTCCGCGAAGTCGACCAGCAGAAGCTGCAGGCTTTTTTCCGGGCTTCCCCTCCTGTAAATAAATGTTCCCGTTCCGTATGCGGAACCGTCACTGCTGTCGAAACTACTGCATGATGAAACAAGCGTCTTTCTGTTGAGGTATAGTCTGTAGCTCCCCCCCTCCCTGATTACGGAGTCGCTTTCAAAAAACTCTTCACAGACGCTGCTGAAGAGCTTCGACCGGAGGTCATCCCCTTTTTTTAGCAGCAAGAACAGCTCCATGGTTTCTGATAGCGGCATGTGCCATCCCGATAAACGCTCCCATAAGAAGGAAGCTCATTGTACGGAATGTGACAAGGGTGATGCTTCCGTTGAATGACACAAAGAATGAAATGATCCAGAGTGTAAGCGCACCGGCCCTGTATTCGTTCAGGACCCTGATCCTGGGAATTTTCAGTATCATGCGCAGCAACTGTCCATAAATGATGAAATAGAGCAGCAGCCCGATCAGACCCGATCCGTAAACCAGCTTGGCGGTATCTGAATGATACATCCTTCGTACGATCTTTCGTTTATCGGTATGCTCGGCGAAGATGTTATGCCCTATCCCGGATATTATTGCCAGTGGATCTTTAAACTCCCTGACCCTTTTTAACATCTCAAGGTTCTCAAGGTACCTTGATTCCGTCTGCATGAATCCCTTATCAAACCTGCCCAGCTCCGCCCTTGCCTCCACCCGCTTTGCAAGCAGTGGCCTGTAAACCGGGGCAAGCAGCGCAAGTGTGACAGAGAACAGGAACAGATACCTTAATACCTTTGTCTGTGTCCGGTAAAAAATGAGGCTGGAAACAAATCCAATGATTGGTAACAGTATTGCCGTGCGCCTTACATTCAGGATTATAAAAATGTAAAGTCCGGCAGAGACTGCCCATAGCAGCCAGGGGGGAATGTTTCTGTACCTGTTCTGAATTATGAAAGGCAGCAGTGCCAGAGCCAGCGCCGGTCCGTAGAGACCCCCGCTCCCCAGCAGCCCTATAAATTCAGGCTCGCCCGTGTAGTCAGTGCCTGCGGTGTACTCAAGTGTTCGCCCGATATCAAATATATAACCCACTGCAGCTGCAATGAACCCGGCAATGATTACCCAGATCAGTGACTCCAGCAGCTTCTCATACCGCCGGTAACTGGTGATGTATTTATATCCGGCAATGAAAACCGACATTGAAAGAATTACCTGCACCACAGTCTTGAAAGAGACAAACAACTCCTCGGAAAACAGCATTATGACAAGGATGTAAAGGAAGAACAGGTACATTGATTTGAGTATGTCCATCTTTACTATCTGGTCCCAGAACATAAGAAGAAAAATCAAGAGCACTACAGCCCTGAGAATGGTAGGCGCAGAGAAAGCCTCGAAATAATTGAAAGAGACATCTGCAAGCACATTGAAAATGGGAATATAATAGATGAATCCCCGTTTCATCCTGTAAACGAGAACTATCGCGACAGCAAACAAGAGAAAAATAATAAACCTGATCAGCATATTATAAGTCAGGCCATTGAGTTATGTACATCGGGGTCTTCCAAAAGTGCCCGGTATCGGTCAGCGAGAGAATCATAAGAGTACATATCAGATCCCCTTGAGTATTTCAGCCCTGGTTTCATTTTCATTATCTGAGTGATTCCCGCTGCAATATCCCGGTGATTATTCTGTACCATTACAACGCCATCCTGGCCTTTCACCAGGTCATACGACGGAGCTTCGGAATCACGGTATATATACAAAACAGGCCTGTTGACGGCTAGTAACTCATATAACTTACCTGGAACCTGAACACCCCGGGCATTGTCTAGAAATATTACCAGGTCAGACTGTTCATACTCATGTGCGAGCTGCCCGGATGAAATCGCGCCTCCGCAGAAAAACCTTGGGTCAGATACAGGTGGCTTATACTTGTCCTGAATGTTACCGAAAACTTTCAGTATAACCTCTCCGACGGTAAATTGACATACTGCCCTGTAAAGCTCCGACGGATCCCGCAAACTCTTATAGAAGCGTCCGGCATTTACCATACGTAATGGGGGATTCCTGTCGGTTCGTCCGTTGGGTATGTGGTTAAATATTTCGCTGATCCCGATCTCAATTACTTTTACCTTTTCTTCCGTGATAATGCCCTCATAAAAGTTTAAATAGTGCCTTTTCAGCCTTTCTGTTGGTACGACCAGCAAATCCGTTGCTTTGAGACACTTTCTTTCAAGCTTTCCTGCAAAAAGCCGATGCAGTAACCTTCGGGAATAGGATGAACTGTCACCATGAAACGGATCACCGGTATCAACAACAACCCTGATCTCCGGGAATCTCCTTTTCAGGGGTCCGGCAAGTAGCATAAGGGTGAAGGGCGCCGTTGAAATGATCACAGTCCCGGGTTGAATTTTCCCGACCAGTTCAAACAGATTCCTTTTTATCTTCAGGTACTCGACAATGAAGATATCGGGGAAAAAGAACATATTAATGTGTATCTTCTTCAACAGGCCTCTGAGCCCTGACCAGTGACCCGCACTACCCGGTATAGCCCCTTGCTTCCGGGTGCCACTGCTTTTCAGTCTTGATCCGATGAAGAGCCTCCCTGCAGCACTGAACTCCATAAGTGCCGGCGTGGCTCCCATGTGAGATATTATATCCTCCCTCCCCGTGTTGAATGACAGTACGGTAATGTCAAAGTGTGGTGTCCAGCGGCTGATCAGTTCCCTGAATCTTGCCGGCTGAGGAGCATTGAGAGATATTAAAGGAGAAATTATGAGAAGATTCTTAGGCTTCACCCTCTTTCTATTTCATAATGACCACAACCTCATCTTCACATCCCTGCCCTGATAGTTTCAATAAATAATTGCCGCTCTTAAGGTTTGCTATGTTAAAAGATATATGTTCCAGATTTGCAACGTTCTGTGAGGTTATTATTCTCCCGACACCTGAAAAAAGAGTTGCGACACGAAACTGGTGTTCCGGCGGGAACTTAACTTCAAAATAGGTGGTTGCAGGATTTGGGAATACTGTCACCGGGGAATTATTTTTTTTCTGGTATGAGGATAATGAATTTCCCCACTTCTCTTCGTCATCTGTGCAGGCTCCTATTTTGTCACCGTGGGCAAGGTGAGCCGGAAGTGCCTGAGGAGCAATTGAAATAGTATGCCCGTTGTGACAAATTGTTATTTTCCTTCCGGGAATAAAGGAATAAAAAAACATGTTCTTGCCTTCATAAACCCAGTCATTGTTTTTCCATCTGTAAAGCTCAACAACACTTGGGTCATTAAATTTATCATAGTAATATAAATTACGGGTGTCATTTATAAGCCTGTTATGCCTGACAACAGGATCATACCTCATCGTCTGCCTTATCCGTTCAACGGGTTTGAAGCCATCACCATAATTAAAAGTCTCGGTCCAGATAATATAGTCGTCCGCTGTCCGCTTCTCTACCCTCATAAGAAGCTGATCATCGTCATTAAAGGTCCAGATATTCTCGGAGAAATCATACCAGCTGCCATCCGCCCTGGCCATTTGCCTTCGATATAATGCAATTCTTCCATCCTGATCGTACTCATAAAAATGCTGCTGATATTCAACCCATTGACCTGATGCATCCGGTTTTGAGAACAACTCATGGCCGAGATTGCCCTCATCATTCTGAACATACTTTGTTAACATCTTATCCTGCCAGGAATTAACAGCCCACTCCTGGTAAAGATAACTCGTCTTAAATCCGTCTTTGGCATAGGTATATAGCTGCCTGTTTGAGTTACTCCTCTCGGGCAGGTTTAACTTCACAACCTCCCTGGGGCCATCAGTGTTCCGACTATAATCATATACAAAAACATATCCAGGCAGATCTATGCCTGACTGGGTATCCCGGACATAAACTATCACCGAATCAAGTCTCTGTACCTTTTCATTGGAGAGTTTTTGGTTCTTATGCCTCCAACGATTTTCAAAAGAATCCGGTTGAGCTTTAGATGCTGAAGTTATTATCAGAGCAATCAGAAATAATATATATTTTTTCATTTAAGTTTCTCTTATTCTCTTGTTATACCTCCCTATGCTGCAATTGTTTCAAATTAAGCGTCAAAAGACAATAGTACTGTTCCGGATTGACGGCAGTTGGTACCATTTTTTAAACCTCCGGTTGGTCAGTCACACCTTAATAGTGCCTAACGTGCTGTAAGTATGATTCTTGGGTCGATCGCGACCTGTGCGGATATACCAATAAGCACAAAGATAAAAAAGAACCTTTCACTTGACCGGTCAATAACTTAGAGGTTATCAACATACCATTCAACTGCACGCTTCAGTCCTTCCGGAAAGAGTATATTCGGCTTGTAACCGAGCAGCCTCACCGCCTTGCCAACACTGGCCATGCTGTGCGGTATGTCGCCTGCCCGGGACGGGCCGTGCTGAGGCTCCACCGCGGCAATTTTGGGATTGTGGCCCGCGAGATAACCCCTGAGCATGGAAGTCATCTCGTTCAGGTTCACCGAGTCGCCGCAGGCAACATTGTAAACCTGGTTCATGGCAGCCGGATTCTCAACCGTGGCGGCAAGGTTGTTGGCCAGCACCACGTTGTCAATATAGGTGAAATCGCGCGAGTTGCTGCCATCACCGTTGATGACGGGCGACTCGTACTTCATGAACGACTGTGTGAATTTCGGTATCACGGCTGCATAGGGCCCCTCCGGATCCTGCCTCCTGCCGTAGACGTTGAAGTATCGCAGCCCGATTGTCTCCATATCATACAGACTCCCGAAGATGCGTGCATACTCCTCGTTGACCAGCTTGGTGATGGCATAGGGCGAAAGCACCTTCCCGGTGCGTTCCTCAACCTTGGGAAGCTCGGTGGAGTCGCCGTAAACCGAAGAGCTCGAGGCATATACAAACCGCTTTATGCCGGCATCACGGGTTGCGATGATCATGTTAAGGAAGCCGTTACCGTTGACGGCATTGGTGGTGGCCGGATCGGCTATACTGCGCGGCACGCTGCCAAGGGCAGCCTGGTGCAAAACAACATCCACGCCCTTCACAGCTTTGTTGCACACTTCCGTGTCACGGATGTCGCCTTCTATAAGTTTAAAATGCGGATTGTCCTTAAGGTCACTTATGTTCTCCTTCTTTCCCGTTGCGAAGTTATCGAGGCACACCACCTCATTATCGCGCTCCAGCAGGTCGTGGCATAATGATGATCCTATGAACCCCGCCCCGCCGGTCACAAGCACGCGCTTTCCCGTAATTAAATTCATTCTGCTAAAAATTTCTGCAAAGGTACTAAAAAGTCGAAAGTCTTAAAGCCGAAAGTCTTAAAGCTTTTCGTCTTTA
>DIKJ01000169.1 GCA_002424525.1 Bacteroidales bacterium UBA5621 | reverse complement strand
CATCGGGTCCAGGCCTGCCCGTGAAATAATTATCAATGGTCTTAAACGTCTTGAATCCCGCGGATATGATTCTGCTGGTATGGCCTTCATAAACGGAGATACCCGGATATTCAGATGCAAAGGCAGGGTAAAGGATCTTGAGGAGATGGTGAACAGCTCCGGTTTTGACGGCTTCACCGGAATGGGGCATACAAGATGGGCAACACACGGTGAGCCTAATGAAATCAATGCTCATCCGCAGGTTTCGGCGAAGGGTAATTTTATCGTTGTTCATAACGGGATAATCGAAAACTACGCACGCCTTAAAAGGCATCTGGAAAGCAGGGGGATCGTGTTCGCCAGCCAGACCGACACGGAGGTGCTTGCCAATCTTATCGAGCATCTTTATCTTGAAGGTGATCTCACTGCAGAACAGGCGATTACGCTTGCCCTTAACAGGGTTGAGGGTACATATGGCCTTGTTATAATCTGTGCAGGTGAACCTGACAAACTTTTCGCCGCAAGGAGAGGAAGCCCGCTGGTGATCGGTGTGGGCGACGGCGAGAATTTCATTGCTTCCGATGCAACTCCCATCGTGGAATATACTAAGCGGGTTATCTACCTGAACGATGACGATATTGCGATAATCAAAAAGGATGAAATGATCCTCAGGACTCTCAGGGTGGAAAAGATAACGCCTGAAGTAAAGGAGATCGATCTTAAGATAGGGGAGATAGACAAGGAGGGATTTCCTCATTTCATGCTGAAAGAGATATTCGAACAGCCGAGAGCGATCCATGATACTTTCCGGGGCAGGGTAATGCCTGATTATTCGGGCGTTATGCTCGGAGGGCTTCATGATGTGCTTGAGACGATGTCGCAGGCGGAACGTATCATCATTATTGCCTGCGGCACTTCATGGCATGCCGGCCTGCTAGGGGAATACCTGTTCGAGGAGTATACCAGAACACCTGTTGAGGTGGAGTATGCTTCAGAGTTCCGGTACCGCGATCCGGTAATCAAGAAAAGCGATATTGTGATAGCCATCAGCCAGAGCGGCGAGACTGCCGACACACTGGCGGCCGTCAAGCTGGCGAGGGAAAGGGGCGCAATGGTGATAGGCATCTGCAATGTTGTGGGAAGCAGTATCCCCCGTGAGACCGATGCCGGCGTCTATACACATGCCGGTCCCGAGATAGGGGTTGCGTCGACCAAGGCATTTACCACACAGGTGACGGTCCTTGCCATGATGGCTTTTGAGATCGGGCACCTTAAGGGAATCTTGTCTGCGGAAAAATACAGAAGTCTTATTACAGAACTGGTATCGATTCCCGATAAGATCACAAAGGCACTCTCGGTGAATGAACAGGCGCTGGACCTTGCCTCAAGATATCAGAATACCCTCAATGCGCTTTACCTCGGAAGGGGATATCTTTTCCCTGTAGCCCTGGAGGGGGCACTTAAACTGAAGGAGATTTCATATATTCATGCCGAGGGGTACCCGGCCGCTGAGATGAAACACGGGCCCATCGCCCTGATTGATGAGAACATGCCTGTTGTGGTTGTAGCCACAAAGGACGATACTTATGACAAGATCGTCAACAATATACAGGAGATAAAGGCAAGAAAAGGGAAGGTTATAGCCATAGTCACCGAAGGGGACGAAATTATCCGGAATATGGCTGACCATGTGCTTGAGGTGCCTGAAACCATGCCGGCATTCTCGTGCCTTCTTGCCGTTATCCCGCTGCAACTGCTCTCCTACCACTTCGCTGTTCTCAGGGGATGCGATGTCGACCAGCCCAGAAACCTTGCCAAATCAGTTACTGTTGAATAAGTAATGCCAAAATAATCCAGCATGAACACACCAGATAATTACCGGAAGGTGTCAAGATCTGAAATTGATGTCCTGAAAGCAAACGGATGCTCCTGCGAAAACTGGGACAGTGTGAAAGTAACGGAAGAATTCGATCCGTCATACTGCCGTAACGTTACATTTTCAGGCATTATAAGGCTCGGGGAATTCAACAAAACTTACAATGATAAATCGGGGGTGAACACTCACAGCGGTCTTTCAAATGTTCATCTTCACAATTGCACTATCGGTTCAAATGTGACCATCTCCAATATCGGCGAGTACATCGCTAATTATAATATTGAAGATGATGTTGTTATAAAGAACTGTGACAGAATCCACACGGAGGGGACCTCAACCTTCGGGAACGGCACCGAAGTAGCTGTTCTGAATGAGACAGGTGGCCGGTCGGTGATGATATGGGACCAGCTTTCGGCCCATCAGGCATACATTATGTCGCTCTACCGCCACCGGCACAAGGCTGTGAGGATAATAGAGAAGATGGTCGGCGATTATGCAATGTCACTCAATTCAGCCACCGGAACGATAGGCCGGGGATCAAGGATCTTCAACTGCCGGATAATCCGCAATGTGAGATTCGGGCCCGCCAGCAAGGTGGAAGGAGCCATAAACCTTAATGAAGGCTCGGTTAACAGCTGCAGCGAAGATCCCGTTTACATAGGTCCCGGAGTTATTATGGAGCATTTCATAGTCTGTTCAGGGTCAACAGTCACCGAATCGACTCTTGTTGACAAGTGCTTCGTGGGACAGGGCTGCGTGCTCGCCAAGCACTACTCCGCCGAAAACTCACTTTTCTTTGCCAACTGCGGAGGTTATCACGGCGAAGCCTGCTCGATATTTGCAGGACCTTACACTGTTACGCATCACAAGTCGACTCTCCTTATCGCCGGCATCTTTTCCTTCATGAACGCCGGAAGCGGATCGAACCAGAGCAATCATATGTACAAGCTGGG
>DIKJ01000148.1:30648-52693 GCA_002424525.1 Bacteroidales bacterium UBA5621 | reverse complement strand
GCAAAGCTCCCTTTTCGGCAAAAAATTCAAAAGCCAGGTAGTCACCGGTGCCTGAACTGACCCTGCTTGATGATAGTGTGCCGGCAGCATGACTCTCTTCATCATAAAGTGAGATCTGGCTGAAAAGGTCCGACTCAGGAGTAACATCGTCAAAGTTCCCTGCCTGAAGTGCTCCTGTGATCCGGAGCCTGTTACCCAGGAATGCTATAAGAAAACTTATCGCATGAGAACCCAGATCAGCCATTGCCCCGCCATCAGGGGCTGGTGTAAGCCGTGACACCCTTTTTAAGCGGTACTCTTTTTTAAGATAGTCGCTGTGGTAATATTTAAGGTCAAAATGCACAGGCTTGCCAAGTTTCCCTGATTTCCAAAGCTGAAGAGCCTCCCTTACCGGAGGGTTAAAAAGGTACTGAAAGCCGACCTGGAATCTGACAGAAGGATTTGTCCGGGCTAATTCCCTGATTGACAATTCTTCCTGAGGCATGGAACAGACGGGCTTTTCGAGGTATATTCGTTTAATTGATCTCATACCGAGAACGCTGCTGAGATGCTCAAAATGGACCTTGTTGGGCCCCAGGATAAAAACAGTGTCTATACTCCGGTCGCTGACAAATTCCTTAAGATCGCATGCCCTGCCAAATCCATAGCGCCTGGCAAAAAGCTCCCTGCTCTCTTTCGTTGCAGAACAGACAGCTGACATTTCAATATCAGGAGCATCAGTATAATAATATCTTATGGAATTCAGTGAGAATGCATGGGAGCGTGCAATCCCTCCCGCACCTATGAATCCGGCAATGATTTTTTCCTTTTCAGTATGGTTCATAATTGATTTTGTTGTCATAAATCAGGCCTTTTCGGGGTTTTCAAGGCAGTTCAAATGTAAGAAATATAATGTTCTTAATATCCCACAGAAATGAAGGGCAAGCTCCGGCAAAAAAGAGAAGAAAATTAAAAATTCTTTAAGGATCATTTATCGATGGCATTAATTTTGATGTGGTACGGGTGTAAAAAGCACAGAAAAATAATATTACCTTTGATCTCTAATCGGGACTAAAAATTTTTTACAGGATGAAAAGGATTCTGTTTTACTTAATGGCAGGCACACTGATTCTGGTGATGGTTGTTGCCTGTAAAAAGGATGTAATTCCGGCTGAAGAGGAAGAGCCTGATATCTTGCTTCCTGCAGAAACTCTGGCAACCAACGAATGGATATTCGAGAACATGAGTCTTTACTATCTCTGGAATGATTACATGCCGAAGAATATCGATTATACACTGGAAAAAGACCCCGGTGTCTATTTTCAAAAGTTGAAATATAAACCAAAGGATAAATGGTCATACATAACAAGCAACTATGAAGCCCTTGCAGGTGAATTAATTGGCGAGCCAGTGACCATGGGCTATCAGCCTGCCTTTTATCTGGCAGGGAATAATAATGTCATAATCGTAGTAAGTTATGTTTATCCTGGTTCATCTGCCTTTGAAGCAGGCCTTAAAAGGGGTGACATTATACTCTCGATAAATAACATGCCCATGGACACGATCAATTATTACAATATGTTCTCCGGAGATCTTTATTCGGTTCAGCTGGGCACTCTTGACGGGAATACGCTCATAGAAACTGGCCAGTCGCTGAACCTGGCAGCCCGGAATATGAAGACTGACCCTTCAATACATCACGAAGTGTTGAATATCGATGGCAATAAAATAGGGTATCTGGCTTATGTTGAATTCATTTCAGGTGAAAATAATGAATTCCTTACTGAAATGGACAACATCTTCACTGAGTTCAAAGCTGAGGGGATATCCGATCTGGTTATCGATCTTCGCTATAATTCAGGCGGGGACAGTGAAGCGACCATCCATCTTGCCTCGCTGATTGCTCCCACCGCGGTGACCACCGGCAATGAGATAATGGTAAGCCTCAGGTATAACAAAGATCTGCAGGAATATCTCGAATATTATAAATATACAAATTACCTGTATTACAGGTTTGAATCAACTGCCTCCAATGTCAATATGCAGAGGGTATATTTCCTGACGACTTCAAGATCAGCATCAGCCAGTGAGTTGCTGATCACAGGACTTGATCCCTATATGAATGTGGTCAGGATAGGTGAATCGACTTACGGAAAGTATGTTGGTGCCTGGGTCATGCCGGATGATAATAAGAAATGGGCGATCATGCCGATAGTCACGAAATACGCAAATGCCAACGGATATACCGATTTTGAAAACGGATTGGCACCTGATTACATGATTAAGGATAATCTGTTTACCGCCCGCCCTTTCGGAGATGCTTCTGACCCGATGCTGGCAAAAGCCATTGAGCTTATAACCGGGAAAGGTATGCCATCGCGGAAAGCCCTGGTTCCTGACACGGAAAGGTTTAAACAGATCGTTCCGGAAAGAATGAGGCTCAGGGAGAACCTTATTATCCCGTCGATTAAATTCCAGGTTGAGTAGGGCGGGGTGGGGATTACGACCTCTCTCCGTTCGGTCGTGATCCCTGTGGGGGATACCGGCAACGCTTAAATGAACCCTTCGGGTTTTTATTTGTTTTACCTCAACCCCTTACGAAAGCAGGCTTTCGACGGTGTCTTGGTAAAACAAATAATCCCGCCAAGGGCGGGATTCATTTAATCGTTGCGGAGAGAGGGGGATTCGAACCCCCGGTACCCTTTTGAGATACACACGCTTTCCAGGCGTGCCAGTTAAGCCACTCCTGCATCTCTCCTGAACGGGGCGACAGCCTCCTTAAAACGGAGGCGAAAATTACAAAATTATTTTCACATTTGTCCTAGGAGGATATTTCTCCGGACAGAGAGATCTCCAGACACTTCACAATCTCTTCGCGGGAAGAACACCTGCCCAGCAGAAACATCATTTTGGTAACAGAAGCCTCTGAGGTAATGTCCTTTCCGCTGATCACCCCTGCTGCAAGCATTTCGCGGCTCGTCTCATATAATCCCATTTCAACACTGCCTCCATGGCACTGCGTAACATTGAAGATGACACCTCCGCCGTCGATAAAGGATTTCAGATCATCAATGAACCACCTGTATGTAGGTGCATTTCCCGATCCGAATGTCTCCAGGATTATTCCCCGGAGATCTTTGGTGTTTATCAGGGCCTGCACCAGGTTCCTGTTAATTCCGGGGAATATCTTAAGTATAGCAACACTGTTGTCAAACACTTTGTATACCTTGAGTTCCTGTTTGAGGACGGGATACCGGATGAGGTTGTAGTGGAACCTGATATGAAGGCCGACCTCAGCAAGTGGCGGATGGTTGGGCGAGTTAAAGGCATTAAGATGCTCAGCACTGAACTTGGTGGTCCTGTTACCCCTGGTCAGCTTGTTGTCGAAATATATGCAAACTTCAGGCACAACAGGCTTGCCATGTAACCTGGTGGCTGCAATCTCGATTGAGGTGATCAGGTTTTCCCTGCCGTCGGTCCTGAGCAAACCAATCGGCAACTGCGATCCGGTAAAAATGACGGGTTTGGAAAGGCCCTCAAGCATGAAGCTCAATGCCGAAGCGGAATATGCCATTGTATCGGTTCCATGAAGTACCACAAAGCCGTCATAATCATGGTAATTCTTTTCAATGATATCTGCCATTTTTACCCATATAGCGGGATCAATATCTGAAGAGTCCTTTACCGGATCGAAAGAAACAGCGCTTATCCCGTAACCGAACCTCTTCAGTTCGGGAACATGATCGGAGATATGTCTGAAATCTATCGGGACAAGCGATCCGGTGACAGGGTCGTGTACCATACCTATAGTTCCGCCGGTATGGATCAGAAGGATTGAAATCTCTTTATCTTGTCTCATAAGCCAAAAAGTTCTGATGAGTTCATATATGTTCTCAAAGCAGTCTCTTCCTCACTCATCCCAAGTATCTCTGCAAGTTTTCTGTTTATCAGGGGAAGCCATGAACTTTCGTTTCGCCTTCCCCTGAAGGGGACGGGAGCAAGGTATGGAGAATCGGTCTCAAGCAGTATATGGTCCGGACCGGCCTCTTTCACTATCTGATCGAGCCCTGAGTTTTTAAAGGTCAACACTCCGCCGATTCCGATCTTAAACCCCATGTTTATCGCCTTTTCAGCATCACCGGCGCTTCCTGAGAAAGCGTGGAACACCCCTTTGAATCTCTGACCTTTAAACTCCCCGAGCACCCTGAAAATTTGATCAATTGACTCTCTTGAATGAATAACGACAGGAAGGTTGGCTTTCAGGGCAAAGGCAACCTGTTCCCTGAAAGCAGTTATCTGCTCATCAAGATATGTATTGTCCCAGTAAAGATCAATGCCTATTTCGCCCACTGCGACAAATCTGTGATCTGAGAAAAGGCTCTCAATGGTGTCGAGCTGTGAACGATAGTCATTTTTCACTGAGGTGGGATGAAGCCCTGCCATCGGGTAACAGATCCCCGGATATCTGTCTTCCGCCGCCAGCATTGGATCAACAGAGTTTACATTAATATTCGGCATAAGGAGCTTTACGACATTGTTGCTGACAGCTCTCCGTATGGCCTCGTCCCTGTCGGCATCAAATTCCGGAAGATAGACATGTGTATGTGTATCAATCAACTGCATTATACAACACCCTGTGCGATCATCGCATTGGCAACTTTGACAAAGCCCCCTATGTTGGCTCCATCGACATAATTGACAAAGCCATTTTCCTTTTTACCATATTTAACACAGGTCTCATGGATATTCTTCATGATGGAGCGGAGCCTGGCATCCACCTCTTCTCGTGACCAGGGCAATCTCATCGAGTTCTGAGTCATCTCAAGGCCCGATGTGGCCACACCACCGGCATTGGCTGCCTTCCCCGGGGCATAAAGGATCTGAGCGTTCAGGAATACCTCGACAGCTTCTGGTGTAGAGGGCATGTTTGCTCCCTCGGAGATGCAAATACAGCCATTTTTAACAAGCAGTGCGGCTTCTTCCCTGTTGATCTCATTCTGGGTTGCATTTGGCATCGCAATATCACATTTAATGATCCACGGCCTTTGCCCCTCAAAATATTCGACGTTGTATTTTTCAGCATACTCTTTTATTCTTCCCCTCCTGACATTTTTCAGGTCCATGACAAACCTGAGTTTTTCATTATCAATGCCCTTCGGGTCATAAATAAAACCGTTTGAATCGGACAAGGTAACTACCGTGCCACCAAGTTCGGTCATTTTCTCAGTGGCATACTGCGCCACATTACCTGACCCTGAAATGCATACGATTTTCCCTTTCAGGCTCTCCCCTCGTGATGCCAGCATCTCCTCTGCAAAATAGGTAGCACCGTAACCGGTGGCCTCAGGACGGATAAGCGAACCACCCCATTCAATCCCTTTACCGGTCAGGACACCGGTAAATTCATTCTTGATTCTTTTATACTGTCCGAATAAATAGCCTATCTCGCGGCCGCCGACTCCTATGTCTCCTGCAGGTACATCTGTATCGGGTCCGATATGTCTGTAGAGCTCTGTCATGAAGCTCTGGCAAAACCTCATTACTTCATTGTCGGTTTTCCCTTTCGGGTCGAAATCTGAGCCGCCCTTTGCGCCGCCCATTGGAAGTGTAGTCAGGCTGTTTTTAAACACCTGTTCAAAAGCCAGGAACTTGAGAATTCCCAGATTAACCGTCGGGTGGAGCCTGATACCCCCTTTGTAAGGGCCGATGGCGCTGTTCATCTCGATTCTGTAGCCACGGTTTATTTGTATCTCGCCTTTATCATCCAGCCATGGTACCCTGAAAATTATTGTCCGTTCAGGTTCCGCAATCCGTTCAAGGATTTTTGCATGCTTGTACCTGGGATTCTCTTCTATAAACGGGATCAGGGATTCTGCTACTTCCTGAACGGCCTGGTGAAATTCATTTTCTCCGGGATTTCTGGCTTTAATCATTGCCATGAATTGTGATACTCTTGGATCCATAATGTTAAACTAAGGTATTAAACTATAAGAAGATCAAAAGTAGGAAAATTGCGGATTGACTTCGTCGAACTCGTGGAAATTTAAGTCATTTTTTTTTGCAGGTCTCAAATCTGCCCGGTTTCGGATTGGCTTCGCCGAGCTCGCCTTGCGTCTCGGTTGCGGATTTATTTTTCAGGTCTTAGACACGGTACAGATTGCCCGGGTAGCTTCGGATCAGTCCCCTGAATTCCATCTGGAGAAGCAGGGAAGAGAGTTTGTTGACAGGTATCCCGAGAGTCCTGCAAATAATGTCAATAGTCAGCTCTCCCTCCTTTACCAGCAGGTTGTAAATAAGCTGTTCGGTTTCATTCAGGTCGGAGAAGAGTGTTTTCTGGACAGGTATTACTTGTTTTTCAGACATCCAGTCAAGAATATATTCAATATCTGCTGCATTTTCGACAAGCGCAGCCTTATTCTCTCTGATGAGACTGTTACAGCCTTTTGACCACTGGTCGTCAGGTCTCCCCGGAACCGCCAGAACATCACGGTTATATGATCCCGCAATATCAGCAGTAATAAGGGCTCCGCCTGATATTCCTGATTCAACAATAAGTGTTGCATCGGAAAGGCCTGCAATTATCCTGTTTCTTTTAATGAAGTTATTTCGTTCGGGCAGTGCATCGGAAACGAAATCTGTCAGTAACCCTCCGTGAAGGATAATGTTATTGGCAACCGACCTGTGAATCGAAGGATAGATAGTCCTGAAACCATGCCCGAGTACCCCGATAGTCAGGATATTGTTTGCAAGCGCAGCTTTATGTGAGGTAATATCAATACCATATGGTAAGCCTTTTTGATATCGCTAAACTTATCACTATCTGGGTCAACATTAAAAGTCTCAGCTATTTCTAAATCTGTCATTGGTATAGCTCCTACTGTTGAAACAAGCAATCCCTTAATTTCAAAAGTTATACGATCATCATAATCAATAAATACCCCATATTTGGATGTATTATGATTAACCCCCCCAAATGCTTTTTCAACCAGATTTCTTTTCCATTTATAAGGTCGCTTAAAAATTATTGAAGGATTGATTTTTGTAATATGTTTAGTCATTTTCAATGCCCATTGACTTATCTTTTTAATATTTTCAGGATCAGGGATGTCTTTAAGCTCTTGAAGAATATCATCTAAACGTTGTTTAATAGGCAATTCTCTTTCCCTTAGTTTCTTAAGTGTCGATGCCGCTTCTTCATCACTTATAAGTTGCTTGCTTATTTTATCAACAATAGTATCTTTTTGATCCGTGATCTTCTTTAGTTCCTTAATAAATTGGTCTTGTTCATTTTCTAACTCTACCCTCCGACTTGTATCTGGTGAAGCCCTCTTAATAGCATCTTCAAGTTGCTGATAGTCTCCAAATGTTTTGACAAGATTTGCCAATACTGCATTTTCAAGGTCATTAGCCGGAACAAACTTATGGAAACTACAACCTTTGCTATATAGAGAGTGACGGTAATATCTCTTTTTAAAGTTATTGGTGGAAGCGGACATTTTAAGACCACAACGTTTGCAATAGATCATACCCTGGAGCAGGTTGTCATGTTTTCTATGACCTCTTACATAGGTAATATTCTTTTCCATACGAGCTTTAACAGCATCAATTACCTCTTGATCCAATAATCTTGGAATTGTCATTACAACGGTAACGACTTGGTTTGTTACTTTATCTTTGTAGTTACATTCCCAAGTAGTACCACAACGTTGGGTAAGAGATTTAAATAAAGTACTGGCATCAACATTAAAAGACTTGGCAATATCTTTAATCCTTTCCCCTGCCAAATATCTTTTAGCAGTCTGTTCGATTATACTCTTTTTTTCTGGATCAATTTCCCATTGTTCTGTTTTCTTATTCCAAATTCTACCATAAGGCAATTTCCCTGCCGTTGGAACACCCCGTTGCGCCCTATGGATTCTATTTTCCTGACTTTTTCGTACTTGTTCTTCTGCAATAAATTGGTTTAATGTAGTGAATAAACCCAATGTCATACGATCAGCCGGAAGATTCAGATTCTTCTCACTCGTGCCAATGAAGAATCGAATCTTATTCTTTCGCAAGATTTCAAGACCTTCCAACGACCGAAGATTGTTTCTACTCCATCGGGAAGCATCACAGACGATTATTGCGTCAAATAAATCTTTACCGCTATCATCAAGAAGTTTATCCCAAAGTATTCGTTCCTTTTTAGTTGCTGATTCCTGTCCGCAATAATTCCAACAATAGGGTGGTATTAAACCATGCAGGGATTGGACATATTCCTTAATTTGAGTCTCTTGGGTAAGCATACTTTCACCTTGCCTTTCCTGCTCCTCAGTACTCACCCTGATAATTGGTGCAAATCTTAATTGTTCCATGATTATAGTAATTTGTTATTCAAGCACTTAATTTACGATTAATAATTTATATACACTAATTTTTCTTTGATTAATATCAGACAAATCAAATCCTACAATAACAGAGAATACATTTGATAATACCTTGGATTATCGACTCATCATTGATATAATCTATCGAATCAGATATCAGACACATTACATCGCTTTATTTTGATCTGTATAAAATTCACTTTCGATTCAAATCGGAATTTTGAAATTTTTATAAAACCGGTTTCAATTTGAATTAAAACCGGACATTATTTGAGAGGGTATCCGCCCAACCTCATGTTGCTCACCCGTAGATCAGGCGGGTCTATCTGTAGTCATTTTTAATCTCAATAATAGCTATCATATATCATTGATACTTAGATATATATAATCATTGAAACCAGGATAATAATCCTGTTTTAATAGGATAAATATCCGTGTTTAAGGGTATTGCCTTTCCGATCTTTGGTATGATGGTGATGCCCACCAGATCACTGTCTCAGTCTGCTGATGATGCAGACCAACGCAGATGTCGTACACATCGGAGGTTTGGAGATTCACCGCCAACATGTAGACTCCTAAATCCTAAAATATAGGTGATTTGAGCGGTCAATGTTTGATTTCATGACAGATCGGATCTGTCACCGCTCGCTATGTTTCTTAAACCTATTTATTCACTTAAATTATTTAGTCATGTCAAAGAAAGTTTTAACACCCGATGTCAAGATGGCTCAAGCCAATGATGTAATTACTGATGATGAACTTACTCAGGAAATCGCAGCACAAAATGCCTACAATGATGAGAAAGCTATCGAACAAGCAAGACAGACAGTTGAAGACCTGAAAGCTAAACTTGCAGATGCAAAACTGGTACTTGCAAAACTTACTAAATCTGGTAACTCATCTGCTCCCAAAGGTTTCGGTGTCATATCGACTATTTTATCACTGGTAACTGATGCACCTAAGACCGGAATCTCTAAAGCTGATATACTTGCAAAGCTTGTAGAGATGTTTCCTGACAGATCAAAGGAAGGTATGGAAAAGACAATCAATGTCCAGCTTCCCGGTCGTATGTCTAAGGAACGTGGTATCAAGATAGAGAAACTTGAATCTGGTAATTTCCACGTTGTAAAGTAATATGTACTAATTGACACATAATATCCTACATCCAAAAGGTGTGGGATATTTTTGTGCCTTAAAATGTCACAATAATCCTGTAATTAAATGTCCGATTAAATCATTGACAATAATTAACACCATGGAAACCAAATATGTATCTTATGTTAGAGTGAGTACGAAACGCCAAGAAATATCTGGTCTTGGACTCGAAGCTCAAAGACAAATCATCCTGAATTATATCACACATCAAAATGGACGATTACTTAATGAGTTTGTTGAATCTGAATCTGGTCGTCGTGATGATAGACCTGAGTTGATTAAAGCTATCAGTACATCAAAAAATACTGATGCAACATTAATTGTTGCAAAACTGGATAGACTCAGCCGATCTGTATCATTTATCTCTCAATTAATGGAAAGTAAGGTAAAATTCGTTTGTGCCGATATGCCTACCGCTAATGAATTTACCCTTCATATCTTTTCAGCTTTAGCTGAACAGGAACGCAAGTACATATCGGAACGTACCAAATCTGCCTTACGAGCTAAAAAGTTACGTGAACCGGATTGGAAAGCTGGTACAAATAATCTTACAGATACTGGTAGAAAGAAAGCTCATCATACCAACTACATGAAAGCCCGTACCGATACAAAAGTGGTACATGCCTACCATTATATTCAGACCCTGAAAAGACAGGGATATACCTACCAACAGATAGCTGACAAGCTAAACATGGAACATTACCGTACCCGTACAAACAAGCTATTTCGTTGTAACACTGTATGGTACATTTGGAATAGGATGGAAAACGAAAAAGACGCTCACGTTCACGCAAACTGCGACGCTTTTAACAACACCTGATAAAGATGCCGTTAACTTCAGATTTCCCCCTGTATACAGCCTTTTTATCATAACTATCTGGAATCATCACATTTAACTCTAATAATTAGAGTTTTGTATTTATTCGAGACTGATCATTTTCAACTCTTCGTTTGAAATTCTGAAATTCAGATTCACATTTAACCCATGTTTTAGGATCAAATTCACCACAGATATTACATTTCTTATATCTATTAAAGTCTCTGCCGAAAGTGAATCCCAATGGACAGGGAGGATTTTTACTTTTAATAGTTTGCCATGCGGATTGACATTTAGACCATGTTTTCTCATGGTCACCAGCACATTCATTATTACATACAGCCTTTGTGCTAAAGTCTGCACCAAAAGTAAAGTTGAATGGACAGACAGGTATTCTTTTTGCAGGTAATGGCTGAATACTTCTCCAATTATTTTTTATACTTCTTTTTATGGATTTAGTAGCATCTTCAATGGAACCTAACCCAGTAAGTATTTCGCATAGTTTCCTGATAAGAGGTAAGTCATTGGGAAACCCTTTTTGTTCCCGCCATTTAATCCATTTTTCTATGGTAGACTTTAATGTAAGATCCTCCTGCCACTCTTTGGGAAACCCAATGTTTCCCAAAGAATATATATTAATACTATTCTCTATAGTATTATTATATCGTTTAGTAATTTGACGATTAATCGTTAAGTAATTTAACGATTGATGATTTAATGAGGGTTCCCCATTTATCCTATAATATTGTTTCTGGGGATGAGTCATCATTTTTGTCTCAATCAGACCGTCCCTTTCCAATAGTTCCTTACAGGAACGGGCTTTGTATGGTGTCAATGAAATATCTCTTTGTACGTCTTTCCAACGAATAAAGAACCATTCACCATTTAATAGCATATTGTTTTTTGAATAATATCGGTATTTGTCCATTAAGTAACTGAAGAATAACACAGTGTTTGGATCATAACGTTGTGTCAGGTCACGAAACACAGTAAAGTAACCTCTAATGGTAGGGTCCTTTCCTTCTGTCTTAAATTTTGTTCTTTCCATATCCCAACATTTTAGATCATATCCCTTTTAAAAAGAATCCGGGAAAAACTGGCGGGATATGGTTACCAGTTCTTGTCAGCGTCGACAGCCTATCCCGGATTTATATAACTATCTTATATAACTATTTTTATATCGTGTACGAATCATCTTTGGTTCAGCGAGTAATACATCACATTTAACACACTTGATTTGTTGCTCTCGGGCAGTCTCTTTGGTAATCTGTGATCCATTTAGGTAAAGGATTTCATATAGTACCAGACATGACCGGCAGACCGGACAATTACAAGCTACACTCATTGCTCCAACATAATCCTTTTCCATGACAAAGTTTATTCAGTTGCTATTCTCCATTGAAATCCATGACAGGATTTAGCTTTACCTTGAATTGCCCTATATATTCCCACACCTTTAACTCCAAGCGATTTTTGTGCTTCTGCAATGCTTTCAAATGTCTGGACGTATTTTCCAGACAGTTCATACTGGTGTATGCGCTTTTTATTTGTCTGTGCTACTTGAATCGGTTCAATATCCGGTACAGTTTTAATAGTCTTTCCCATTGTTTTAAATATTAATTGTTTAAACCTAAGATTCCCATTTGTTCATATATGATTCCTCTCCGTTTGAGAGAATTGATAGCATTCTTGATAGCTTGACGAGATTGATTCTTGGATGTAGAGCTGTTGTAACATTGATTCCTGATGAATTGATAGATCGTTGATCTCTCCAGTTGCTCATCTCTCAACTCTTTAAGTATGGCGGTTTGGATGCGTTTTAATTGGTTATAATTTTTCATCAATTCATTGATATAAGTCTTTGTTCTTCAATCCTTGCACGAGCTTCCAATTCTGCAAGCTCTATTTTTAGCTTACGTATTTTTTCTATCAAGTAATTTATTGGTGATGCTGGTATCTGTTGACGGATAAAAAGATCATACAGGTCTTCTTGTTGGATGATCTGTATCTTCAGTTCTTTTCGTATTTTATAAGTATCCATATCAATGAGTTAAATTAAAAATAGGGGTTGGCCTAATTGACCAACCCCCAGAATGTGAATAACAATAAAACCAAGGTGCTCCCCTTGTGGAGCTTCTTCAAAGAACGTTGAACTATTTCGTAACTGACTCATTTTTTAAATGGTTAACTGCCCACTCTGGCCATTTTGGAAGTGACCCCTTACTAACTTTTCTTAATGCGCGTATTGGAATCTTTGGTATTGGTAATCCTTCTGCTCTGCACCTATCTTGTATTTTCACAAATTCATCAAGCTGTATTTGTTTTACCTCATTTTTCCATTGTTTGCATAACTTACGATAGTCCGAGACGAGCATACCCGAATAAGGAGAACGACTATCATTAATAATCAATACATTGTCTTCAGTCATTTCAACTTTCTGACCATCAATGATTTTTAAAACATCTATAAGCGATGGATCTTCGGCATTTAAACCATGACATTTGGATACTTCCTGAAGACCATATTTGAGTAGCATTGAATCATCTTCTTTCTGCTCTTCACTCGTGTATGACTTTAACCGCTTATTAAGTTCTGCTAATTCTTCTTCAATGACTGTCATCCTGGCTTTGTAGGTATAATACTGCTCCAACATCTTTGGTGTCATCACTTCCGGAATTTCATGACCTTGGTTTCTTCTGGATCTCTTAAATTCTTCAAAATCCGATTCTAATTGATCCAGCTTCATCTGGACGAAAGGTTTATAAGCCATATGTTTTTCCCCATTGCGAAGGTATAGTCCCTTTTCATCACCTTCTATCTGTGCGATATGACCAAGAATGGCTTCCTTATCCCATATTGTTGAATGGACACCAATTTGCATAGAACCACCATTTAGAATTTCTGACTGTTGCATGTATCTATCAACAAGATCATTGTAGAATGGATACTTATTGATCGGTAAAAATGTCCTTTTCATAATATTCAGTTTTACAATTAATTTTACATGTAATTAATTAGCGGTTCAATATCAAGTCGTTGTGCTACTCCCGCATAATGATTTATCAATAGTCCTGGGTTACCCAGTCGTTGACCTTCTTTCAGAGCTTTAGTGGCGAATGTAATTACAGAGGAAAGAGGGTAGTTTTCCATTAATACCATCAGTTCACGAATGATCTCCTGTTTTTCATATTGATCTATTGTTTCATTCCATTTTATTCGCTGAGTGAAGTTGTGTTCCAACCCGATCATATCTTCCAGTATCGGTAATGATTGACCACTTTCAAAGTTGCAGTAGTTCGAAATAGAAGTTCTGATTACGTTAGCCACATCAGCTTGACTTAATCCTCGTTCTGTCCTTATTTCCTTTAATGTTCTCATATTTGATTCAAATGAAAAAGCGGTAAATATCCCGAATGTGTCCCCACCGTCTTGGATACATACCGCTTGATTAGCGTTATTATAACGACGTAAAAATAATAATTATAAAATGGACATCCAAATTTTTTTATGAACCATCATTGGTTCATATCTTTGAATGTCAACTATATGTGGGAGTTATAGTGAGGATTTTTCAATAATTTCAATGCAACAATACGATTCTGAGTTTCTATATTCCAGATTTTATTCGGTTATCATTTTTGCATAACAATTGGCAATTTTCTGCTGTCGTTTTTCCACCTTCGTGCCATGGAGTTATATGGTCGGCTTCCATATCTTCTATTTCAAAGGGTTCCTCACAGACAGGACAAATACCTTTTTGTCTTTCGTAAGCTTCTCTTTTTTGATTGGGACTAAAAGCACGAATATTCAAATGTTTTTCTTTGCGAGTTAAAACATAAGGGTAAATCCCCTTTTTACTTGTAACATCTTCATCCTCCATTAATTTAGTGATTTCTTCTTCAAGCTTTTTTGAGTCAAAATTTTCGTTTTTGAACTCGTTGTAAAGAAATCCCCACTCTACTCCTTTCATTTCTTTTCTATATTTTGGAAATATTACCTTGACCCAATTTATAACATTTTGAAAATAAAGCCATAATTCATTTGCATTTGGATCATGTTGATGGTTCGCCATGTAAACCTGTATATTTCCTTTAGATAACCAGTTGATCGCTGTTTCCAAATAATCTTGGCGATCTAAAGCACCACTAATATAATCTTTACCAAGACCATATGCAGGACAATTGCTTTTACTGAAATGACGTTTAGCATCAGAGACCCATGAGCCGTGATATACTGCATTTCGTAGTTCCTGTTCATAAAGTCTTTCGCCCGCTATATTTACGATTCTAAACCAATCTAATTTTTCGCTATCTGTTCCACTACATAGATAAATGGTCAGTTTATAGTTAAGTATTTTATCTTTTTCATCATTCTGTAGATTATGGAAATATTTAAACATAAAAGCAAAATCACCATTAATATACTGGCAAATAGACATTGTTCTTTGCTGTCCGTCAATTATTTCAAAATTTCCATCATCCCTTACAGCCCAATACATGACATTTAGTGGATAATTTTTCGTTACAGTATCAATTACAGCATCCCTTTTTTTGTCTTTGTAGATAAATTCGCGCTGATATGGTGGACGAATATCTAATTTACCACCATAACCAAAAACACCTTCTTCGGCATTGTCTTTATAGCCTTCAGCTAATTCTCGGACAGTTATTTCCGTGAGTTCGATTTTCATATCAAAGTATAATTATTATTGTAACCTTAAGTTTCTTATAAAGATACGAGCATACGTATTTTTTCCTTTTAGTAATGGTCTAGCATCTTTTTTCCCTAAAAAAGGAATTCCAACAATTTCTTCACTATAACCTGCTGAAGCGGACATTCCAATTATTTCAAACTGATCAGGATTATACTTATCGAGAAATGTTATTGGAACACCCATAACTCCATTATAGCACATAGGTATTTCTTTTGTTTTATCAACATTAATCGCATTATAATTGTCATAGGTTGGGTATTCTTCAGGAGTATATCTTTTATATAGTATTAAATCTTCGTGCCGTTCCTTATAGTCTAGATTTGTAAACCATCGCACTCCTTTAACTCGTATAAATTTATTGCCATTTTCATCGATTCTGTATCCAGCAGCTGTTAAAGGGTAATCATCAGGAACACCAAATTCTCTGTCGCCACTATGAATGCTAATTCCTAACCAAATTTTGTTCTCCTTTATCAACTTAAAAATTTCCTTGTAGGATATTGCGTTAACGTTACCAATTATTACAAACTTCTTCTCATATTCCACAAGTTGTGCAATATATTCTCTGAATAACGAAAAAGGGGGATTTGTTACAACAATGTCGGATTGTTTTAAAAGTTCAATACATTCTTTGCTTCTGAAATCCCCATCACCTTTTAATTTCTTTATCCCTATTTCATTAAGGTCGGGAACATTGTTTTCGTTTTTATCACCTTCATAATCTAAACAAATTGCTTGTTCAGAATCGTTCTGACTGAACAAGTCCATATTTTGGTTTTTATAACAAGTCGTAATAAGTTTTTTCAGTCCGAGTTTTTCATAATTGTAAGAGAAGTAGTGAAAGAAATTACTAACTCGAGGGTCATCACAGTTACAGTAAACAACCCTGTCCTTAAAGTGTTCTTTATAGTGCTTTAATTCCTTCTCGATATCTGATAATTGTGTATAGAATTCGTCCTTTTTTGCTTTACTTGCTTTATGCAAATTCTTGTTTCCTGCTTTATTCTCCATTCATTTAATTTATCTCATAAGTTTATAGTATCGCAAGTTATTCAATAATAATTAAAATGTAGTATTTAAATGGACGTATTAGAATTAGTCCAACTTAGAATAACAAAAAGCGGCATCTCCTGAATTGTGAAATAAATACGTCTCGCTGCATTTAACCTCTCTAAGCGGGAGGCACGGAAGGAGATGCCGCTGATAACAAATTTCAAAAGAATTTTTAAGAAATACAAATAAAATTTAATGTTGGTCAAATGGATGCCCTTCGTGGCTTAAAAGCCCACGGCCACTCAGGCAGATTCTTTTCAAGATCAACAAAGTAGACTATGTTCATTTCATCCCTGAGTTCATTAGTGTTAGATATTCCAGATTCGATAATGATTTCAAGCATTCTTAAATCATTTTTATTTTTTGGGTTCTTTCCTACCCATCTCTCATTCCTTGCAAGTTTGTGGTTCTGATCAACCATTTTAAATTCTGATCGACCTATTTTATACCCCTGCTCATGTATATAATTTAGAACTGTCTTCTGCTCGATAGGATTCAGGTTATTGAAATGTTTGCCTCTTTCTTTAAGTTTAGGATTCCTATTTGATACCGCTATCTTATGGGCGGGTTCATAGTAAATCCATTTGCCCTGTCTATAACGTGGTACGAAGATGTAGCCCAATCTTGAATTAAGTATCCATGAAGTACTATCCACTGAATAAAATGGAAACTCTATCATAAGACTAACACTGGTCATTCCAAATCCATGCACTTTAACTATTGGCATACCCTCCTTATCAGTTAACCATGAGGAAAACAAATAATTCAACCACTGAAATAACTTATCGGTAGTTATATGAACCATACCGCCTAAACCTATGTAGTCATATCCCCTGTTAAGTATCCGTTTTAGCCATTTGACATCTTCTCCATAATGAAATACAGGCAACGGATTTGATCCAGCTTTTTCCATTTTCATCTGATTCATCCAACTTGCTTTAGGATCACCAATTACATCAAGATTAGCATATACATCAATTACATCCTCATGCTTTTTTATGAAGGTAATGTATTCATCAATGCTTATCTTCTTTCCTTGAGACCAAGCGGAATAGGCGCCGGAGTCAAGGAACAGTTCCACTTTTTTTACTGGTTTTTTCATTTATGAAAATTTTACGTTTTCGTAAAATATACCTTTTACATGACCTTATTCTTAAAAGCTTTTAATATGTCATCGGACTCTGATAATGCTTTATCCAGGGTGGTCATTGCCTGTTCAATGGCATTATACAATCTTAAGTTAATCTCGGATGCTTCCGGCTGATCCGATTTAATCTGTTCGGTAAATTCAATAATTCCGTTATTGGTTTTCCTTCCTCTTCGCTCAATATTTGCTTTAAGATTGCCGAGGGTTTTCTGCACACTATGAGCTAAGCCAATGGTATATTCAGTTTGATGATAGATTAACTTACCTCTGTCCATTTCTTCAACCTCATTTTCGATAGCTTTGATTCCTTCATTCTTGACTTTTTCAAGGAGACGTTTGCACTTATCGTTTGTAATATTTTCAAGGATGCCAGAGCTAAATAAGTATTCACGAATCTCGTTATCAAAATTGTCTGTACAGACCTGATATAATATTGAATCCTTGATTTTCATTGCAATTTCCGGGCAACCACAGCAATAATAGAATACGTTCATATAATTATTTACAGTCTTTGGGGATAGGCCAAGATTTTCATTTACATATTCCACAAAATTCTGTCCGGCATCTTTACAGATTCTCTTAATATTGACCAATATCTCACCCTGCTGATATACCGTGAGTCGGCCTATCATAGACAGGTTAATATATTGCTTTCTCAGATGTTTAAGTTTATCATCAGGGCTTAATGCTTCAAGCTCGAAGAGGGTTATTTCTTCAAGTGCAATCGCTTCACCATAG
Organism: Bacteroidales bacterium UBA5621; assembly: GCA_002424525.1. Taxonomy (GTDB): domain Bacteria; phylum Bacteroidota; class Bacteroidia; order Bacteroidales; family VadinHA17; genus LD21. The sequence goes on along the minus strand of DIKJ01000148.1, from coordinate 34,720 downwards.
AGTGACTTTGCTGGATGTTGTGGTGTTGCCTTTGAACCTACCAGATAGTTTTCATTACTTTCCATATTTGCCTCCTTTGTGATTAATTATTTTGTCCTATATATATAATACTCAAAATGCCCCCTTTTTTCGCTACCAATGAATTTTTAGTTATATCATTGTAAGGCTGATACATACAAGCTTTATTAACAAAATTTGTTAATAACTATTTATTTTAGTCTGAATTAATTCTTATTGATAAATAAGATTATTATACGCAGAATATCAGATATTTATCTGCAATAAAGAGACAATTTTATGATTTTTGGGTTATAGTGATCCTATAATGGTGTATTCAATTGGGCATGGCATAAGCCAGTCCGCTTACAATAACTATTTCGGGGTGTCCTCTTGCAAGATCCCTGATGATACTTTCGCATATTTCCCTTCCATGGACGGTGGCATTGCGTGTCCCGACAACGCTGAGCATTTTAGGTGCATTCAGGTCACAGTTCCCTTTAAAGAAGAATACGACCGGAGAATCATCGCACTGCCTGAGCCTGTAAGGGTAATCATCATCAAGATAGAAAAGGGTTCTGATATTATTCTTTTCAACATAAGCTGCTTCCTTTTCAGCACTTTCGAGGTATGATCTGTCGGTTATGTATTTTGCCAGCCCGGAGCCTATACCAGGTATTTTAACAAGGTTTCTGTAAGGTTCCCTGAAGATGGTTTCCACATCCCCGAAGAATGAGACCAGCTTGCGGGCGTTGATATCACCAATCCGCGGGATAAGTCCTAAAGCAATTTTATGCTTCAGTGATACTTCAGGCATAGCACAAAGAATTGAGACACCCAAATATAAAAAAAAGCAGAGACTTTTCAGAGAGTCTCTGCTTTTTATATGGTGTAAAGGATCTAAACTACCCCCATATCGAGCATTGAATTGGCTACTTTGAGGAATCCTGCAATATTTGCTCCTTTCACGTAATCGACATAGCCATCATTTCTTTTACCATGCTTAACGCACTGGGCGTGTATGTTGCACATTATCTCATGCAGGCGTTTATCAACTTCGTCGCTGTTCCATCTCAGCTTCATGGCGTTCTGAGTCATCTCCAGTCCCGATGTGGCCACACCGCCTGCATTGGATGCCTTTCCCGGAGAAAAGAGCAGTCCGTTTTTATGAAATACTTCAATAGCTTCCGGAGTACTTGGCATATTAGCGCCTTCGCAGACGCATATGCAACCGTTGTCAACGAGGTTCCGGGCATCCTCTCCGTTCAGTTCATTCTGTGTGGCGCAGGGCAGGGCAATATCGACCTTTACCTCCCACGGCCTCTTGCCTTCGTGAAATTCGACTCCTTCAAAGGCATAAGAGTACGGCTTTACAATATCTTCGTTTGAAGCACGGAGTTCAAGCATAAAATCAATTTTCCTTCCGGAAACGCCTTCGGGGTCATATACATATCCGTCAGGTCCGGAAAGTGTTACAACTTTTGCTCCCAGTTCCGTGGCTTTCCTGGCAGCGCCCCAGGCAACATTTCCGAAACCGCTTACAGCAACTAATTTGCCCCTGAGATCCTCACCCCTTGTGGCAAGCATCTCCTTGGTAAAATAGACTGTACCGAAGCCTGTTGCCTCGGGGCGTATAAGCGACCCGCCCCAGTTGCTTCCTTTTCCCGTCAGGACACCGGTATGATCGCCTGACAGCCTTTTATACATGCCATACAGGAATCCAATTTCACGTCCTCCCACACCGATATCTCCCGCAGGCACATCGGTTTCGGGCCCGATATATTTCCAGAGCTCAAGCATAAACGACTGGCAGAACCTCATAATTTCTCCGTTAGACTTGCCTTTGGCATCAAAATCGGAGCCTCCCTTGGCTCCTCCCATAGGTAGCGTGGTAAGTGCATTTTTAAAGATCTGCTCGAATCCCAGGAACTTGAGTATCGATAGATTTACGCTGGGGTGAAAACGGAGGCCTCCCTTGTACGGGCCAATGGCATTATTGAACTGGATGCGGTAACCCAGATTAACTTTTACATTCCCTTCGTCATCCACCCAGGGAACCTTAAAGATCAGAACGCGATCGGGCTCGATGATCCTCTCGATGATGTTGGACGATTCGAACTGAGGGTTCTCATTGTAAACCTCTTCGATCGACTCAAGAACTTCCCTTACAGCCTGTAAGTATTCAACCTCTCCGGGATGCTTCTTTTCGAGGTTGTTCATTATCCTGTCGACATTCATTATAGTGAGTTTTAAGTTAGTGGAACGAAACAAAAACTCAAAATTGCTCCTAATGTTAAATATTACAAATGATTAAACTCATGTTACAGAATGATAACCTTCACACCCGGGGCACAAATTTGTTCAGTGACGCAAGAATCTTGGACTTCTCCTCCCGGGAAAGAGAGCTGATATGTACCGGAGGATATTTTGCGGCACCCTCTTTCATCCTCTGAAAGAGAACAAGGCTCTGCTTCAGGCCAAACAATTTTGATTCAATCTCGTATCCTGCAAAAGTCTCCTTGCTTATTTCAATCGAGTTCTTTTTACCTCCAACAATTCCGGAGAAGAAGTATCGGATGATTATACTGTCACCCTCGTCTGAGTATGAGACATACTGATAACTGAGAAAAACCGGCAGGAATGCAATAAAGAAATAGATTCCGATAAGGATCAGGGTCCAGGTAGTATCACTCATCCCCAGCAAAGGATATTTAATCAGTTTTGTAACATAGGTCAGGATGATATAGATCAGAAATACCACTGTCGCTACGAACAGTCTGATTCTCAATGATATTATTGTTTTGCTGTTGTTAAAGGTCATTTCGGCTATTTTTTGTAAACTTAACTGTTTTTTTCAAAAAATCGTGCCCGGCCGGGATAAAAACGTCGCAATTCCGGCTGTTGTGGCTTCTCTCTTATCTTCTGATCCTGAAGAATTTCAGAAGTAACTCACTGCATTCCTTTTCCATTATGCCGGCAATTACAGTTGTTTTCGGATGCAACAATGACCCTTTGATTCTTGTATAACCTTTTTTCTCATCAGGAGCACCGTAAACCAGACACGGAACCTGGCTCCAGCCGATTGCCCCTGCGCACATGGCACATGGTTCCAGCGTTACATAGAGGGTACAGTCGTTAAGGTATTTGCCCCCCAGGTAATCTGCCGCAGCGGTAATAGCCTGCATTTCAGCGTGAGCTGTCGGGTCCCTGAGTGTTTCAGTAAGGTTGTGAGCCCGGGCAATGATGATATCATTACAGACAACAACAGCACCAACAGGAACCTCCTGCCTTTCGAAAGCCTTCTGAGCTTCAGAAAGTGCCGCCTTCATATATTTCTCCTCAGTGGCCGGATCCATTGCATCAGTCTTCAGTTTATAAAATTAGTAAATTACGTGATAAGCCCGGCCCGCGGCGATATGATTATTTTCTTAATTTTGCTGAAATTTAACGGTCAGATGATGTACAGAACACATACATGCGGTGAACTGAATCTTTCTTCAGCAGGGTCAGATGTTACTTTATGCGGATGGGTTCAGAAGTCGAGGGACTTGGGAGGAATGACATTTGTTGATCTCCGCGACCGGTACGGGATAACCCAGCTGGTTTTTAATATGGAAGAGAATCCGGACCTATGCGGGAGAGCCCGCAAGCTGGGGCGGGAATTTGTTATTCAGGCGAGGGGAACGGTTAGGGAGCGCAGCAATAAGAACTGGAATATCCCGACAGGTGAAATTGAGATTGCTGTTGATGAATTAACAATTCTGAACAGGAGTGAGATCCCTCCGTTCACCATCGAGGAAGATACTGACGGTGGTGAGGAGCTCAGGATGAAATTCAGGTATCTTGATCTCAGAAGAAGTCCAGTCAGGAACAATATTATCCTGAGGCATAAGGTAGCACAGGAGGTACGCAGGTATATGGATTCGGAAGGATTTATTGAGGTTGAGACCCCTGTCCTTATCAAATCGACTCCCGAGGGAGCGCGGGATTTTGTTGTCCCGTCAAGGATGCAGCCGGGCACTTTTTATGCACTGCCACAGTCGCCCCAGACTCTAAAGCAACTGCTTATGGTGTC
>DIKJ01000148.1:21698-30587 GCA_002424525.1 Bacteroidales bacterium UBA5621 | reverse complement strand
GAAATGTCGTTTGCCGGAAGAGACGAAATACTTGACACTTTTGAGGGACTGGCCCGGCATCTGTTCAGGCAGATTAAGAATATCGAATTCAGTGAGCCTTTCAGAAAGATCCCTTATCATGAGGCAATTAGTTTTTACGGGACCGATAAGCCTGATCTTCGCTTTCAGATGAAGATCTCGGAACTGACTGAGATCTTCAAAGGAAATGGCTTTCCGCTTTTTGACAGCTCTGAGTATATCGGCGGGATTTGTGCAGGAAACTGTTCTGAGTATTCCAGGAAACAGACAGATGAACTAACGGAGTTCGTAAAAAGGCCCCAGGCCGGGGCAAAAGGTCTTGTAGTTGTCAGGTACGGAGCCGATGGAACTTTCAGATCGCCTGCAGAAAAGTTTTTTTCGTCGCAGGATTTTGCGGATTGGGCCGGCTTGATGAATGCAAAACCCGGTGACCTGATGCTTATTATTGCAGGTGACAGACGCAAGGCACAGCCGGCACTCGGGGAACTGAGGCTTGAAATGGGCAGTCGCCTCGGGTTAAGAGTAAAAGGGGAATTTGTTCCGCTGTGGGTTGTGGATTTCCCGCTGCTTGAATGGGATGATGAGACCAAAAGATTTTACGCCATGCATCATCCGTTTACATCACCAAAGCCTGAAGATATCGGGTTGATGGAAACTGATCCGGCAAGGGTAAGGGCGAATGCATACGACCTTGTGATAAATGGTGTTGAGATAGGCGGCGGCTCAGTGAGGATCCATGATGCGGAGATACAGAAGCTTATGTTTAAAGTGTTGGGATTCACCGGTAAGGAAGCAGAAGAACAATTCGGATTTCTGCTCAGCGCATTCAGGTACGGGGCCCCTCCGCACGGTGGAATAGCTTTCGGATTCGACAGGTGGGTCGCCATGTTCGGAGGTCAGGATTCAATCCGTGATTTTATCGCATTCCCCAAGAACAATTCGGGTCGTGACGTGATGCTCGACACTCCTTCGCAAATATCTGAAAAGCAGCTGGAGGAGCTTCATATCAGGATTGCCGGCGGGAAGGGAAAGTAGTTCCTATTTAGTATTCTTTGCCGTTTTAAGGTTGATGAGGATCACCCCGTTAGCTCCCCTGGCGCCGTAAATTGATGCAGAAGGTCCTTTCAGAACCTCAATGGACCGTACCATCTGCGGAGATATGCCGTCTATCGAATTGACAGGGACACCATCAACCACCAGCAGGGGTTCAGTACTCAGCGTTAGGGAACCAGTCCCCTGAATGGTAATCCTGTTACCATCAACCCTCACACCCGGCACCTCACCGCGGAGCATGTCATAAATAGAGTTGTACGAGGAATATTTCTGGTCGGAACCGTCAATCCTTCCAACCTGCTGTGTAAGGTTCTTTCTCTTTACCGTCCCGTAACCGATATTGATCTCTTCCTCACCCGCAAGGTTGGCCTGACTGGTTGCAAGCGGAGCCGTGTAGTCCTTAAGGATGAAATCAATTGTGGTCCTGCCGCCGATAGCCTCATCCACCACACCTGTGCTGAATGTGAAGATCCCTATCTTTTGCGACGAGGAACTTACCTTGATCTTGTAGATCCCTTTCGGATTTGTCGCAGAGGTGGTCTTGATATTATCAATCATTATAGTTGCGTCACTTACCGGCCTTTGATTGATGTCAACCACTTTGCCTGTAATCCTGATCTTCTTGTTTCTTCCCTGGCCGTCCAGGCAATAACTGAAGAGGAAAGGCATTATCAGAATAAGAACAATCCGGAATTTCATAATCATTGAATTATTTGGAGTGCAAGTTAATCATAAAAAATTATAAAAGACCACGGGTCTTAATTAAACCACTTCACCCAGCAGAGTGGCAGATGTGCATCTTTCGATCAGTACATTCACATAATCACCCTTCTTTCTCTCTTCCGCGGGGAACACGACAACCTTATTCTGTGAAGTGCGCCCCGAAAGATATTCGCTGGATTTTTTAGAGAATCCTTCGATAAGTACCTCAAAAACTTTGCCAATATCTTTTTTCTTGGAATCGGATGATAACCTGTTCTGAAGTGTTATCACTTCGTTCAGGCGTAGGGTTTTAATCTCCTCAGGAACATCATCAGTGTATTTTGCTGCCGCTTTTGTGCCGGATCTTTCACTGTATCTGAACATGTATGCAAAGTCGAAAAATGCCTGTTCCATCAGGGAAAGGGAGTCTTTATGGTCCTCATCCGTTTCCGTACAAAAGCCTACAATCATATCGGTTGAAACAGCGCAATCAGGGAGTATTCTCCTGATCGCACTTATCCTGTCCATATACCATTCCCTTGTATATTCACGGTTCATCAGTTCAAGGATCCTGTTGCTTCCGCTCTGGGCAGGGAGATGAATATGCCTGCAGATATTCCTGTGTTCCGCTATTGTATTAAGCAGTTCATCGGAGAGGTCTTTCGGATGTGACGTCGAGAACCTGATCCTGAGATCAGGATCGGTAAGCGCGGCCATCCTGAGCAGTTCAGGGAATCTGACTATACGGTCTTTTTTTGTCCATTTCCAGGAGTTTACGTTCTGGCCGATAAGAGTTACCTCTCTGTAGCCAAGCGTTCTGAGATCACCAATCTCCCTGAGAATGGATTCCGGATCGCGGCTCCTTTCAGCACCGCGCACATATGGCACCACACAGTATGCACACATGTTGTTGCATCCACGCATTATCGAAACGAATGATGTGACGCCGTTGTTATCCATCCGCACCGGAGATATGTCTGCATAAGTTTCTTCTTGTGAAAGAAGAACGCTGACACCTTTATGTCCGGCTTCAGCTTCTTCGAGCAAAACGGGCAGCTGACGGTAGGCATCAGGACCGATAACAATATCAACCAGGTTCTCACGGTCGATGATTTTCTCTTTGAACCTCTCAGCCATGCATCCTATCAACCCTATAATTATACTGCGGTTCCTTCTCTTAAGATAACCAATAGATTTCAGTCGTCTCCAGATACGCTGTTCTGCATTTTCCCTTATCGAGCAGGTGTTTATAAGGATCAGTCCTGCTTCATCGATCTTTCCTGTCGTTATATATCCAGCCTCTGACAGTACTGATGCAACGATCTCACTGTCAGCGACATTCATCTGGCATCCGTATGTTTCGATATATACTTTCCTTATACTCATCCAACAATAGTCTTCCTGCCTTTAATTCTCTACGCTCTACGCTCTACGCTCTACGCTTCCGCTTCGCGGAACTGCGTCACTGCGTTCCTTGTCTCTGCCCTCTGCCCTCTGCCCCCTGCCCTCTGCCCCCTGCCCTCTGCCCTCTGCCCTCTGCCCCCTGCCCTCTGCCCTCTGCCCTCTGCCCCCTGCCCTCTGCCCGTAATAGCACCACACAAAAGTATAAAGTATGAACGAAGTATTAAAGAAATATTTAATTTTACAGCATTAATCGAATACATAAGTATATGTCAGGTCACAGCAAATGGTCCACGATAAAGAGAAAAAAAGGCGCCGCTGATGCAAAGAGGGGCAAGATATTTACAAAGATAATCAAGGAGATCATTATTGCAGCAAGAGAAGGTGGGGGCGAACCTGATACCAATGCGCGGCTAAGGCTTGCAATCCAGAATGCCAAGGGGGCAAACATGCCAAAAGAGAATATAGAGCGCGCAATAAAAAAGGCTGTCGGCGCAGATGCTGAAACGTTTATTGAAACGACCTTTGAGGGTTACGCTCCAGGGGGTATTGCAGTTTTTATCGATTGCCTGACTGATAACAACAACAGAACAGTTGCATCAGTGAGGGCAGCATTCAACAAGTACGGGGGCAATCTGGGGACAAACGGATCATTAAGCTTCCTGTTCGATCGGAAAGGTATCTTCACTATCAAGAATGAAGGATTCTCACCTGAAGATCTGGAACTTGAAATGATTGATGCCGGTTCTGAGGATTTTGAAATTGAAGGAGAAAGAATAACGATTACCTGTGCCATTGAAGATTTCGGAAATGTAAACAGAAAGCTCAATGAGCTTGGAATCGAACCTGAAGAAGCCAGGCTGGAAAGAATCCCCAATGATACCAAAACGCTTGATCTGGAGACAGCAAAGAAGGTCCTCAGGTTCATTGAGATCGTTGAGGACGATGATGATATCCAGAATGTTTATCATAATCTGGAGATGACTGACGAGCTTGAGGAAGAACTTGCAAAAGATTGATTATTTTTGCCGCATGATCAGAAACATTATCGCATTTCAGATAGTATTTTTTCTTTCAGCCAGTCTGTGTGCAGCGCAGGATTTTGTGAGAGCGACAGATATTATCGGCGGTCCTTCTCGCAGTCCGGGTTCCGGACGGGTTGATATAATACAGGATCCCGGCGTCGACTCCCTCCTGAGCAGATATATTCTTTACAAAAAGGTCAATGGTACTGACGGGCACCGCATTCAGATTTATGCCAGTTCGTCAAGAAATGCCCGCGAGGAATCGGCAAAGGTAAGGGCCGAGTTTATCTCCCGGTTTCCTGATATCCCGTCATATTCGAAATTTGACCCTCCAGGGTACTATAAAATCAGGGTTGGTGATTACAGAACCAAAACCGAAGCCACAAAATTTCTGATCGCGGTCCGCAGGGTTTACCGGGATGCATATCTCGTCCCGGATATCATTAATTATCAGGATCCGAATAAAAAATAGCCATGAGCGACTCTGTAAAACATGAATGCGGCATTGCACTCCTGAGACTACGCAAGCCGATGGATTACTATATTGGTAAATACGGCAGCTGGGATTATGGTTTGCAGAAGATGTACCTTATGATGGAGAAACAGCATAACAGGGGGCAGGACGGTGCAGGCATTGCCGGAATAAAATTGAATGTGAAGCCCGGGAACAGGTACATTTTCAGGCAGAGGTCAAACAAGCAGAACCCGTTGAAAAAGATCTTCGATCTTGTTTATGAAGACATTGCAAAAGTCCGCGGGTATAATGCCAGCAAGGCTGATGATCCGGAATTTGTCATGGAGAATATTCCGTTTGCTTGCGACCTGTATCTGGGCCACATGAGATACGGGACCTTCGGGAACTATAATATAGATTATGTTCACCCGGTTAGCCGCGAAAACAACTGGAGATCAAGAAATCTGGTCATGGCCGGTAACTTCAACCTGACCAATGTGGGAGAGGTCTTCAGCAGTCTTGTGGATCTTGGCCAGAATCCGATCGATTTTTCCGATACCGTCACTATTCTTGAAAATATAGGTCATCGGCTTGATGAGGAGAATGAAAGGGTGTTCAGAATCTTTAAGGATCAGGGATATTCAAAAAAAGAGATTACTCCGCTTATCGAAAAAAACCTCGATCTGGCCACAGTGCTGAGAAAAGCAAGCCGTAACTGGGATGGCGGATATGCAATGGCCGGAATGGTGGGTCATGGCGATGCATTTGTGATGCGCGATCCGGCAGGTATCCGGCCGGCCTTTTATTATTCTGACGAGGAGGTTGTTGCTGTCGCTTCGGAACGACCGGTTATTCAGACAATATTCAATGTAAGGACCGCAGATATAAAGGAACTGCCTCCGGCTTATGCAATAATTATCAAAGCCTCGGGGGAAGCCTCAACGGAGAAGATCAGGGAAGAGGACGAACCACGAAAATGCTCATTTGAACGTATCTATTTTTCGAGAGGGACTGACAAGTCAATTTACAGGGAGCGCAAGAGACTCGGGGAATTGCTTACCGGCAGTGTCCTCAAAGCCGTGGATTATGATGTTGACAACACGGTCCTGTCCTATATCCCCAATACTGCCGAAAGCGCCTTTTTCGGCCTGATCAAAGGGATGGAGGATTATATTAATCAGGCGAAAACGGACATCATCTTAAAAAGAGGAAATAATCTCTCAAGGGAAGAACTTGAAGAAATAATCAATCGCCGGCCAAGGGTTGAAAAAATCGCAGTGAAGGATGCAAAGCTAAGGACTTTTATAACTGAGGACCTGAGCCGCGACGATCTGGTCGGACATGTGTATGATGTTACCTATGGTGTGATCAGACGCGGTATAGATAACCTGGTCGTTATTGATGATTCGATTGTGAGAGGGACAACCCTTAAAAAGAGCATTATCAGGATACTCGACAGGCTTGATCCGAAGAAAATCATAATTGTATCATCTTCTCCCCAGCTCAGGTACCCCGACTGCTACGGGATCGACATGGCAAAGCTGGGGGACCTCATAGCATTCAGGGCAGCGGTGGAATTGCTTAAAGAGTCAGATAATGGATCTGTTATGAAAAAGATTTATGAGGAAGCCAAAATAGAAATAAACAAACCGGTCGAGGAGATACGGAACCTTGTCAGAGAGATATATAAACCCTTCACAGCCGAACAGATTTCCGCCAAAATATCTTCAATGCTGAAAACTGACGATATTAAAGCAGAAGTTGTAATTGTTTATCAGTCTATAGAGGCTCTTCATCAGGCTTGCCCGGGGCATACGGGTGACTGGTATTTTACCGGCAATTACCCCACACCCGGCGGAAACAGAGTGGCGAACCAGGCATTCATTAATTATATTGAAGGAAGAAATATCAGGGCTTACTGACCATCGCGCGAGAACCACCTGATCTCAAAGTCTTTTTTGTAGGAGGAGAGATGCCTGTTTATCTTTTCAACATAGATATCCCTGAGAGTGACCATGATTCCGGTCTCTTCAACATAGCCGAATTTATGATTGATAAATGTCCCGAATGTGCGCATCGTTGGTGAAAGATTCATGTAGGCGTTTATAAGCGGAGGTATGTTTTCGTTGAGGTTTCTGACCTCCCGCGACAGGATCTTGTAGTTTTCCTTATATGTCCAGCCCCTGAACAGCTTTTTCATATCCCCCTCATTAATGTTTGTCTGAGCAGGTTCCAGGGGAACAGCAAGCTCATCAGGATCGCTGAAGTGCCGTTTGAGAAAATAGAGGATCATATCCCTTGCCTTCTGGTTAAAATGCTGATACATTGTCACTTTACCAAACAGGAATTTAAGGTGGTGATTGTCAATAACGATGGCTCCAAGACCATCCCAGAGGTTATCGAGAGCAAAGAGACTTTTTCTGCCCATGGTCCTGGACTGGTAATCAGGCTGAACAAATGAGCGTCCAAGTTCCATCATATGAGGATAATACTTCGAAAGGAATTTATCAGAAAACCTGAAATACACAGATGAAGCAAGCCTGGAAACATCACAATCCACACAGTCTTTCGGAGGGAAATAGAAACGGTAGCCGCCTACAATCTCCCTGTTCTCAGGATCCCACACAATCAGCTGACGCTGAGGATCATCCTGTGCAGTATCAAACTCATCGATGTCAATTTCCCTGCCAGTGCCTCCGCCTGCATGACGGAATGTGATCTCCCTGATCCTGCCCACCTCATGCATCAGGGCAGGGGAGTTTCTGTTGTCAAAAATATAAACCTCGTTATTACCGTTATTTGTGCGGCGAAGAAGCTTATCCTTCGTTAGCTCCGCAATTATCTGATCCTTGGGCAGCGGATCGACTATTGGTTTCATGTATGTCTTTTGACCGATAAATTTCCGAATATTTTTTAGAATTATTCGGGATTCTTAAAAAAACTGGCTGCAATTTAACTAATTTTTCTGAAAATCAGCCGTGCAGGGATTTTTCAAGATCGTAGGATACTGATTTGACCCATTCTGCCCATTCAGCCGCCTGTCTGGAGCGATCGAATGTCTGCCACGGGATCTTTTCTCCGAAGACGAGCGAAATCTCCCTGTCCCTCTGTTTGAACATCTCATCCGCCAGATACAGCATCTCAAGATTTGCCTTAATGCCCAGGAAATTGCGCAGATTGGAAAGGTTATAAAAGAAGTCAGAGTTCCTTCCGGAAAAAAATGCCGGGATCACATCCCTTTTGTGCTGAACAGCTTTTGTAATAAAGCTTTTATGCCAGGCCAGATCTTTAATGACCCCTTTTTTCTTCCGGGAACATAACCCGGCAGGAAAATAGAGCATCTGACAGGATGAAGCATACGCCTCCTCGATGATCCTGGCAGCCTCTTTAGCCTGGCTCCCGTGCTTATTGACGGGCAGAAAGATTCCCGAAAGATTCGTGATGTTCATCAGAAGATCATTGACAGGGAATTTTATGTCGCTGTGGTATTTTGACAGTTCGTATATGAAGACCAGTCCGTCAAGACCGCCGAGCGGATGGTTTGAGGCAAAAATATACCTTCCTGACAGAGGTATATGTTCAGTACCGTAAGCCCTGTATTTTATCCTGAAAAAGTCGAGGCCCGCCCTGATAAACTCAGCACCATCGAGATGCCCTGCACTGCGGAGAAATTCATTAAGCTCTTCCTGGTGGACGATCCTTTTCAGATAATTAATAACAAAGCGGGGGATCCTGTTTTTTAATGAGGGATTTTTTGAGAACAGAACCTTCCCTACATCGAGCTGCAAAATTTCCCTTACCTCTGAAGACCCTTCCATATGACAAATCGTTTGATTATTCCGCAGAAGGCAAATTTATCAAAAAAATACCTGATATAATTACTGTATTGCTAACTCCGGAAACCATAACCGTAAAGGCCGAGAGGAGACCGCAAAATGTCGAAGTAAAATAGAGCAGAAACAGGAGAAGAATAGTACCTGAAACCACAGGTTAACAGCGAATGATATTGATATTTTGGATTTTAGTGAAAAAGTTATTAACAAAAAAAGAAAAAAAGTGGAGCAAAGTGGAGCAAAGTGGATATTTTTTCTGTAATTTTAGCGTTTGATAAGAAAAAAAGAGAATGGCCACATTTATTGGTGATTACCCGTGTAAAGTGGATGCCAAGGGACGGATAATCCTTCCCTCGACATTCAAGAAGCAGATGCCATCTGCTGCACAGGATCATTTTGTGGT
>DIKJ01000148.1:17577-21663 GCA_002424525.1 Bacteroidales bacterium UBA5621 | reverse complement strand
TTGAGAAGATAAGGAAAAGAATAAATCCATATAACCGTGAGCATAATATGTTCCTGCGGAACTTTTTCAAGGGAACTGCTGAGATTCTTCTCGACAGCAATAACCGGATGCTCATACCGAAGAGATTGCTTGATCTGATAAGTGCAGACAGGGATGTCGTTCTCGCGGGTCAGGATGGAAGGATTGAGATCTGGGCGGCTTCAATATATGAGAGGATCGATATGCCACCGGATGATTTTGCCAATCTGGCCGAAAAACTTTTGGGTGGTAGTACTAATGAGTCCGGAGATTAATGGCTTATCATATACCGGCATTACTGAATGAGGCTATCGAAGGGCTTAATATACGCTCAGACGGAGTATATGTTGATGTCACATTCGGAGGAGGAGGGCACTCAATGGAGATTCTCAGGCGACTGACAACAGGAAGGCTTATTGCATTCGATCAGGATGAAGATGTACTTCAACACGTTCCTTCAGAAGAGAGGTTTCTCTTCCTCAGCCAGAATTTCCGGTTCCTCAGGAATAATCTGCGGTTTAACGGGATTGAGAAGATAGACGGATTGCTGGCAGATCTGGGCGTGTCGTTTCACCAGTTTGATGAACCTGACAGAGGTTTTACCTTCCGCCGCAACACAGACCTCGATATGAGGATGAACAGAGACGGCCAGGTTACTGCTGCCCATCTTCTCAATACTCTCGACGAAACATCCCTTGCGGATCTTTTTTTCAGATACGGGGAGCTTACCGCCGCACGTAAGATTGCCAGGGAGATCATAAGACGGAGGGAAACAGAGCCGCTCCGGAGGGTCAGCGACCTGATGGAAGCAACAGATAAAATTGCTCCGGCATGGAACAAAAACAAGTTTTATGCAAAGTTGTTCCAGGCATTGCGGATAGCGGTAAATGATGAGATTTCCTCCCTTAAGGAGATGCTGGAGCAGGCACTTGAAATGCTTGACCACGGCGGCAGACTGGTTGTGATTACATACCATTCGCTTGAGGACCGGATAGTCAAGAATTTTATGAGGAGCGGCAATTTTGATTCTGAAGAGGAGAAAGATTTCTATGGGAATATTGTCACTCCTTTCAGGATGTTGAACAGGAAGGGTGTTACTCCGGGAGAGAGGGAGCTGGCAATAAATAACAGGGCAAGAAGCGCAAGACTCAGGATAGCTGAGAAGATCTGATCATGGCAAAGGACAGGAATAATACAGGAAAGAAAGTTTCTACAGGGCGCTTCATCAAGGAGCTCCTGAGCGGCAGTATGGTGTCGGACAGGATCATTCTCAGGAACCTGGGATTCTTCCTCTTTCTTACACTTCTGGGTGCTTTCTACATAGGAAACCGCTTCCATGCAGAGAAGGTAACGAGAGAGACCGCCAGGCTTAACAGAGAGGTTAAGGATCTCAGGGCTGAGTCTCTCTCAACATCAGCCGATCTGATGCTGGTAAGCAGACAGTCGGAAGTCCTGAGGATGGTAAGGGAAAAAGGACTGGGACTTGAGGAACTTAAAGCCCCTCCGTTTAAACTTGTTGTTGATAAATAGGAGCAGATGGTGATCAGGGATGAAATAGTATGGCGCAGCGGAGTGGTATATTTTGTGATAGTACTGCTGGCTGCTGCTTTGCTTGTCCGTATTCTCGTTCTGCAATATGCACAAAGGCAGAAATGGTCAGCGATGGGAGAGAAGTATATTTACAGGAGTGCAGAAATGCCGGCCATCAGGGGCGATATTCTCACCTGGGACGGGCGGATACTTGCCAGCTCGGTGCCCTATTACAACATCTATCTTGATACCCGCAGTTCTGGAATGTCGCAGGAAACATGGGCGGAGGGGATAACCGGTCTTTCGGAAGGATTGTCGCGGATACTGGGCGAGCGGTCAGCGGCAGGGTGGAAATCATTAATAACGGAAGCCCGGAAAAGGGGCGACAGGTATTTTCTTGTCAGCAGGAAAGTTGATTATGAGTCCCTCAAGCGGCTGAAGGAACTGCCTGTTTTCAGGGAGGGCCAGTATAAAGGCGGTTTTATTGCCCAGCTTGACAACCGGAGGATCTTGCCACACAGTGAACTGGCAAGGCGCACAATCGGATATCTCAGCCTGGATAGCGACGGGACGGTAGTGGGGATTGAAGGGGCTTTTAATAAAGAGCTCTCAGGAAGGAACGGATCAGTGATACAGCAACGGCTTACCGGAGGTGACTGGATACCGATTGGAAATCCCGGTTCATCCGGCTCCGTCGACGGAAATGACGTAGTCACAACAATAGATATTGACCTGCAGGACGTTGCCTCGAGCGCTCTCGAAGAACAGCTGAGGAAGCATAACGCCCATCATGGCTGTGCAGTACTGATGGAGGTCGCCACTGGTGATATCAAAGCCATAGCAAACCTGGTTACAGGGAGCGACGGGCGCTATCATGAAACATATAATTATGCAATAGGCGAGAGCACCGAGCCCGGCTCGACATTCAAGCTTCCCGTTATTATGGCAGCACTTGAGGCTGGGGTGATCGATACCGGTGACATCGTTGACACCGGAACAGGGAGTATTAAATTTTACAACAAGCTCATCAGAGATACACGGGAAGGAGGACACGGCAAACTGACTGTAAGGGAGGTTTTTGAGAAATCGTCCAATGTAGGGACGGCAAAGATCATTACCGAACATTTCAGCAACAACCCGAAGGAATTCGTAAGCCGGCTTACAGCGATGAAGCTTGATCAGAAACTTGGGATACAGATCAAGGGTGAGGGAACACCGCTGATAAGATACCCCGGAGATAAATTCTGGTCGGGACTCTCACTGCCGATGATGTCGCACGGGTATGAGGTACAGATGACTCCTTTGCAGATTCTGACCTTCTATAATGCAGTGGCTAACAATGGCAGGATGGTTCGTCCCCGTTTTGTCACTGAAATCCTTAACAACGGCGCAGTTGTAAAAAGCTTTGGGACGGAAGTGATCACAAGCCAGATCGCTTCACGGTCGACTATCCGGAAAGCAAGAGCTATGATGGAGGGAGTGGTAGATCACGGAACGGCAACAAATCTTAAGCACGCGAATTACAAAATTGCAGGGAAGACCGGTACGGCCCAGATCGCAAAGGATAACCTCGGATACCGGCAGGGAGCGAGGGTCTCATACCAGGCCTCATTTGTCGGCTATTTTCCGGCTGAGAATCCGCTCTACTCATGCATTGTGGTCGTAAACGCTCCCTCAAACGGTGTCTATTATGGCAATCTTGTGGCAGGAGCGGTATTCAAGGAGATATCCGATAAAGTATATGCTACAAATTTCTTCAGGGATTATGCGACTGAAACAAACACAGAAAAACCAGTGCCTGCACCGGATGCCGGAAACGGCTACAGGAGAGATATAAACAGGGTGTTGGGCGATCTGAAAGTAAAATATAAACGTACCTCGGGCGACGACTGGGTAGCTACCCGTGAATCAGGCGATACTGTAAGGCTGGTAGGTGTTGAGATCAAGGAGGGTCTGGTCCCTGATGTACGGGGCATGAGTCTCAGGGATGCAGTTTATCTTCTGGAAAATTCCGGTTGCAGGGTGCGATACACCGGCAGGGGCAAGGTTTTGAGACAATCGCCTGAACATGGTGCAAGAGTTAATGAGGGGGCAGTAGTAACATTGGATATGAATTTCTAAAATGGTCACACTGAAGGAAATGCTGGCAGGTCTCGACATTCTCTCTCTGAGGGGTGACGAGAATACAACTGTGGCAGGTATTGAATTTGATTCGCGGAAAGCGGTGCCCGGAACCCTTTTTGTTGCTGTGAAGGGCACAAAGACGGATGGGCACAATTACATTGGTGATGCCGTTAGATCGGGAGCATCAGTGGTCGTCTGCCAACTGCTTCCGGAAAAGACTGAAGAGAGCGTGACCTGGGTCAGGACAAGCGATTCGGCAAAGGCACTTGGGATACTCTCCTCCCGCTTTTTCGGGAATCCCTCCTCTTCACTGAAACTTACAGGTGTGACCGGCACAAATGGCAAGACCACCATTGCAACTCTTCTGTACAGATTATTCAGGGGCCTCGGATACAAATGCGGACTCTTCTCCAC
>DIKJ01000148.1:0-17505 GCA_002424525.1 Bacteroidales bacterium UBA5621 | reverse complement strand
GGCTGTGATTATGCCTTTATGGAAGTAAGCTCCCATTCAACTGATCAGCAGCGTATTGCAGGACTAGAATTTACGGGGGGCATCTTCACCAACCTCACTCACGATCATCTCGATTACCACAGGACCTTTGACAAATACCTTCAGGCCAAGAAGAGCTTCTTCGATTCCCTGGGAAAGGAAGCCTTTGCACTCTCAAACATCGACGACAGAAATGGAAGGGTTATGCTTCAGAATTGCAGTGCCCGCAGATATACTTACTCAACAAGAGGAATGGCCGACTATCGGTGTGCAATAATTGAGCAGAGTTTTGAAGGAATGAGCCTGAAGATAGCCGGTGAAGAACTCTGGACAAGATTTACGGGCGATTTCAATGCATCCAACCTGCTGGCTGTTTATGCGGCAGCAGATATTCTGGGTGCCGGGCTAAAAGAAGCCCTGACAATAATGAGCAAGTTTCAGCCTGTCGCTGGCAGGATGGAAGTGGTTGATTCACAGTCAGGCATTGCCGGACTGGTCGATTATGCACACACTCCCGATGCCCTTGTGAATGTTATTGAAACAATAAACAGGATGCGCGAGGGGCAGCAGCAGCTGATAACCGTTGTTGGCGCAGGTGGCGACCGGGACCGTACCAAGCGGCCGCTGATGGCAGCAATAGCTGCCGAAGGAAGCTCAAAACTCATACTAACCTCCGACAACCCGAGAACCGAGAATCCCGAAAAGATCCTGGATGATATGGAGTCGGGCCTAAATCCGGTTCTGAGAAAGAAAACTATCAGGATAACTGACAGGAGGGAAGCTATCAAAACCGCAGTCATGCTGGCCGGAAAGGGAGATGTGATCCTAGTAGCAGGCAAAGGCCATGAAACCTATCAGGAGATTAACGGTGTAAGACACCATTTCGACGACAGGGAAGAACTTAAGCTTGCATTGACAATAAAATAACAATCAGATCCGATGCTTTACTATCTGTTTGATTATCTGAATACTTTGAATGTTCCTGGAGCCGGGATGTTTGCCTATATATCCTTCAGGTCAGCTATGGCCGTGATTACTTCACTAATCATCTCCCTTCTTATCGGGAAGCGGATCATAATGTATCTGCAGAGAAAACAGGCAGGAGAAGTTGTCCGGGAACTGGATCTTGAGGAGCAGTATCAGAAGAAGGGTACTCCTTCGATGGGCGGAATAATCATACTTACATCCATAATAATACCCACCCTGCTCTTTGCCAAACTCAATAACGTCTATGTCCTTCTGATGCTTCTTACAACAGTATGGCTGGGATTAATAGGCTTCGCCGACGATTATATCAAGATCTACAGGAAGAACAAGGAGGGCCTCGCTGCCAGGTTCAAGATCATCGGACAGATTATTCTGGGGCTCGTAATCGGTCTCACATTGTTCCTGAGCGACGATGCCACAATTATTGAGAGGGTTAATATTTCCGAACTTACCATGCGCGAAAGAGTGGAGCTTTTTGACCCGGTAACTCCCTATAACAATAACAAGGGGGAGATCACCATGGAGAGAAAATCCACCAAAACCACCATTCCGTTCGTAAAGAACAACGAGTTCAACTACTCCTGGCTTGTTGCATTTATTCCTGAAGATCACCGCCAGATCTGGACATTGCTGGTGTTCGTGATCGTGGTCATTTTTATTGTAACGGCAGTCTCCAACGGGGTAAACCTGACGGACGGCCTTGATGGCCTTGCTACCGGGACCTCAGCAATAACCGGGACCGCCCTGGTAATTCTGGCGTATGTGTCGAGTAATGTCATTTATGCAGATTATCTCAACATAATGTATATCCCCAACTCGGAGGAGCTGGTAATATATGCAAGTGCATTTATCGGGGCAACTGTGGGATTCCTGTGGTACAACTCATATCCCGCAACGGTATTCATGGGCGATACAGGGAGCCTGGCCCTGGGTGGCATCATTGCAGTGTTCGCGATCATAATACGGAAAGAACTGCTGATACCGATTCTCTGCGGGATATTTCTTGTCGAAAATCTGTCGGTTGTAATTCAGGTTGCCTGGTTTAAAAGAACCAGAAAAAAATATGGTGCAGGACGCAGGGTATTCAGGATGGCTCCTCTTCACCATCATTATCAGAAGAAAGGATACCCTGAGCCAAAAATAGTTACGCGGTTCTGGATAGTTGCCCTGATACTTGCGGTAATAAGCATAGTTACCCTGAAAATACGGTGATGGCATGAAGAGAAAGATAGTCATACTAGGAGCGGGTGAGAGCGGCACAGGAGCGGCAGTGCTTGCTGAAAAGCAGGGCTTTGATGTATTTGTCTCGGAAAAAAACCGGATCAGGCCGGCCTATCTTGAAATTCTGGAAAAACATAAAATCAGGTGGGAAGAGAACACTCATTCCGAACATGAGATCCTTTCTGCCGATGAGGTAATAAAGAGTCCCGGTATACCTGAAGATGCACCGTTAGTAAGCCTGATCCGCTCCAGAAACATACCCGTTATCTCTGAAATTGAGTTTGCCGGGAGATATGCCCGGGGAGTAAAAATTTGCGTGACAGGGAGCAATGGCAAGACAACGGTAACTAATCTGATCTTTCATATTCTGCAAAAAGCGGGGAAGAACGCCGTGATGACAGGCAATGTGGGAAAAAGCCTGGCAATGGCCGTGGCAGAAGGTGATTACGATTACTACGTGATCGAGCTGAGCAGTTTCCAGCTTGACGGCATGTTCAGCTTCAAGGCTGATATTGCGATCCTGATGAATATAACCCCGGATCATCTCGACAGATATGGTTACAGTTTTCAGAACTATGTTGATTCAAAATTCAGAATCACCCGAAACCAGACCCCTTCCGATTTCTTTATTTACTGGGCTGACGATCCGGTTATTAAATCAGAACTGGCCAAAAGAAAATATCTGATGACTCATCTTCCTTTTTCTGCTGACACCAGCGGGGAAATGGCAGCTTACATCGAAAAGGATGAACTAATTATTGATTACCCAAATAAAACCAGCCTCATGACAATTCACGATCTGGCACTGAAAGGCCGTCACAACATTTTCAACTCAATGGCTGCAGCAATAGCGACCAAGGTTCTTAACATCCGCAAGGAGGTCATCAGGGAAAGCCTGGCTGATTTTCAGGGAGTAGAGCACCGGCTGGAGCCTGTAATTACAGTTTGCGGCATACATTTCATTAACGATTCCAAGGGGACCAACGTCAATTCGACATGGTATGCGCTTGAATGCATGGATACGACTGTTGTCTGGATAGCAGGAGGAATAGACAAGGGGAATGACTATTCCGAGCTTTTTCCGGTTGTGAAACAGAAGGTCAAAGCCATAATATGCCTTGGCAGGGATAACAGGAAGATAGTTGAAGCTTTCAGGGATAAAGTGAACACGATAATTGAAACCGCTTCGATGGATGAGGCCGTAAGATCGTCATACTATCTTGCGAGGAAGGGCGAGACTGTATTATTGTCCCCTGCCTGCGCAAGTTTCGATCTCTTTGCCAATTATGAGGAGCGGGGGAGAAAATTCAAGGAGGCTGTAAGAAACCTTTAAGATCAGATAGAATGAATAAGGGCTGGCTTACGGATACATTTAAGGGCGACAGGGTCATATGGGCCCTGGTTGCCGTTTTTATGATCTATTCCCTTCTTGCGGTCTACAGTGCTTCGGTGGGAGTGGCATTCACCAGCTACGGAGGCAATACAACCTACTTCCTGAGGAGCCAGTTTTTTATGCTTATCCTGAGCCTCGTTATCATTATTGTTGTTCATTATCTGCCCTACAGGATCTACTCTTCGCTTGCAGGACTTTTGCTGCTGATAGCGATCGGCCTGCTGATCCTGACACTGTTTGGCGGAGCCAGGCTGAATGAGGCAACCAGATGGCTCGAGATACCCGGAACAGGATTCAGATTCCAGACCTCCGATCTGGCAAAGGTGGCGCTCGTTCTGTATCTCGCCAGGGTATTGGCTCAATATCAGGACGAGCTTAAAAACTTTTCGCTGGTCACAAAATACCTTGTAGTGCCCGTGGCCATAGTATGCGCACTGATACTTCCGGAGAACCTTTCAACAGCCCTTATGGTCTTTACGGTGAGCATGATAATTTTATTTATAGGGAGAGTGCCATTCCGGTTCCTTCTGGTTTATATAGGGATGGCCCTGGCAGGGATTCTACTGTTCGCCATGGTCCTTACGGTGTTTACAAGGGATAACAGGGTGGAAGTCTGGAAAGAGAGGATTGAGAGTTTCTTCTCTGACGACCCGGACAGGGAAAGCGATTATCAGTCAGATCAGGCAAAAATCGCTATTTCAACAGGAGGATTATTTGGAAAGGCACCAGGCAAAAGCACACAGAGAAACATGCTGCCCCAGTCAAACTCCGACTTCATTTTTGCTATCATAATCGAGGAATATGGCTTGCTCTTCGGAGCTATACCACTGATAATGGCATATATGATACTGCTTTTCAGGGGTATCACAATCGCCAGGAAATGTGAGACAGCTTTTCCTGCTTTTCTGGTTATGGGGCTGATTGTTATGATCGTTGTCCAGGCTATGCTGAACATGCTTGTGGCCGTGGGATTGTTCCCGGTTACCGGACAGACACTTCCGATGGTGAGCTGGGGAAGGACATCGGTGCTCATTATGAGCTTTTCGATTGGCGCTGTGCTGAGTGTCAGCAGAGTGGTAAATGCGAGGATACAGAAGGAGGAACTGCCCCCTGAAGAATTTAGGGACGAAGGAGAAAAAATATGAACCTTCAGAAGAACATAAAAGTGATCATAAGTGGCGGCGGCACCGGGGGGCATATATTCCCGGCCATCTCTATCGCTAACGCGCTCAGGAGAATTGATCCGGCCACTGAAATCCTTTTTGTCGGCGCTGAAGGGAGAATGGAGATGCAGGAGATCCCCTCAGCAGGTTACAGGATCATTGGATTGCCTGTCGAGGGGCTTGACCGTAAAAATATCTTGAGAAACATCAGAGTATCAGTCAGGCTGTTAAAAAGCCTGAGGATGGCGAAAAGAATAATCAGTGATTTTAAGCCTGACGTAGTTGCAGGCGTCGGCGGATATGCCTCCGGCCCGGTACTCCGGCAGGCTTCACGAATGGGTATCCCCACACTGATACAGGAGCAGAACAGCTACGCCGGGGTTGCCAACAGGCTGCTGGCCGGGAAAGCATCCGTGATCTGTGTGGCTTATGATGGCATGGAGAGATTCTTTCCGCCAGAAAAAATAGTCAGGACGGGAAATCCGGTCAGGTTGAGCTTTGAAAACCTTCAGGATCGCCGCGACGAAGCACTGGCTTATTTTAATCTCACGAAAGGAAAGCCGGTGATACTTGTCCTCGGAGGATCGCTCGGGGCAGGATCGATAAATAAAAGCCTTACAATAAACATTGATAAGATTGCCGCCTCGGATTACCAGTGGCTCTGGCAGACAGGACAACATTACTATGAAGATATCAGGAGAGCAGTTTCGGCCTCGTCCGGCAGTAATATATCGGTTCAGGGATTCATTACCAGGATGGATCTTGCTTATGCGGCCTCTGACGTAATTATATCCAGAGCCGGGGCCGGTACCATATCTGAACTGTGCCTGGCAGGCAAACCGGCAATACTGGTCCCTTCGCCCAATGTTGCGGAAGATCATCAGACAAGTAATGCCAGGGCTCTGACTGAGAAGGAAGCCGCTGTACTGGTGCCTGACGACCAGGTTGCTGACAAGCTTGTGGATGAGGCAATAAGCCTTGCCGGCGACAGCGGGAGGAGGAGAATCCTTGGAGAGAATATTTTAAAAATGGCAGACCCTGAGGCCGATATGAGAATTGCGCAGGAGATAATTAAACTGGTTGGAGAATGACAGATTTTAAAAACCGGGATCATATCTGTTTTGTCGGGATCGGCGGTATCGGCATGAGCGCTCTTGCCCTTTATTTTGCCATGGGAGGATATAGTGTCGCCGGATACGACAGGACGGAATCGGATATTACAATAAAACTGGCTGAGAACGGGTGTCATGTCACACATACGGATAGTATTGAAAGTCTTCCTCCTGTGTTCGGCGATCCCCGGTTCAGGGACAGGGTACTCGTAGTATTTACCCCGGCAATACCCTCCGGCAACAGTATACTGACATGGTTCAGGACCATGGGTTACACTATCCGGAAGAGGGCAGAGGTGCTGGGTGAAATATCATCCCGCACCGATACCATTGCAGTAGCCGGGACGCACGGAAAGACGACGGTCTCAACAATGACGGCTCACCTTCTCAAACAGTCAGAAACAGACTGCTCTGCCTTCCTCGGAGGCATCTCGAAAAACTACGATTCAAACCTTCTGCTTGGAGAAGGAAAATATACAGTAATGGAGGCTGATGAATATGACCGGTCATTCCATCGCCTCTCACCACTGATAGCAGTGATAACATCGCTCGATCCCGACCATCTTGATATTTACGGGGATCATGACTCCATGGTCCGGGGCTATAATGAGTTCATTGGCAAGATCAGGCCCGGTGGCAAGCTGATAGCAAGCCGGAGCATAATCCCGCTCCTGGTAATTCCTCCTTCCCTGGATACCCGCACCTATGGGTTCGAAGAGGATGCAGACTACAGGGCATTTGCTGTTGAGAGGGAGGGGGATCATTACAGGTTCAGTATACAAACTCCGGAGGGTGTCATGGAGAACCTTCTGTTTGCCTTTCCCGGGATCATTAACATAGCCAACCTGACGGCAGCAATTGCAGTGGCACTGATTTGCGGCGTGACAGAACAGGAGATCAGAAAGGCCGTTCTTCTCTTTCAGGGTGTTAAAAGACGGTTTGACATCAGGATCAACCTGCCCGGACTGGTTTATATTGATGATTACGCTCACCACCCCGTAGAAATAAAGGCTTTTGTCAGTTCAGTCAGGGAATATTTCGGGGAAAGGAAAATAACCGCCATTTTTCAGCCTCATCTTTTCTCGCGGACGAGAGACCATGCAGAGGGATTCGCAGAAATCCTCGACATGCTTGATGAGGTTATTCTTCTTCCGATATATCCGGCAAGGGAGGAGCCTGTCGAGGGTGTTACATCAGAACTGATCTTCAGGAGAATGAGATCAGCAAAGAAGCAGATGCTTGAAATGAAAGATCTGCCTGACAAACTGGATGTTAACAATATCGATATCCTGTTAACCATAGGGGCGGGCAGTATTGACACCCTGGTGAGTAAGATTGAAGAAAAGCTTAAGAGGGGGGTGATGAAATGAAGAAGGGTTTAAAAATATTATCGCTTTTCCCGACACTCTACCTGTTTGTTGTTCCGGCATACTTCACCGGGTTATCATACACCAGGCCATGCTTTGCCATTGAGATAGCCATTATCGACTCGGCTGATTATAATTTTGTTACAGAAAAGGAGATACGGAACATAATAAACAATAGTCCCGGAGGTGTTCTAGGGCGGCAGGTAAGGGAGATCTCAGCAGAAGAAATAGAAAACAGAATCAGGGTCCTTAGGGAGCTCAGGGTTGCGGAAGTTTACATGGGCATTGACGGAACACTCCATGTTTATGCGGATCAACGTAAGCCGGTCATGAGGGTAATGGCATTGAACGGAAGCGATTACTTCGTTGATGATGAAGGTTTTGTGGTTCGCAGGAGAAATCTCTACACTCCGCGGCTGCATATCGTCGGGGGAAACGTGAACATCACTTCACCAATGCTCAGCGGTATAAGCGTGCTTGATACAAGTATCAGGAATACGGTATTACGCGATATTTTTTACCTGGTCGATTACATAAGGAATAACAGTTTCTGGTCGGCGCAGATTGACCAGATCTATGTTGACAACAATAATGAGATAGACCTTGTGCCAAGGGTCGGCAATCATATTATCCATCTTGGCCCTGCAGACGATTTCAGGATTAAGCTGAACAACCTTGAAACATTTTACCGGAAGGTTCTGCCTGAAGTTGGATGGAACAAATATTCTGTTATAAATCTGAAATATAAGGATCAGGTAGTATGCAAAAGAAGATAAATAAAAATAACCTTATCTATGACTATGAATATGAATAAAAAGGAACAGTATGTAGCAGCAATTGACATCGGGACCACAAAAATAGTGGCAATTGTCGGTTCAAGAAACGAGAATGGCAAAATTGAAATTCTCGGTCTCAGCAAGGCACTTTCAAAAGGAGTGAAGAGAGGCGTGGTTCTCAATATTGAAGAGACAGTAAACGCCATCGAAACAACTGTTGAGGATGTTCAGAAAAGGTCGGGGATCACTTTTTCGGAAGTATTTGTGGGTATAGCCGGGCAGCATATCAAGAGTATGAAGAACAGGGGCTATATCATGCGCGATGCTTATGAAGATGAAATAAGGAAGGAGGAAGTCTTTAAGCTGATAGAGGATATGCACAAGATCCATATCGACATCGGTGAGGAGATCATCCATGTTATCCCCCAGAATTTTATTGTCGACAATGAAACGGGAGTGAAGAGCCCGATTGGCATGTGCGGCAGGAGGCTTGAAGCTAATTTTCATATAGTCATCGGGCAGGTGGCAGCGGCCAAGAACATTGAAAAATGCATAAGGAAAGCAAATCTGGTCGTGAAGGATATGATCCTGGAGCCTCTTGCCTCGTCAGATGCGGTTCTTACCGAAGATGAGAAGGAGGCAGGGGTGGTCCTGGTTGATATCGGCGGAGGCACAACCGATGTTGCAGTATATTACGATAATATTATCCGTCACACCGCTGTGATCCCATTCGGAGGAAATGTTATAACAAAGGATATAAAGGAGGGGTGTGCGATCCTCCAGAGGCATGCGGAGCAGTTGAAGCTGCAGTACGGATCAGCCCTGGGAGATATCGCTCCCGAGGATAAGGTGGTATCTATTCCAGGCATAAGCGGAAGGGAACCCAAGGAGATATCCTTCAAGAGCCTTGCCTATATAATCCAGTCGAGGATGGAAGAGATCATCGATATAATAAATTTTGAGATCCAGAATTCGGGTTACGCCGACAAGCTGGCTGCAGGCGTCGTCATAACCGGGGGAGGAGCCATGCTCAGGCATCTCCCGCAGCTGATGAAATTCAAGACAGCCATGGATGTAAGGATCGGCGTGCCTAATGAGCACCTGGCGGGCCCTGCAAAAAATGAAATAAATCAGCCTATGTATGCAACAAGCGTGGGCCTGATCATGCGTGGATTTGATTACCTCGATACTTACAGGAAATCTTTCCTGGCCGGAAAAAGGGATGAGTTCAGAAGACCTGAGATCAGTGAACTCCACGAAGAAACAAGAGGAGAAGAAACAACCGTGAAAGCAGAAGAAAGGACTCCCCTGTCGGAAAAGATCAAGATGATGCTTTCAAAGATATTTGAAGTTGAAGATCAAAAGATAAGCTGATAAACAATTAAAAAGCAATACAATGACTGACGATTTAATGAATTTTGATCTTCCCGTGGATAGGTCATCCATTATTAAGGTCCTTGGCGTAGGTGGCGGCGGCAATAATGCAGTTAATCACATGTTTGAGAAAGGCATTAAAGATGTGAATTTTGTGGTATGCAACACTGACCATCAGGCCCTTGCAAGGAGCCCTGTTCCGGTGAAAGTTCAGATAGGCGAGGCGCTGACCGAGGGACGCGGAGCAGGCAGTAAGCCTGAGGTAGGCAAACAGGCGGCCATGGAAAACCTCAGCGACGTTATGGATGCCATCTCGGGTAACACAAAGATGGTGTTTATTACCACAGGGATGGGAGGAGGCACCGGCACCGGCGCAATACCGGTTATTGCCAGGGCGTGCAGGGATGCCGGCCTGCTGACCATTGCTGTAGTGACCATCCCATTCAAATCGGAAGGCAAAATGCGTATCAGATACGCTATTGAGGGGATAGACGAGCTCAAGGATCATGTAGACTCACTCCTCGTTATCAATAATGAGAAACTCAGGGAGATCTACGGAGACCAGGGTGTCTCAACAGCTTTCTCAAAAGCCGATGATATTCTCACAACGGCTGTGAAAGGCATTGCCGAGATCATTACGGTAGCCGGTTATATTAACGTCGATTTCGCAGATGTTGAAACAGTCATGAAAGATTCAGGCGTGGCAGTAATGGGGATGGGTGTGTCAGAGGGTGAGAACAGGGCTCTCAATGCCATAGAGAATGCCCTAAATTCTCCGCTTCTGAATTCGAACGATATAACAGGTGCCAGGAGCATATTGCTCAACATCTCATCAGGATTCGGTGAACACGAACTGACAATGGATGAACTGGGAGAGATTACCGATTATATTTACGATGTGGCTTCAGAGGACGCCCTGATAATAAGAGGGTTATCACAAGATGAAAACCTGACCGGGAAGATCAGCGTTACAGTGATTGCTACAGGTTTTGAAGCCGCCAGTATATTAAGGCCCTATAAAAACAAACCGAAGGAGACAGTCGAGCTCTTTTCAGAAAGAAATCCAGTTCCGGTGGGGGCGATCACAGAAAAAAGCAGCGAGGTGTTCACGGTTCACGATAAGACAAAAAAGTCAATCATCACGAGCTTAGATCCGCAAATGCAGGGAAAACTTGATTTCAGCTTCGAACATTCCGGTGATGCAGGAGGGACGGGAAGTGAAAACCCGGAAGAGGAATGCGATCCAAAGGAAAAAGCTCAGATAACCCTGAAGAAGGTGAAGCATATGCAGAATATTCTCAAGAAGGAGGGACTTTCCGGCAAAACATTGAAGGACAATATTGACACATTTGAAGATGTCCCGGCATATATACGGAGGAATATGTCGATCCGTAATCCGGATAAAATAAAGGAAAGCAGGGTTTCAAAATTCACGCTTACCTCCGGCGATGATAATGAACCCGTTCTCAGGGAGAATAATGCCTACCTGAACGATAATGTCGATTAAGGATACCGTGTATGCCGGCAGACATCGTGGCACGGGCGTTGCATGCAACGCCTATGCCATTTTTATAAGTCTCCGGTAATGCATATATTTACTGCTGATGACCAGATATCTTATAATACTCTTTTTCTTTGCATTTGCATCAGCTTTAAGTGCACAGGATCAGATTTCTGAGGAACCAAGGATAATAAGACAATGGAGCCTGACGCCGGATTTTACCGGAGAGAGACCAATTGAATTTGACACGGTCTTCTCCCTGTTTAACCGCTACAGGCTCACCGACAGATATTCACCTGTCAATGCATATCCGGGCAATTACGGATTACCCCTTTACCAGATCAGCTTTTTTGACCGGATCATCCATCCTGAAAAATTTCTTTACTCTTACTACTATCCCCTGATGTACCTTTCCGACCGGACAATATTCATGAACACTCAGGTACCTTTCACCGAACTTGTCTGGACCTACGGGGGGGCGAGAAATATTGCCGAACAGACCTTCAGGGTCAGACATTCCCAGAATGTCAACAGATTCCTCAACTTCGGACTTATATACGATATTGTTTATAATCTCGGTCAGTACAGGTATCAAAGAGCAGATAACAAGAACTTTACATTCTTCACTTCCTATACGGGGGATAAATACAGACTCTATTTTTCGGCCGGCATCAACAAACATATTGCCTTCGAAAACGGAGGGATTACAGACAAGGAACAACTCAGTCAGTTTGAGACCCGCGATGTTGCTGTGAATCTGGGAGGTCTGAACAAAGCGAAGAGCGAACTTAAGAACAACTCAATCCTTCTGGTGCAAAGGTATAAGCTGGGTGGTGGAAAGAGCTTTCCTGCTGACACTCTGCAATCCGGTAGTACCGGTTCTTTAAGGCTAAGCGGCACTTTTTCACATATCGCAGTGCTGGAGAACAACCGCAGAACCTATTCTGACAATTACCCCGCTTCGGGATTTTACGATACCGTGTTTATCAGCCAGAACGTGACTTTCGATTCGTTGTATTCACGGATATTGAAAAACACACTGCGGTTCGATTTTTCTACGGACGAGACCAGAAAATTCCGGCTTGGCGGCGGTTTCGGATTCCGGAATGAGTTGTTGAAATTCAGCCAGATAATACCAACGCACGATACGCTCCTGGCAGACACTGCCACGTGGCGCCACAGCAATAACGCACTTACCGGGAGATTATATAACAATATCGGGGAAAAATTCCGGTGGACGGCCACCGGGGAGCTTTACCTTACCGGATACAGGGCAGGTGATTTCAGGCTCGACGGTGCAATAACCAAATCCTTTGACTTAAGGAAGGGAAGGGCTGACCTGGTGATAACGGGCAGTATATCCAATACACGGCCCTCTTTCTGGTACCAGCAGTGGGGTGGCAACCATTTCGAATGGAATGCGGATCTGGACAAGGAATTAAGGACCGACATCGGGACGATCATTTCTTATCCTGCCCGAAAAGCTTTACTGAAGTTCAATTACGCCCTGATCGATAATTATACCGATTTTAATTTCAGCGCAGTTCCGTCACAGCATACCGGAGGGCTTTCGGTTGCCTCTATTGCAGTAAGCAAAGAGTTTACTGCATGGAAGTTCCATCTTGCAACTGACCTTATTCTCCAGCAATCGAGCAACCGGCAGATCCTTGACCTTCCCTTTGTCTCGATGAGGACAGCCGGCTATTTTGAACATCTTTTCATCTTCAGGTCCACCGATGGCAGACTCAGAGCCCAGATAGGAGCCGACCTGACAATCCATACGCCTTATCACCCCTATGCCTATATGCCTGCAACAGGCAGGTATTACCGCCAGGACCAGGAAACGACCGGTAATTACCCTTTCCTCAACGTTTTTCTTAACTTGAAACTCAAGAGGACCAGGATATTGGTCATGCTCGATCATGTTAATTCAGGAATATCGGGTTATGATTATTATATGATACCGTCTTACCCTATGAATATCAGGATGTTCCGGTATGGAGTCGCATGGACTTTTTATGATTAAAAAAATGTTGTATCTTTGCACCCGCAAATTTTAAAGATGATGTCAGACAAAAACAATAATATTATAAAGAGACACTCTGTTTTCCTTCTGCTTTTTCTGTTGCCGGTTCTTCTGTTTCAGGCATGCAATCATGCCTCCCCTGAAAATCGCTACACAGCGGATCTTGATGAGATTAGAGAGAGGGGTAAGCTGGTAGCAATAACCGATTTCAATTCGACAAGCTATTTTCTTTACAGGGGTGAGCCCATGGGCTTTCATTACGAAATGCTGAATGCTTTCTCGGACTATTTAGGGATAGATCTTGAGATCAGGACAGAGAATCAGCTCAGTCGTGCTTTTGAGATGCTGAATTCCGGCGAAGCCGATCTGCTTGCCATTGGACTTACAGTTAATGAATCAAGGAAGAAAGAGATACTTTTCAGTGAAGCTATCGATGAAACACGACAGGTATTGGTTCAGCGTAAACCTGAGAAATGGCGGAACATGACCCTGGCCACACTTGA
Organism: Bacteroidales bacterium UBA5621; assembly: GCA_002424525.1. Classification (GTDB taxonomy): domain Bacteria; phylum Bacteroidota; class Bacteroidia; order Bacteroidales; family VadinHA17; genus LD21. The sequence continues at coordinate 4,064 of DIKJ01000148.1, read as the reverse complement.
TAATAATCTTATCCGGAGTCAGCTCGATCTTGCAGGTAAAACTGTTTATGTTCAGGAAAAATCTGCCCACGCAGAGCGCCTGAGGGCACTTGCTTCAGAAATTGGCGATTCAATAACAATTATTGAGGTGCCGTATGACATGGAACAGTTGATCAAACTGGTTACAAGGGGGGAGATCGATCTGGCGGTCTGCGATGAGAACCTTGCGCGCGTCAATTCCACATATTATCCTGATATAGATGTTAATACGCCGGTAAGTTTTCCGCAGAAGATCGCATGGGGGTTGCGAAAGGAGAAATCCGACCTGCTCCTGCACGAGCTTAATGAATGGATCAGATCATATAAAGGAACCCGGACTTATGCTTATTTGTATGCAAAATACTTCAGAAATTCCAGGTCGAGTGCGATGGTCAGGAGCGATTACTACTCACTTAATACCGGCAGGGTATCACAATGGGACGAAATGATCAAAACTTACAGCGAAACCATCAACTGGGACTGGCGCCTGCTGGCATCCCTTATTTACCAGGAATCGCGTTTCATGCCTGATGTTGTTTCATGGGCCGGTGCCTTCGGACTCATGCAGTTAATGCCAGCCACCGGTGCAAACTACGGGATTGACATTACATCTTCACCTCAGGAAAATTTAAAGGCCGGAACCAGGTATATCAACTGGCTTCATTCAATATTTGATACGAAGATTGAAGACGAAAATGAACGGCTTAAGTTCATCCTTGCTTCATATAATGCAGGTCCGGGCCACGTGCTTGATGCAATGATTCTTGCAGAGAAGAATGGGATGGATCCGCAGAAGTGGGACGGTAGTGTTGCCGTGTGGCTCCAGAAGAAATCCGAGCCGCAGTACTATAACGATGCTGATGTTAAAAGCGGCTTCTTCAGAGGAAAAGAATCGATCGCCTTTGTTACCGAGATCCTTGACAGGTACTGGCATTACAGGAACATTATTCCTCCGAAGGAGAATTAACAGATCTCCAGTTCCCTTCATTCGTACCTCAACGCCTCAACAGGGTTCCTCGTTGCTGCCTTATAAGACTGAAATGAGACTGTAAGCAGTGCAATAATTAAAGCCATTATCCCCGCCAGACCAAATATCCACCAGCTGAGTTCAGTTTTGTAAACAAAGTTGTTCAGCCAGCTCTGCATTGAGTACCAGGCAACAGGCGTGGCAATCATGAAGGCAATAATCACCAGCCTGGCAAAATCTTTGTTGAGCAGGATCATCACCTGTGTTACTTTTGCTCCGTTTATTTTTCGGATACCGATTTCCTTAACACGACTCTGGCATGAAGAGAACGACATGGCTAAAATTCCCAGACAGCTGATAATAACAGCACATGCGGCAAAAAGGGAGAAAGTACGGTGAAACCTGAGTTCCGACTGATACATATTCTCAACAGCATGATCAAAAAAGCTTATTTCGACGGGGAATGAGGGTGAAAGTTGTGAAGCAGTGATTTTTAGATCCTGGATCAGGCTATTCATCGATTTGAAGCTGACTGGCCGGAGGCTTACCAGGCAATGTGACGCATATGACTCATTCCTTATGACAAGCGGAACTATTGGTTGACTAACAGGTTTGAAGTGAAAATCTTTTACGACACCGATAATCTCAAAAGTGCGTTTGCCCATCCCGAACCTGATTCCCAGAGGATTAGTTAAATGATGTTCATGAAGGAAGGTTTCATTGACCAGAACTTTCTCCTTATCTGTCGAAAGTTGGTCAGTATAAAAACGACCAGATATTAAGTGTAATCCGGTAATATCAAAAAATGCTGCATCGGCACTGAAAGTATCAAAATCCAGTTGTTTTTTTTCTCCACTCAGATCTACCAGGGTTGCCCAATGTGAAATGTCTTTACCAGGGAAAAACTGAGTAAAGGAAACGTCATTCACAACCGGCTTTTCCATAAGTATTTTTTTAAGAACATCTTTTTTCTGGTCCAGCTGAGGAGTCAACTTTATCCCGATGATATTATCTGTGTTAAAACCCAGGCTCGTGCTTCCGAAACTGACCTGCTTCTGCACCAATACAGTAAATGCAATCAAAGCAATTGCTATGGTAAACTGGAGTGTCACAAGAACACCACGGAATGAGAAATTGATTTTATCTGGTTTTACAGTATTCTTCAGGTTATCAATTGGTCTTGAGGAAGAGACCCTTAAGGCGGGGATAATGCTTAAGATCATACTTAGAAAAAGGATACCTGATAAAGAAATAAAAACGAAACCGGGAGTAAAGATTAATTTTTGACTGAAGTGAATCCCCGTGTATTCAATTAAGAAAGGATTGATTGAAATCACGATTTCGATTGAGATTAAAAGAGCAGCCAGAAAGAAAATGAATGACTCGGAGAGCATATAAAAGAGTATTGCCGGCCACCTGGCTCCAACGATTTTCAAAATTCCGGTTTGTTTAATCCTTTTCAACCATTGGGACGATGAAATATTGATAAAATTGATGAGGGCAATCATCAGGACCAGGACAGCTACCAGCAGCAGAAGCCTGACCTTCGTTTTATCTCCGCTCACGAGGTAATCATTCCCGTATAGCATAAAGTTTGAAAAGTAGACCTTTTTCAATGGAACCAGCCTGGCATTCTCATATTCCCCCCTGAACTCTTCAGGAATGATCTTCAGAATGGTTTTTTCGGTTTCACCAGGATCGGTCTCTTTATTTAAAAGAAGAAAAGTTTGAAAATCACACCATCCCCATTCTGTAAATTCACCCCCTTCACCCTGGACAATTTTTTGAGTGGCCATTGAAGCTACCGCGCTGAAAGAAAGGCAGGAATTGGCTTTTGGCTCTTCAATTACTGCTCTGACAATAAGTTCTTTATTGTTATTTAGCCTAATAATTTCACCCAAAGCTTTCTCATTCCCAAATAACTTACCTGCAAGTTTTTCTGTAATAACAACAGTCATTGGTTCTTTCATTGCAGACTCAGGATCTCCGTAAACAGACCTGAAGGTAAAAAATTTAAAAAAATCCTGGTCAGCAAACAACAGGTCCGAGGTAACAGGTTCCCTTTTGTCAGCCTGAAATACCGGTGCTTCCCACGTGCCGGCAATTCTTATGGATGATTCAGCTCCCGGAACCTGTAGATCAATATTCTCTTTCAGGATCCCCGGCGTATAGATCCGATCATCCGATGGGAGGTACAAGTAGACATTTTCGCCATTCTCGTGAAAATTATCAGTTGTAAGTTCGCTGTAACTATAAGCAGATAAAATGATCACAAGAGTCAGGCTTATTGCCAGTCCCAATAAATTAATCAGATTGGTTACAGGATTCCGGACAAAATTGCGGATGATCGTTTTAAACAGATACTTCATGAATAGCAGATTTCATAATTATCCGATATCTTATAATACTATACCCGGTTTTACTGTTGCTATAATGATGCCAGAATTGTAAATGCAAGATATATAGCTTAATAGAATATTCAATCTTAAATAAATGTAAATAATTTGTACGTGATACGTAAAATAAATTTACGCTTTGTTTTAAGTTCTTTAAATTTTATCTTAACAAGGAAAAATACGAAATTTCGGGAGGATGCAGGGAATCTGAAAGTAAGGCCGGCACCGGCTCAGGAAACTGAATTTTGTCTCAGTTTCTAATCGTAGCGTATTGCCTTTACCGGGGTGATCCGGCTTATGAGCTGTGAGGGTACGAGCAGCATAAAGATTATTGCAGCCATTGTCCCTGCATTCAGCAGGATAATATGAAGAGGATCCAGATTCACGGGTACGGTCTTGATGTAATAGGATGTCGGATCGAGTGAGATCAGCCCTGTCTTAAGCTGGATAAACGCCAGACCGATACCGATAAGGTTCCCCCATAGAAGCCCTTTGCCGATCAGATATGCCGCCTGGTAAAGGAACATCCTTCTGATAGTGACATCTTCAGAGCCAAGAGCCTTGAGAATCCCTATCATGTTTGTTTTTTCCAGTATCAGGATAAGAAGGCCTGAGATCATGTTGAAACCGGCAACAACCAGCATGAGCAGGATTATTATGATTACGTTGAGATCCTGAAAGTT
>DIKJ01000175.1:21353-28677 GCA_002424525.1 Bacteroidales bacterium UBA5621 | reverse complement strand
TGGCTTTACGATCAAGTTTTATTTCGAGATAGGGGGCGCCAACTGCCCGGTCGTAGAACACTGAGGCGGGCAGGACAGATGGTACCTCCTTCAGCATCGCTTCCAGTTCAATCCCTGCATTTTCAATGGTTTCCAGATCGGGCCCGTACACTTTTAAACCCATCGGCGCCCGCATCCCTGTCGATAACATTATGAGACGGGTTTGAATAGGCTGAAGCCTGGGGGCTGACGTCAGACCCGGAATGCTGGTAACCTTTACTATCTCATTCCAGATATCGTCGGTTGTTCTTATCTCAGGCCTCCACTGGCGCAGATTGTCCCCATTCCTGTCGGGAGTAAGCTCTTCACGGCTTATTTTCCTGAACCCGTCGCGACGTGGATTATAAGTAGACCCGTCCCTCAAAATAAAGCTGCCTTCTTTATCAACCTTAAACGCCATTCTTCGACCATTCTCGTCAAGGATAAACTCAGGCACATAATTGATGACATTTTCAAACATCTGGACAGGTGCCGGATCAAGAGCAGAATTGACACGTCCCCACTTGCCTACAGCCAGTTCTACCTCAGGTATGGTGGAGAGCCGTTTATCAAGCAGCTCAACGTATATCTGATTCATTTCAATCCCGGCATGGGGCATGCTTGTAGGCATCAGCAAAAAAGAGCCTTCATCGAGTGCAGGCATAAATTCCTTACCTGTGCCGGGGAAAGTGTGGGCAAATGATTGCCAGACAGTTGTGTTCTTTATCAGCTCTGGCATAAATCCAAAGATGCGACCGACTCCCTGCCATGTAAGTATCCCAAAAGCTATGGTGATCAGGGGTAATGCCATAAACTTCCATTTGTTCCTTAATGCCCAGCGAAGTATCGGAACGTAAAAATGGACTATCAGCAATAAAATCCCTAGTATCAATGCAATCAGTATTCCGACAAAAAAATAGTTCGTAATGTTGCTGTTACCTGCTCCAAGTGGCAGCCAGGTGGTGGAAAGATACCAGAGAGCAACCAGCAGCGTGATCGCGATATTAATGTAATTGGTCCGGTTCTTCCGTTTTTCAGGCCATCTGTGTTCAAGAAGATTATTAATACCAATGAGTACAAGGGCCAATGCAGGGATCTGCCTCCAGAATATTACAAAAAGAATACCGGCAGCTATCAGTGTGGTATTGAAAATTCTTTTAACCCTTTGTTTATCAAACCTGATCGAGAAAAAAATGTTTGCCAGGGTTGGCAAAACTATAATCCCCAATAGGAAAGAAGAGAGGAGTGCAAATGTTTTGGTAAATGCCAGTGGCCTGAAGAGTTTACCCTCGGCAGCCTGCATGGCAAATACCGGCAGGAAGCTTACAACAGTTGTTGCAAGCGCTGTTGTTATTGCTGATGAGACCTCAATAGTGGCGGAATAGATCACTGAGATCAGATGCTTTCCCCTGGCTTCAGTGTTTTCAGGCATCTCGAGGTGTCTGATGATATTCTCCACAAACACAATGCCCACATCCACCATCACACCAATGGCAATGGCAATACCGGATAATGCCACGATATTGGCATCAACACCCGCCCATCTCATTACAATAAAGGTCATTAGCACTGCTACCGGGAGAAGAGATGATATCAGTATTGATGCCCGCAGGTTGAGTACCAGGATAATGATAACGATAATAGTTATAAGTATTTCGTGCGATAATGCTGATTCGAGTGTGCCAATGGTTTCTTTTATCAACCCTGTGCGGTCGTAAAAAGGCACCACCGTAACTTTTGAAACGGTACCGTCAGCTAATGTTTTTTGCGGCAGACCGGGAGATATTTCAGCAATTTTTTTCTTTATATTATCGATAACCTCCATCGGATTTGAACCATAACGGGCCACCACGGCAGCACCTACTGCCTCTGCTCCATCCTTGTCGAGACCGCCGCGGCGTGTGGCCGGACCAAAATTTACTCTGGCCACATCACCCACACGGACCGGTACATTATTGCGTACAGCTACAACGGCTTCTTTCAGATCGTCCAGATTTTTAATGTACCCCAGACCTCTGATGACATATTCGACTTTATTGATTTCAATGGTCTCAGCACCAATATCGACGTTGCTTTTTTTAACAGCATCCATAATGTCCATTACCGAAACACCAAACGTTCTCATGGCGTTTGGGTCGATATCTACCTGGTATTCTTTGACAAAGCCTCCGATAGATGCAACTTCGGAGACGCCATCGGAAGAAGAAAGGGCATATTTAACAAAGTAATCCTGGATAGAACGTAGTTCCTGAGGATCCCATCCGCCTGCCGGGTTACCCGTTTTCGGATCGCGACCTTCGAGTGTGTACCAGAAAATCTGCCCCAATGCTGTGGCGTCGGGTCCCAATGTGGGCTGAACACCCTGGGGTAATGTGCCCGACGGAAGTGAGTTCAGCTTTTCGAGGATACGTGACCGGCTCCAGTAAAATTCAGTTTTGTCTTCAAAAATGATGTAAATGAACGACATGCCAAACATAGAGGTGCTACGGATGGTTCTTACCCCGGGGATCCCCAGTAATGAAGTAGTCAATGGATATGTGATCTGGTCTTCGATGTCTTTAGGCGAACGACCCATCCATTCTGTGGCCACAATCTGTTGATTATCCCCTATGTCGGGTATGGCATCCACCGGAACCGGGTTGCGGGGCAAAAAGCCCATATTCCAGTTAAATGGTGCAGTAACGAGTCCCCCGACAATAAAAGCAATCAGAAGGATAATAGTTATCAACCGGTTCCCGAGGAAATATTTTACAATACGGTTAATCATCTGAATAAGATTCGTCTACAGATACAAAATTGAATAACCGGTTATTTCTTCTCAACCAGGGTCATCCCGCAAATAGGGCAATCACCCGGTTTGTCGGTGATGACTTCGGGATGCATTGGGCAAGTATATTGCACTTTAGCAACCTCCTTTTCTGTTGCAGCTTTATCTTTGGTTGGACTTTGTCCGCATGAGCTGAAGATGAAAGCTGAAATCAGAACAAAACTCATGACTAATAGATTTTTTCTCATTGTTTTACATTTTATTAGTTAAGAATAACTCTAAAGGAACTCTATTTGACCCTTTCATAATGGCAGCATCCTGGGAGCTTCGCATAAACTTCATCGGGAGCTCTATATTTATCGGCATCGTGTCCCACCGAGGCCAGCTTCTTTGCCAATGCATCCTTGCTGGTTTTTGCAGGATCGAACGAAACCGTAAGGATCTGTGTCTTTTCTTCCCAGACAGCACTTGCCGCACCTTCGGCAAGAACAGTTTTCTCAATACGGGCTTTGCACATTCCGCACGCACCCGATACTTTAATTGTTTCTGTCTTTTGCTTAACGTCCGCCTTCTTGTCAGCCTGGGATGATGCATCTGTTCCGATTGCCGTAAGCAATACAATCGTGAGAATTAATTTAATGATTTTCATAATTATAAAATTAAGTAAATGAATTGAATAACAGATATAAAACATCAGACAAAGCAGAACAATGTCTGACTATACTTGATGATCAGATCAAATAAGAAATACACAAATGTCGGAGAGGTCCACGCTGGTGGACATTAAAAGACCAGGAGGTCTTACACTCGTACTTATCGTTTCTGAAAGCACCGGGGAATGAATATTCATTTCACAGGGGTTACTGAAAACCTGCGAATTATTTTGAAGCAATTTCGAAATTACGATATGAGAGTGTGTGAATTTGCTGGCTACTGCATATGATGCAATGATATCGTTACAACAAAGTGAGCTTAAGCGGGTTTCATGTAACGGATCCTCGCTATTCTCTGTCTCCATACAGCACGAAACACTTTTGCCTGAAAGTGAAATTGTTGTGTTTACCTCTTCACCTCCGCAGAAGTGAGTGGCAATTGAAAACCGGAACAATGCTGCTACCAGTAATACTGCAAGTGATATGGAAATTCCTTTTTTCACTTTCTATATAACAGATATCGAATTGATTTGTTTAAACAGGAACTCTTTTAATTTGGAAAAGTCAATCACACTCTGACGGATCCGTTTTCGAGAAGGATAGTCCTGTCGGCCTGCTCTTCCGGAAAACTACCGTGTGTGGCAATAACTATTGTGCTTCTGTTCTCCTTCCTGAGCTTCTTAAGATACTGAATTATCTCATCAGCTGTTTCAGGATCTACTGAACCTGTCGGCTCATCAGCAAAGATTACGGAAGGTTTTTTGGCAATTGTCCTGACAACTGCAACCTTTTGCTGCTGGCCTATACTTAATTCGGACGGTAGCGTTGAAGATTTTTCAGTGAGCCCGAATTCTTCGAGAAGGGGCTCTATTATTTTTTTAGTCTCTCTGTTGTCGTAACCTTTCGGGGCGAGAGCGATTTCTATGTTTTCATAAATGGAATAGGTCGGCATCAGATTGAAATTCTGAAAAATGAATCCGATATTGTCTGACAACAACGTGCATAGCTCATGATTGGGAAGCTCAGAGACTGTGAACCTTCCTATCTTAACCTTCCCGGATGTGGGTCTGATTAAACCACCCATCAGGTGAAGCAGTGTTGTTTTTCCGGAACCCGACCTGCCTTTTATTAGCACCATCTCATTTCCTTCAATTGTCAGGTTGATCCCGGATAAGACTTTTGTGGTCTGTCTCCTTGAGGCATACTCTTTTGTAAGTGATTCACAAACTATTCTATTCAGATCTTCGATTGCCATTCTGCTTTACATGTACCTGTTAAAAATATCACCTGCTTTGGTCCTGAAAATCCTGTAGATCGGAAACATCGAGGCAATCAGGGCACCTGTTACCGAAAGTAGGAACACAATTGGTATGAATGAATACTTGAACCGGAACTCAATATAGTCGAAGAGCATCAGATTCTGATTATTCAGGAGATTTATCACAACTACCCCGAGAATAAAGCCAATTACGAGACCAATGGTTGCCTGTATTACAGAAATGCTGATTATTTGCATGCTGATACGTGAGTCGCTCCATCCTAATGACTTTAAAATACCAATCTCCCTGTATCTTTCAAAGATTGCTGTAAGTTGTGTTTTGGCAGAGAATAAAACAAGAAAGATGAATATCATCAGTGAAAGGCCGGAAGATGTTTTATTTATCATATTCATCACCTTATATGCCGGCTCATAGCACATAAAGGTGGAAACCGAGAAATTATGCATTAAGCTCCTTATTTCACCGATTACATGATCCTGGACCCTGGGATCTTCAACTTCAACGAGTACAATGTTCATATCGAAACCCGGCGCCTGGCACTGTAGATTCTCCTGCAAGAGGTATCTTACATTCCCGATGGTTGCATAAAAGTCTGCTTTCGCCGGTTTGATACCTGAGTTAACAATTCCGGTGAGGACCTTTCTCCCATTAAAGATTTTCAGTGTATCACCGACCGTGAGGCCATGGGCTTTGGTAAACGCCTCCTCTGCCAGTATTTCATTATCCAGTCGGCTTAAGAACCTTCCATCAACAATGTTTGAAGGCGCACATACACTGGTAAAAGTAGCCAGGCTGGTAGTATCGATTCCCCCAATTGAGATGTACTTTTCATAATCATCATGGTACATTTCATAACGCAGGTAAGGAGCAGCATCTTTCACGCCTGCGATCTTCTCTATTGTATATAACAGGTCTATATCGAGCATCAGAGTGTTCATCCCTTCAGCAATAACCGCACCTTTAACCAGGTCACTTTTACAGCTACTCTTGTCGGTCGGTATATAAACCACCAGATGGGTGCCTGTATTCTGAAGTATCCCGGTAGAGCCGCTTTTATTTGATCCTGAAATACTCAGGATAATCAGGACAAAGAAGGAAGCCAGGGTATAACCGCTTATACCACCTAGCGTCCTGTACAGATGCCTGCGTAATTCTTTAGCAATGTATTTCATTGATCACCAAAATTAGCACATTCTTCAGGTAATCATTCCGGCTGCGACCGTTTCGCTGGTAGTTTCATCTACCAGGATCAGGCTTCCGGTAATGTGGTTCTCTTTATAGGGATCAAAAAAAAGTGGCTTTGATGTTGTTAATGTAATATGAGCTATGTCGTTCATTGTTAATGAACTGTCAGTAAAATCCTTTTCGAGGGTGTTAATATCCATTTTATAGTTTACTGACTTTATGATACAATTTGCCTCGCATGAGTAATTACGGACTATATACCTCCCGTTTGGTCTCAGAGGAATTTCGTTAAACCAGCAAGCCATAATATTTATTTCGTGGCTGTTCACGGGCATGTTGCCGGGAGGAACAAACAGGCTTCCTCTCCCGGCTTCTATCTGATCACCTAGAGTTATTGTCACCGAATCGCCTGATGAAGCTTCATTCACGTATTTCTCATAAACGTTTATGCTTTTAATTGATGACCTGAGCATGGACGGCAGTACGACGATCTCATCGCCAGGACGGAACGTTCCTCCTGCAACCCTCCCGGCATAACCCCTGTAATCGTGGTGTTCAGACGACTGGGGTCTTATAACGGTCTGAACCGGAAACCTGGGGCTGACGCCGTTTCTACTCTTTTTAATCTCCACAGTCTCTATGAACCTCAGGAATGTTTTTCCTTTATACCATTCCATATTCCCGGACGGTTCAACCACATTATCACCTTTCTTTGCGCTTATGGGTATATAGTGAGGGTCTTCAATCTCAAGTTTATCTGCCACTCTTGCCAGATCATTTCGGATATCTTTAAAGACAGGTTCGCTGAAGTCAACCAGATCCATTTTGTTGATGCAGAAAACAATATGCCTGATACCGAGCAGGCTGGCGATGAAAGAATGCCTTATCGTCTGTTCAAGCACACCCTTTCTCGCATCAATAAGGATCACTGCCAGGTCGGCGGTGCTGGCTCCCGTGACCATATTCCTCGTATACTGAATATGTCCCGGAGTATCTGCAATTATAAACTTCCTTTCCGGGGTAGCAAAGTACCTGTATGCCACATCGATGGTTATTCCCTGTTCGCGCTCCGCCCTCAGACCGTCGGTCAGGAGGGAAAGGTCAGTCTCCTCTTTACCCAGCCTTCTGCTCGACTGTTCCAGATGCTCCATCTGGTCTTCAAAAATTGATTTGCTGTCGTACAGCAACCTGCCTATGAGTGTGCTTTTGCCGTCGTCCACACTGCCTGCTGTTGTGAATCTCAGCAAACTCTTCTGACTTCCGTTGTTATTTATTTTCATTGTTATCTCCTTTTCCAGCTTCCGTATTTCAATTAATGTTATGAGGTAAGGGTTCAGCGGTTAGCGGGTGTAATGGTTCTCGGTTCTCGGTCCTCGGTCCTCGGTTCTTCAGAACATTTTTTCTGATGTTTACCGTTATTG
>DIKJ01000175.1:16243-21257 GCA_002424525.1 Bacteroidales bacterium UBA5621 | reverse complement strand
CTAAAAATACCCTTCCCTCTTCCTGTCCTCCATAGCCGCCTCCGACCTCTTATCGTCGTATCTTCCGCCACGTTCAGTCACCCTGGTCGCTGCTATCTCTGACACAATCTCCTCGAGGGTCTGTGCTCCTGAAAGTGTAACCCCTGTGCAAGTTATATCGCCGATTGTACGGCATCGCACTGCTGTTTCAAAAACCTCTTCAGTTGGCTTGAGTTTCATAAAAGGAGCCCAGGCCAGGAAAACATCGTTCCTTCTAAATATCTTCCTTTTGTGTGTATAGTATAAGGAAGGAAGTATGATGCTTTCACTCATTATATACTGCCAGACATCGAGTTCGGTCCAGTTGCTGATCGGGAATACCCTGAAGTGTTCCCCCATGTTTTTCCGGCCGTTGAATATGTTCCAGAGCTCGGGTCGCTGGTTTTTCGGGTCCCATTGCCCGAATTCATTTCTGTGGGAAAAGAAGCGTTCCTTTGCCCTGGCCTTCTCTTCATCCCGTCTGCCTCCCCCGATAGCCACATCGATTTTGAGCTCCTCAATCGCATCGAGCAGTGTGACCGACTGGGCTTTATTGCGGCTGGCATTGACGCCCTGTTCCTCAGTTACCCTGCCCTTATTGATAGAATCCTGGACATATCTGACCAGCAATTCAACACCAAGCTCAGATGCAAGGTTATCCCTGAATTCGAGTGTCTCTTCAAAATTGTGACCGGTATCGATATGCAGCAGGCTGAAAGGTATGCGTGCCGGCCAGAAAGCTTTTTTTGCGAGATGAACCAGTACTATTGAATCTTTGCCTCCGGAGAAGAGAATAACTTTCCTCTCAAACTGAGCGGCAACCTCCCTCATCACGAAGATCGCCTCATTCTCAAGCTCTTTCAGATGCTCATTATTGATGTTCATAAAAATCTATTATCGTTTATCGTTTAGCGTTTATCGTCCAACTTTCAGCGTCCACCCTGAGCCCTGAGCTCTGAGCCCTGAGCCACATGCAGCCCGCATTCCTTCTTCCCGCCGGTCTCCCACCACCACCTGCCTGCGCGGAAATCCTCACCCTCGCTGACCACCCTTGTGCAGGGTTCGCATCCTATGCTCACAAAACCCTTGTCGTGCAATGAGTTGTAGGGGATATTATGGTCCCTTACATAGTTCCTGACCTCCTCAAATGTCCAGCTGAAAAGCGGATGGAATTTAAACAGCTTTCTTTCATCGTCATACTCCAGGGTGTTCATCCCGTGCCGGTTGTCTGACTGGTCAGCTCTGATCCCGGTTATCCAGCAATCCTTTCCTTCAAGAGCCCTGTTAAGCGGTAATATCTTTCTGAGCCTGCAGCATTCAATCCTGTTCTCCCTTGAAGAGTAGAAACTGTAAGGGCCCTTTTCAGTAACCATCTTCTCGACCGCTGCGTGATCTGGAAAAAACAGGGTTATAGGTTTCGAGTATTTTTTTAACGTTTCATTGAAGACTTTATAAGTCTCCGGAAACAACCGTCCGGTATCCAGTGTTCCGACCTGAGCAGGAAGGTTGTTCTCAAAGATCATATGCGTAATGACCTGATCCTCCAATCCGAAGCTGGTTGTGAAAATCACATTTCCGCCGAACCGGCCAATCAAAACTTTCAGAGATTCAGGAGCCGTTTTCCCTCTAAGAAGATTGTTTAATTCGTCCAAGCTCATATCTCTTTAAATTGATTTTTGGCCATCCTTTTATTCTTATGCTGTGGATACGTGCCCATAATCGCTCGTGAAAGTAGTATAGAATGGTTTTTGTGATCACTTCGACAGTGCCGATTGAAATTGCAACCGAGACTTTCCCCGTAATAATAAAACTTATTAATATGGTATCCAGCGTTCCAACGATACGCCATGATACCGATTTAAGGATGCTCTTCAGGGGTTTGTCGGCACGTTCACTTACTTTCAGGGTGCATTCTGAGGAATTCTTTTGTTCCGGCTTTCTGATAAGTATATCAAGCATAATGGGTTCGATTAAGTTACTGTCAAATTTAAACCAGGGATCTGGTTGGACCATTGGTAATTATGCTTGGTTTACTTCGGCATTTATGCCAAAAATCAGATAGTATAAATACATATTCAATAATATGCATTTAATACTATAATATTGATAGAATATATAATTTCAATTATCCCGAAGTGCAGATATAAAACCGGATATGTACCAGTCTGTCAGAGAATTATATTGGTGTTTGGTCTTAAAGTATGATATTTCATCCGCTGTTCTTTTACCGGCAATTATTTCTGAAAACAGATTCAACACGTCCGGAAAATCACCACCGGTTTCGCTGACATTATTCCTCTCTGACAGCTGGGTATTATACAACTTATAAAATTCGTCAAGGATAAGATATCTTTCGGTGTGTCTGCTTATCAGTTCCCTGAAGGGACCAAATGCCGCTTTGAAGTTTGTAAATCGCAGACCCGCATTCCTACTTATCATGTGGCCTATTTCGCAGGGCGGGACCCCACGTGCGAGGTAGACCTCATAATACCTGTAAATACCAATAAACCCGAATGCGTCAAGATCATCGGCTGCAGTAAGAATTTTCAGTATCTGATTTTGCGATGAGGCATAAGGGATTTCTTTATTGTCGTGGTTTTCGATGGCTGACAGAGTCTCAGCGAATTGAGATTCGGAAAGGTTGTTTTCATCGAGAAACCTTTTGCATAAATGACTGCTCAGAATCCCGTGATCTGCTCCGGGATCGGCCGACATTCCTAAATCGTGAAGATAGCAGGCAACTATAAGCTGTTCAGGTGATATCTGCGGGTTAGAAGCACTGAATCCGGACACAGTTGCCAGAAGTTCCCTGGCGAATTGCCAGACACGCCTGTGATGATCTATGTCATGGGACCATAGTACTGTTTCCCCCCAGGTTCTGGCAAAAAAATCCTCAAGCAGATTAAGATATTTCTTTTCCGCGTTATAAACGGAACCTGAAAGATTCATCTTCTTCTTTGCGATTTTTGATCCAATTATTTTTTTTCATCACATAGATAAGGGAGTGTAAGGAGATGCACGAATTTGTACTGCTAAACTGATCTGAGGAGTAATACCCTCTCCCCGGTCATTGAAGCTTCGCGGCAAAAAATCCCGGGAGCAAAAAAAAAGCAAAAGAACCGGTCTTTTGCTTATACTGGAAGCAAAAGACTGATCAGCAGGTTATCATCTCCATAGCCAGATCAAGAATGGTAGTATCATCGAATTTAACTATGCCTCCGCCCGGTCCCTGTTCAAAATGTATTCCAACGGTCTGCCCTTTGTCAAAATTTGTCCCTCCGAAGTAATTTCTTACTGTCTCTTCATTCAGATCCAGCTGCTCTGCTATCTTCTTCATACTTCCGGAGGGCAACTGGTCTTTGATCTTCCGGAGCTCGTTGAAAGTTATGGTTCTTGCCATGATATGTATTTTTGTGAATATTCCATTGAGGTCAGTACCTTGTTCAAAGGTAACCAAAAAAACAGTTCTGACAATATATGCTATAAATTAGCGACATTCCGTATTATGAAAACCTGGTAATCACCCAGATGTTCAAATCCTGCTTTTCTGTAAAGGTTGATCGCCTTGAAGTTGCTTGTCTGAACCTCGAGCTTGACCTGGTATCCTTTTTCACTGATGTGACGGAGTGATTCCTTCAGCAGCAGTTTTGCCAGACCCTTGCCCTGGTAAGCGGGCAGAATGCCAAAATGGTGCAGGTGTGTCCTCCTGCCATCGAAAGTCATCCAGGATGTGCCGCAGATCCTGCCGGTTGTCCTGGATTCCATAACCAGCATGCGGCCTCCCAGATGAAGGCTCTCCTCAACTGTTTTCTCGGTGTCACCCCTCTGATGACCCCCTATTTCAGTTATTTCCCACACAGCGGCTATCTGATCAAAGTCTCCCTTGCGATAATCCCTTACGGAAAGATCACTGTAATCTTCTTGTCTGTTCATAGTTCCTTCATATAATTAAGAAACAGGTCAATAGCTTTCCTTTTATCGTTATTAAGATGAAAATCAATATTTATGGAAAGATATTGCATAAGGTCACTCCCCTT
This sequence comes from Bacteroidales bacterium UBA5621, assembly GCA_002424525.1. Lineage (GTDB taxonomy): Bacteria > Bacteroidota > Bacteroidia > Bacteroidales > VadinHA17 > LD21. The sequence goes on along the minus strand of DIKJ01000175.1, from coordinate 17,202 downwards.
AATGATACCGCTATCACCAAATTTCCTCACAACAGCAGGGATATTATTAACACCTGTTTCGAGTGCCCTGTTAAAATCATCAATAAATGAGCCTTCAAGTTCCCTGTTAGCTGTCCAGCATGCAAAGGCAAACGGAAGCCCTGTAAAGTTGTACCATTGCTCAGCCAGATCGGTTTTAAATCGGAATTTACTCTCATATTCGAAACATTGATCGCCGATGAGAACTACAGCCTCATTATTTCTGATGCCTGCGAAATCAAACCCTGAAGTTGTCGTTACCCAGCTGAACTTCTTCTTCCATGCTTTTGCTGCAAGGATCTTTGCAAGTGTTACCGAAGAGACAGATCTGTAGTCGAGATATATAGTCGTAATCTCATCAAACGGGCAGTTGCTCAGTAGCATAACGGTCCGAACCTTTCCGTAGGCGCCAAGGCAGTAATCGGTAATGATACGGTAATCTTTGATAAGTGGCAGGGCTGCCACAGGTATAAGCCCGATATCAACGCTTCCGGCGGCAAGTCTGGCAGCACACTGAGCCGGATGATCGGTCTCAAGAATGATCCTTTCCAGAAATCCCGATTCCTGTATCCCATAAATGAACGGATAGGTATTCGCATACCTCACCGCTGAGATCCTTATTTTTTCATCAATATCCATATGATCGTCGCCAACAGGGCTGAACTGTTATTTCGATTTTTTTGCAAACTCTAAAATACTACTTTTGTATAGTATGAATAACAATCAAAACCTTAAAAAGGTAATCCATGGAATTAAATATTCTGACTGCGGTTTCTCCCCTCGACGGTAGGTACAGACAGAAAGCAGGTGATCTGGATCTTTACTTCTCTGAATTCGGGCTTATACGGTACCGCGTTCTGGTGGAGATTGAGTATTTCATCGCTCTGTGCGATATACCTCTCCCACAGTTGAGGGAATTCCGGAAGGAGAACTATCCTGTC
>DIKJ01000175.1:13231-16217 GCA_002424525.1 Bacteroidales bacterium UBA5621 | reverse complement strand
GAGAGAGTAACTAATCATGATGTAAAGGCAGTTGAATATTTCCTTAAAGAGAAGTTCTTTCAGTCGGGTCTTGGACGATGGAGTGAGTTTATACATTTCGGGCTTACATCGCAGGATATTAACAACACGGCAATCCCGTTGTCTCTCAGGGACGCAATGACAGATATCTATTTCCCGCTGCTGTTTGAAATCAGGGAGACCCTCGCCAATTTCGCAGACGACTGGAGGGAGATCCCAATGCTGGCGCGGACTCACGGGCAACCGGCATCACCTACCCACCTCGGAAAGGAAATAGCTGTCTTTCTGACCCGGCTTGATGAGCAATCAAAATATTTCAGCCAGATTCCCTACTCAGCAAAATTCGGTGGTGCAACCGGTAACCTGAATGCCCATAAGGTAGCATACCCCGATATCGACTGGATAACATTCGCCGACAGTTTTATCAACGACACCCTGGGATTGCGGCGCTCATTTCCGACTACCCAGATAGAGCATTATGACAATCTGGCGGCACTTTTCGACAACATGAAAAGAATTAATGTAATACTGATAGATCTTGCCCGCGATATGTGGTCTTATATTTCTCTCGATTACTTCAGGCAGAAGATTAAAGCAGGAGAGATCGGATCATCTGCCATGCCTCATAAAATCAATCCGATCGATTTCGAGAACAGCGAGGGAAACCTGGGTTATTCAAATGCAATTTTTGAACATCTCTCTGCCAAACTGCCGGTATCGAGGCTTCAACGCGATCTTACAGATTCGACCGTTCTCCGCAATATAGGTGTCCCGATCGGCCATACAATAATCGCTTTCAGCTCAATGCTCAAAGGACTAAATAAGCTGATTGTTAATTACGACAGAATAAAGAGTGACCTTGATAATAACTGGGTGGTGGTTACGGAAGCTATTCAGACAATCCTCAGGAGAGAGGGATATCACAAACCTTATGAGGCTCTCCTGGAACTGACCCGCACACACAAGAAGATAACCGGCGAAACAATACTGGGCTTCATTAACGACCTTGAAGTCAGTGAGACAGTGAAAACAGAGTTAAGGGCAATCACTCCTCAGAATTTCACAGGCTTTTAATCTGACCGCTGACCTATGAACAAGACAAGGTTGTTGTTGAAATTCCTCGCTCCCTACCGGTATTCGGCAATTAAAAACGTAATCTTTAACATACTGAGTGCAATATTTGCCCTGGTTTCCTATACTCTTGTGGTCCCGTTCCTCAAAATACTTTTCGACAGGGTTGAAGCTGTTCCCTTTCCTGGCGAGTTTCAGATGAATATGGATTACCTTGGATCCTTCAGCAGATATTATCTTCATTCCTTTATCGAAAGGAATGGAGAAACCGGGGCCCTCCTTCTTGTCAGTATTATAGTGATAATTGCAAGCCTCTTTAAAAACGGATTCATATTCCTGGCCAACAACAGCATGGCATACATGAGATCATGTACGGTAAGGGATCTCAGAAAAAAGATGTACGAGAAGGTTCTCCGGCTTCCATTATCATTCTTTACAGAAGCAAGGAAAGGAGACGTGATGACCAGGATCTCAAATGATGTCCAGGAAATTGAGATATCCGTAATGGCTTCTCTTACAATGCTTTTCAGGGATCCGCTCTATATCATGATCTTCGTGATATACCTTTTTGCCACCAGCGTTGAGCTGACTGTTTTCGCACTTCTTCTGCTGCCGTTAAGCGGATGGCTGATAGGCCGGGCAAGCCGTACGCTCAGATCATCTTCCCTGGTAGGCCAGCAATATCTTGGCCGTTTATTGTCGGTTGTTGAGGAGACACTCACCGGATTGAGGATTGTAAAAGGTTTTAATGCGGAGGATAAGATGGAAATGCAATTCTCCGAGACAAATGAAAAATATTCGAAAATTTTTAAGAGAATTACCCGTAAAGCCTATCTTGCCTCCCCGCTGAGCGAATTCCTGGCTACTATAGTTGTCATGATCCTTATGTATGCCGGTGGTCTTCTCGCGCTCAGGGGTGCCGGAAATATGAGCCCTGATAAACTTATTGCCTTTCTGATAGTCTTTTCACAAATTATACAACCGGCTAAAAACATAACCACCGCATGGTTCAGCATCCAGAAGGGAATGGCATCAATCGACAGGGTCGACCAGATACTCGATGCCGAGGAGAAGATAACTGAAAAGCCTGATGCTCTTCCCGTTTCGGAATTCAATGATTCCATTGAGTTCAGGGGGGTATGGTTTTCATATAACCAGGAACCGGTGCTTCAGGATATTAACCTGAAAATCAAAAAGGGGACCACGGTGGCATTAGTAGGGAAATCAGGCGCAGGAAAATCGACCCTTGCCGATATTATTCCCCGTTTTATGGATGCTGACCGCGGAACCATCACTATCGATGGCATTGATATACGTGATCTGAGGATCAGGGATCTCCGTTATCTGATGGGGATAGTAAGCCAGCACCCGATACTTTTTAATAATACATTCAGGGAAAATATTGCTTTCGGAGATGATCCGGCAGATGTTAAAAGTGTTGAAAACGCTGCCAGAATAGCGAATGCACACGATTTTATAATGGAAACCGCGGAGGGTTATGAATACTGCGTGGGAGAGTCGGGAAACAGGCTAAGCGGCGGACAGAGACAGCGAATAAGCATAGCACGTGCAATTATGGCCAACCCACCGATCCTTATTCTCGATGAAGCAACTTCGTCGCTTGATACCGAATCGGAAAGGCTTGTCCAGGATGCCATTCTGAAACTTATGAAAAACAGGACCTCCCTGGTTATTGCCCACAGGCTCTCTACTATACAGAATGCCGATGTCATCATTGTTCTTGAGGAAGGAAAAATTGTTGAGAAAGGAACGCATTCCGAACTGATGGCTGATAAAGACGGATATTACAGGAAATTATATAGTTTTCAGGCAATTTGAAGAAAGAGGGGGAGATGGGAGCGGAAAGCGTAGAGCGTAGAGCGTAGACAAGGAACGC
>DIKJ01000175.1:0-13129 GCA_002424525.1 Bacteroidales bacterium UBA5621 | reverse complement strand
GTGGTGGATGAGGAATTGCGAATACTAAGTGTGACTCCCCTGAGATTTAGATAATTCAGACAGAAATAAAAAATACACTAATGAGAACCAGGTACATAATGTTCTTCCTGATAATAATACAGATGGGATCACTACCATCTGCAAAAGCACAAAGAGCCAGACATACTTTCAGATTAGGCGAAACGGAATTCCTGCTCAATGATCTGCCCTTCCAGATAATAAGCGGTGAGATGCATCCTGCAAGAATTCCCGCTGAGTACTGGAGGCACAGGATCAGGATGGCGAAAGCAATGGGCTGTAACACAATCGGTGTTTATATCTTCTGGAACTACCATGAGGCTGAGGAGGGAATTTACGATTTTTCGACAGGGAACCGCAACATCCAGGAGTTCTTCAGGCTCGTGAGGGACGAGGGAATGTGGCTACTTGTCAGACCCGGACCATATGTCTGTGCAGAATGGGAGATGGGAGGGATACCTCCTTACCTTTTAAGAATTCCTGATATAAGTCTCAGATCCATGGATGCAAGATATATGTCTGCAGCTGAACGATATATGAAACGGCTCTCAGAAGAATTGAAACCTTGGCTCATCACACGCGGAGGCCCGATCATTATGTTGCAGATCGAGAATGAATACGGTAGTTATGGAACCGACCGTAATTATATGGCACGATTAAAGGAAATATGGCTCAAAAACGGAATTGATGTTCCGTTTTTTACAGGCGACGGACCGACGGATTATATGCTGGAGGCAGGGACTCTTCCAGGATGTGCTGTGGGACTCGATCCGGGCAACGCACCTTCTCACTGGGAGCTGGCTGGCAGAATAAATCCAGGAGTTCCGGTATTCAGCAGTGAAACTTATCCCGGATGGCTGACACACTGGGGGGAGAAGTGGGCGCGACCAGATACTGCAACTCTTATGAGGGAGGTCAGGTTCCTGATGGACAACAGGAAATCATTTAATCTTTATGTAATACACGGAGGCACCAATTTTGGCTTTACTGCAGGCGCGAATTCAGGGAACAGGGGCTATGAGCCCCATGTGACAAGCTACGATTATGATGCTCCCGTTGATGAACAGGGACGACCCACCGCGAAATATACGGCTCTGCGCGAACTGATAACCTCCTATCTTCCGAAGGGGAAAAAATTACCTCCGATACCTGAACCCATTCCTGCAATTGAGATACCAGTCATAGGCCTTGGTGTTTTTTCTCCCTTGTGGGATAATCTCCCTAAACCCGTAAGCTCCGTTCAGCCGAAGACTTTCGAAGCATACGGCCAGGATTATGGGCTTATCCTTTATAAAACTGAACTTATAGACCAAAAGAAGGGCACACTGACTGTTGCCGACCTGCATGATTATGCAACCGTGTTTCTTGACAGCAAATATATCGGAACTCTCAACAGACGGGAAGGGATAAACTCTATTGAGATCCCTGAGAGCAGTTCCGCCAAGCCTGTGCTTGAATTACTGGTCGAAGCAATGGGACGTATTAATTTTGGCCAGAATCTTATCGACAGAAAGGGAATTACCGACAGCGTAACCCTCAATGGCCTGACTCTGACGAACTGGCAGGTTTATAACCTTCCGATGACTGATAAATTTGTCTATGACCTCAGGTCGTCGGCCAAAACAACAGGTAAACCAGGAATATTCTTCAAGGGCAACTTCTTCATTGATAAGGTTGGCGATACGTTTCTGGACGTTTCAAATTATAAGAAGGGAATTGTGTGGGTAAATGGCCGCAACCTTGGCCGTTACTGGAATATAGGGCCTCAGCAGAGATTATTCTGCCCCGGCGTCTGGCTCAGGGCCGGTCTGAATGAAATAGTGGTCTTCGACTTTCATCTGACCCATCCAGCACCTGTCTTTGGTTTTACGACGATGGATTAACGGCATCAGATTCCGGAAACTGCCTTATTAAATGTTCAAGTTGAACAGCCGGCAAATGTGACGGTGGTAAATGTTTTCAAATACACAATCCGCAACCACATCCTTGTGTGCATCCAGTAGTCTGAAGTATTCATCCATCCGGTCAGCGGCGAGCTTGTAACCAACATGAATCAGCTGTCTCATATCGGAATTATAGTCAGGACTCTCCTGAATATGTCTTAATGATCCCGCAAACTTTGAGCTGTTCCATCCCGACACCTCTTCTCCGGAAGGAAGTCTGGAATGGTCGATACCGATCACATCAGCATAAGGGGCGCAAAGCTCTTCTCTCTTTTCCAGCGCCTTCATATATAGCTCTTTTACAAAACCAAGTGCTTCCCCGCCTGCTGTTGCAAGCCCTATAACCTCTTCAAGCCATGTTGTCCCCGCAGTCTTAAGATGGATGCCCTTATCGTGTTTCGCGATCAATGCTCCGATTATCGGGTAGAGTGTGAACTTGTCAGATCCTGAATGTATGCTCATTTTCAGGTTCCCGGGCAACCCGAACTCCTTAACTGCAAAGTCGATAACCAGCAGGTCCTTTTCGAACTCATTGGCAAACTGTAAAGGGTCTCCGGCATAATCGACTCCCTTGTTAAACCTCCCTGAGAACTTTGGAGCAATCGTCTGAAGCGGGATCTTCCGTCCGGCAAGCATCTTAAGGATGAAAAAGAGTTCGACCGGTGTCTGGGGAGACGGAACCTCATCCATCGAGACTTCGGCAACAAAATTGCCTGCTCCTTTTACCTTTTCGATCTTTTTGTATATTTCACCGGCTTTTATGGCAGCGAAAAGGTACTTTTCAGCTATATCTCCTATCCCGGAAACGGATATTTTAACTGCATCATCTATTCCGGGAATATGAATTTTTCCTGCATAACCGGAGGTGCCGGAAAGAAACTGTTCTATTTCCACATCATCAGCTCTCTTGCCGATATAGGATGCCACATCGATCGTGAAGAAATCTGAACTGTCGATGAACCTGTCAACGGTATCGAGGTTGATGTGATCTGCATCAACGAAATAGGGTTTCCTGAATCCTGCTTCTGTCGTCACTGAGTCAGCTTCAATCCTGACATCGTATGGCTGGGTGCCGATAATAATATGTTCCCTGTTCGATTTGTTCCAGACGGGCGTTATCTCGACTCCCTTTTTTGCTGCAGCCATTATTGCCATTAGCTGTGCATGCCCCTGGTGACCAAACCTGTCACCAAGGCCAAATGAATATTTCCCTAGTGTTATCATCCTGGGTATTTTATTTTTCATAATATAATGATTATCTGCGATATAAAATTATCCGGCAACTATTTAAGCACAAGATTCGGCAGCCACAGGCTCAGTTTCGGCAGATATGTAACAAGAAGGAGCACGACAATCATAGCGACGAAGATCGGAATAAGCGGTTTTATGACTTTTTCAATCTTTATCCCGGTAACACTGCAGCCAATGAAAAGTACTGAGCCTACCGGGGGAGTACATAAACCAACGCAAAGATTGAGAACCATAATAATGCCAAAATGGATCGGGTCCATGCCAAGCTGTGTAGTAACCACAGGGAGAAAAATGGGTGTAAATATGAGAACGGCCGGGGTCATGTCCATGAATATGCCTACAAAAAGAAGAATAAGGTTTATTATCAGCAGTATCACAAAAGGATTATTGCTTAAGTTCAAAAGAGCCTCACTTACGTTTTGTGGTATATTCTCATACGACATGATCCAGGAAAGGCCAATGGATGTGCTTACCAGAAGAAGGACAATAGCTGTGGTCCGGACAGACTTCAGAATGATACCCGGTAGGTCTTTTATTCCTACCTGTTTATATATAAACGCAAGGGTAAGTGCGTAAAGAACAGCTACTGCCGATGCTTCGGTAGCGGTAAAGTAACCTGCCACTATACCCCCGATAACTATGATAAGCATAAAAAGGGATGGAAGGGCGTCTATGAATATTCTGGCGGCATATTTTGCCTTATCCCATTTCCTGATAATCTTAACGACCAGGTACGACAGCAATGCGAGCCCCAGAAGTGAGAAAACTATTCTATGAACCCCTGATGGAGTGTTGCTGTAAAAGAATTTAAAACCTATTGCTGCTCCTGTTATAAAAAATGTGAGCAGGGCAAGTTTAGAAAGCATCCGTCTGATACCTCTGACTCCCCTTGTTTTGTAAATAAGCATTGAAACCGCCGTAAGCATAATAGCAATACCTGACATAATGCCTGGGATATAACCGGCAAGGAAAAGTGCGGTTATCGAGGCTCCTCCGCTGGCGAGAGAATAAACTATGAGAATATTGCTCGGTGGGATAGTGAGACCTGTTGTGGCAGAGGTGATATTGACGGCTGTACTGAAGCTGTCAGGATAACCTTCCTTTCTCATTTCAGGCGCCATAATACTGCCGATAGCACTTGCTGAGGCTGCAGCTGAACCGGAAATTGCACCAAACAGCATGTTGGCACTTACGTTCACCATTGCCAGACCGCCCGGCAAACGGCCGACAAGAAGTCTGGCAAGATTTATCAACCTGATGGCTATGCCTCCTGAGTTCATTATATTTCCTGCAAGTATAAAGAAAGGGATGGCCAACAGTGCAAAACTGTCCAGACCTGTTGCCATCCGGTGGGCAAACGTGGTAAATGCCGGAATCGAATCGATCGAAAAAAGCATGGTGATAATGCCTGAAAGGCCAATACTGAAAGCTATCGGGACGCCTATGGAAAGCAAGATTATAAATGATAAGACCAGGATTAGAACTTCCATAATTTATTTAGTTTCTGATTTGTTACTCTTAAGCTGGCTCATATGGAAAATGGAATAATACATTATCAGGGCACCGCTGACAGGCAGTACCATGTAGACGTACCCCAGGGGAAGCTGTAAAGCAGCTGACTGCACACTCAGCAAAAACCGCGTATAAACAAGCCATGTGCCTCCGACAAACATTACCGCGAGTGCAAAAACAAAAATGCATATGTAAATGGCCATTTGAAGATTCCTTTTTCGGCTTTCCCTGGTCTTCTGTAACAGGATGTCGATGGCAAGGTGCTCGTTTCTGCCTGTAACATAAGCAGCACCAAGAAGACCAACCCAGATAAGGAGAAAGCCTGCAAGCTCATCTGTAAAAGAACTTGGATTGGACAGAATATAACGGGATGCTACCTGCCAGAGGACATCAATAACCAGTACTGACATCAGTAAAACCAGAAGGGCTTCCAGTGATTTGTTCAGAACTTTGTTAAAGGCCATATCTTTTGTAGATTTTAATTTGTCGATGCTTTTAATCGTTTATTATTAACGTCAGGGATATTGATCGGTTTGTTCATCAGTTTTCACTTCCTCATCCCTTATCTGCTGAATCAACCTGTATACAACGGGTTGAGCTTTAAATAGCTCGTATATTCCGGCAGCTTTCTGAGCGAAAGGTTCCTTGTCAGGATAGGTAATCTGTACGCCTGCTTCCCGGACCAGCTTAAGAGATTCTTCCACCGATTCACTCCATAATTTCCTTTGGACGGGAACGGATTCGTCGGCTGCCTGCTGGAGCCAGGCTTTCTGCTGATCTGTCAGGCCGTTCCATACTTTCAGGCTGATTACCAAAACGTCGGGCACCATTGTGTGTTCGTTGAGCGAATAGTATTTGCACACTTCATAATGTCTTGAAGTATAAAAGCTTGGCGGATTGTTCTCTGCACCGTCTACCACTCCGCTCTGAAGGGCAGTATATAATTCTCCCCAGTCTATTGGTGTTGGTGAACCACCCATCGATTTTACCAGCTGTACGGCTACAATGCTTTTCTGGACACGTATTTTAAGCCCGCTGAGATCGTCAGGATGATTGACAGGTTTGTTGAGAGTATAGAAGCTCCGGCTTCCTGCATCATAGAAGCATAGTCCTTTTATAAGAAAAGGCTCTGACGATGCCAGTATCTCTTTCCCTATTGGTCCGTCGAGCACCCTGAAGGCATGTTCAGTTGATTTAAAGATATATGGAAGACCAAATACCCTGAAGTTGTCAGTAAAGCTTTCCAGTACTGAAGAAGAGACCTTCGTAAGTGAAAGGCTGCCAATCTGCAGTAATTCAAGACATTGCTGTTCAGAGCCAAGCTGTCCTGAAGGATAAATCTCTAGTTTCAGTTTCCCTCCGGAGATTTCTTCACACCGTTGAGCCATATATACCATACCTTTATGCACGGGATGAGAAAGGTCAAGACTGTGTGCCAGTTTTAAGGTTGTTGTACCATCACCTTTCCGGCAGGAGTATAAACCAAAAAGTAAAGTCAGGGTAATCGTCACTAGCCATTTCATAACATTCTTCATTGTCATTCATGTTTTTTGAGTCACTCCTTTTTTTGAAAGATTGGAAGATATCCGGCAGTTCTTACTTCAGACATTGTATGTTGATGATGATGTTGTACCCCCTCGTCCGGTCCAGTTGGTATGGAAAAACTCACCTCTGGGTCTGTCGGTTCGTTCATACGTATGTGCACCGAAGTAATCGCGCTGTGCCTGCAGCAGATTGGCAGGCAGTCTTGCACATCTGTATCCGTCGAAATAACCGAGAGCTGACGATATCGCAGGGACCGGTATCCCTGCCGTTACAGCTGACGATACCACGTTTCTCCAGCCTCTCTGAGCTTTTTCAACCTTATCGCTGAAGAAAGGATCGAGCAGGAGATTTGTCAGTAACGGATTATTTTCATATGCTTCCTTAATCTTGCCAAGGAAGACAGATCTGATTATGCACCCGCCTCTCCACATAAGGGCTATACCCCCGTAATTGAGATCCCAGCCATACTCTTCGGCAGCAGCCCGCATCAGGGTGTACCCCTGGGCATAGGAGACGATCTTTGATGCATAAAGGGCCTCTCTGACGTCGTTGATGAACTCCTTCCTGTCACCTGAAAACATTTTGTCCGGACCACCCAGGATACTGGATGCAATGACCCTTTCATCCTTCACTGCCGAAAGACATCTTGAAAATACAGCTTCACCTATCAGCGTCAGGGGGATGCCAAGATCAAGTGCTGCAACCGCGGTCCATTTACCTGTGCCCTTCTGGCCGGCAGTGTCAAGTATCTTGTCGACAAGTGGCTCTCCGTCACTGTCTTTATAGGCAAGAATATCTCTGGTAATTTCAATAAGGTAACTGTCGAGTTCCCCCTCATTCCACTCCCTGAAAACCTCATGCATCTCGTCCGCGCTCATCTTTAAAAGATCTTTCATTATCTGATAGGCTTCGCAGATGAGTTGCATATCCCCGTATTCGATCCCGTTATGAACCATTTTGACGAAATGTCCGGCACCGTTCTCACCAACCCAGTCACAGCAGGGTGAACCGTCTTCAACTTTTGCGGCGATTGCCTGAAATATTGGTTTTACAGCCGGCCAGGCTGCCCTGGATCCTCCGGGCATTATTGAGGGTCCCAGGAGAGCACCCTCTTCTCCTCCTGAAACACCAGTGCCGATATAGAGCAATCCTTTGCTCTCAACAAGTGCTGTCCTCCTGTTGGTATCAGGAAAATGAGTGTTGCCTCCGTCGATAATTATATCCCCTGGTTCAAGGTGGGGGATAAGGGTATTGATCATATCATCGACGGCACTGCCTGCCTTAACCATGATCATTATCTTCCTGGGCCGGGAGAGTGAGCTTACCAGCTCCTCTATGGTATATGCCCCGACTATTTTTTTCCCCCTGGCTCTTCCCGCCAGAAAATCACTGACCTTCTCAAGGGTACGGTTGTAAACCGTCACCCGGAAACCCTTACTCTCCATATTGAGCACCAGGTTCTCTCCCATAACTGCCAGCCCTATCAACCCTATGTCTGAAAGTTTTTCCATAATCATTTATGTTAGTTTAAACTCTTGTCGCACTTGCGGAATTTTGTTGCTACGCTCTTCATCTTTTACTTTTATCTTTTGCCTTTTTACTTTTACCTTTTACCTTTTTACTTTTATCTTTTATCTTTTGTCTTTTGTCTTTTGTCTTTTGTCTTTCTGTAAAACTCTTTCACGACCTCGTCCATTACCCTGCTGGTCCTGGCAGCCGTTATCCCCGTGCTGGCAGCAGTGCCTTTGCCTGACAGGGCATTGACGACCTGCTCAATAAGGTAAAACTGGACATTTTCAGGCCTTTCGTTGACGAATTCCTGACGGCCATCTTCATTTGTAAGTATGATTGGTTTAAAACTGAAGGTGGAGGTCTGGATCATTCCCTTATCACCAATGATTTCCAGGGAATCCCGTGCGGATTCCTGCGAAACACTGAAACACCAGGTTCCGGTGGCGGGAATATTGCCGTCAAAAATAAATGATGCAGATACAAAATCCTCAGCATCATACAGATTAGCCTGATTAAGCGCCAGGGAGACAATTTTCCTGACCGGGCCAAAAAGATAATCGAGGTAATCGAGCTGGTGTGAGGCGAGATCAAAGAAATGTCCCCCGCCGGATATATCCGGTAAAAGACGCCATGGAAGTTTTCCCGCTTTTTCCTCCGCTGAAGGGGCTTTGAACAACTGAACTTGTACAGACCTTACTTTTCCGATGGCACCGGTTCCGATCAGGTCTCTTATAAGCAGGAAACCCGGAAGGGTTCTCCTGTAGTAGGCAACAAATACCGGCACTCTGTATTTTTCTGACGCCCGGTTAATCCTGATGCATTCCCTGTAATTGAGAGCCATCGGCTTCTCAATNNTAAACTGGTTTTCCTGCTTTCAGGACCTTTATCGAATATTCAGCGTGACTTCCCGGAGGTGTGGCAACATAAACGGCGTTAACCTCATCATCATTGATGAGTTTATCTGCATCATCATAATACTTCGGAACATTATGCCTTCTGGCATAATCCCCGGCCAGTGCTGCATCTCTTCTCATGACCGCAGCGAGCCGTGATCCCTTTACTTTATTGAACGCAGGGCCGCTTTTAACCTCAGTTACCATGCCACAGCCTATAATCCCCCAGCTAATCATTCTGCAAGCCGTTCTTTTGCCGTCCACAGCCCGAGGGCAGGATTCGATATGAAGAATATTTCTTCTCCGTCGACCAGCTTGTTAAAACCATCATTCAGCCTGCCGGGATCATATTTCCTTAACGCTGAATCCAGATCAACATAATTGAAGTGTACCGATTCAATCTCTTCACGCGACAGGTTCCCGGGGCAGTATGTTACCGAAAACCTTCCCTCTGAACTGCCATGAATAAGATGTGCTGCTGCACTAAGATTATTGCGGAGATCTTCGTTCTCCCTGGTATATTTTAAAGTGGCAGGGGTTCCGCAATAACCATATTTCCTTATCAGCCGGTCTATCTCCCTGTCCTCGCCAAACTCTTTCAGCCCGGGAGCAAGAACGATAAGTTCCCCGTTATCGGCCATGGCCATGCGGGTCCTGTATATGCTTTTATTGCCAAGCCATGTGCTCTTGTACTCTCCCGGATCGAGATAGACAACAACTTTATTAAGAGGTTTTTCAAGAATTGTAAAATTTACCTTGAGTGACAATTCTGCGGCAAGCCTGAAAACCTCCTCATCATCGCCAATGTATAGACCCCTTATCACCAGCTTGCCACTGTCGTCACGTCCTATCACCGTGTGTACATAAACAACGGGTAGCCTGGATGTGAAATTTGAGGAGGCGTAATTCAGCAACTTTCTGACAGGTGTATCAGTTTTACCCATCATCCTCTCCATTCCGTAAACAGCTCCTGCGAAATGGCTTTTGTTTATCCCTTCGGTTCCTCCTGTGCCAATGAAGATGTTTTTGTTGTAATTGGCCATCCCTGCAACCTCATGCGGCACAACCTGGCCGATGGACAATATAAGATCATGTCCTCCCTGCCAGACAAGTTTGTTCAGCTGTGCCGGCCATGAATAGTCGATGGCACCGTTGGTGATCTTTGAAACAAATTCTCCCGGTATGGTGCCGACAGTTACAACATCTCTCCTCCAGTCGTGGACGCGGAACAATTGTTCCGGGACATCCCTGAACATTTCAGCAAGCTCCTGACTGGTCATTGGTGCATGTGTTCCCAGCGCCGGCAGGATATCTTTCACCTTATCCCTGTAATATTTCCAGATCAGGGTGGTTATATCTCCTGCCCTGGAATGAAAACGCGTAAAATCCGGCGGTATCACCAGCACCTTCTCCCTGGTTCCCAGCCTGATTAAAGCGGAATAAATGCCATATTCAAGATCATTGGCGCTTATTACCGTATATTCAGAACCCGACTGATAGTATATCATCTTCCTTTTTTATTTAAATTCAGTTTCTAATAACGATCAGAGCCCGGGATAATTCCCCCGGATTGCTGGTTGTTGGTTGATCTCTCTGCCCCCTGCTCCCTGCTTTGCCAGCCGTCTTCGTCGGCCGTAGGTCGACTTCGACGACCGAAGGCCGAAGCCTTGGCGAAGGCTGGAGCCCCGCTCCCCTCCCTCAGCTATCATACTCCGCTGTAAGCACTGAATCCCCCGTCGACCGGAATAACTACACCGGTGACAAATTTTGACATGCCGGAAACAAGATAGAGGAGTGTGCCTGTAAGTTCGTCCGGAGTACCATACCTCTCCATAGGCGTGCTGTTGAGTATCTTCCTTGCTCTCGGAGTTGGTTCACCGCTTTTTTCATCAACCAGGAGGAACCTGTTCTGGTTGGTAAGAAGAAAACCCGGTGCTATTGCATTGACCCTTATCCCCGTCATTGAAAAATGGACAGCCAGCCATTGGGTAAAATTATTGATAGCAGCTTTGGCAGCAGAATATGCAGCTATTTTTGTCAGAGGCCTGTACGAATTCATTGAAGATATGTTCACAATAACCCCTGATCGCCGGTGGATCATATCCTCAGCATAGACCATCGAGGGGATCAGGGTCCCTTTGAAGTTGAGATCAAAAACCTTGTCGAACCCTTCAGTTTGCAGACCGAAGAACGTATCCTCCGGGTTTTCCGTGCCAAGCATTTTTTCAACTTTAGTCGTTGCGGTAGGGGAATTGCCACCTGCCCCGTTAACGAGAATGTCGACCGGTCCGAACTTGTTGTGGATCTCTTTCTTCGCCGCTTCAAGGGAGGACCTCTCGAGAACATTTGCCGACAGCCCGAGAGCTGTTATCCCATATTCATTCTCTATTTCACGGGCAATTGACTCTGCTGCATCCTTGTTTAAGTCGATAATAACTGTTTTTACACCATTTGAAGCAAGGGCTTTTGCCATTTCTGAACAAAGGACTCCTCCACCCCCGGTGACAACAGCTACTTTGTCTTTAATATTAAGAATATCCATATATGATAAAGTTGACATTATATTGTACAATGAAATTATCCCCCGAATCCAAAATAATCTTTGGCATTCCTGTATGAAATTCCTTCAATCAGCGGTCTTACAAGCTCCTCATCATCAGGTATAAGACCTTTTTCTACCTCTTCTCCGATGAAATTACAGGCTATCCTTCTGAAATATTCATGTCGTGGGTAGGAAAGGAAGCTTCTTGAATCGGTTACCATCCCAACGAATCTCCGGAGTAACCCAAGGGCTCCCAGGTCCCTGAGATGTTTTTCCATGCCTGCTTTCTGATCCAGGAACCACCATGCCGGTCCATACTGAACCTTTGTTGTTATTGTTCCGTCATTGAAATTTCCTGCCATGGTGATCATTATCTCGTTGTCTGCAGGATTAAGATTGTAAAGAATGGTTTTTGCGAGCTGGTCGGAACTGTCGAGTGCATTAAGGAATTTTGACATTTTAAGGGCGTCCTGGGGAACCCCTATTGAATCCCACCCGGTGTCGGGGCCCATCAGGCGGAACATCCTGGCGTTGTTGTTTCTCATGGCCCCCACATGAAACTGTTGAGTCCAGCCTCTTTTGTGGTTCATCCTGCATAGTTCAAGCATTACAGTATATCTGTACTTTTCAGTCTCCTCAACCGATACCGTTCCTTCATTGAGTAATTTCCTGAATATGGAGTTGGCATCTCCGTTCGTTGAGGATGTAAAGTAAAAGCGATCAAGTCCGTGATCCGACAGACGGCACCCGTTTTCGTGAAAGAAGGCATGCCTGGTGTCGAGTGCTTCCAGAAGCGAGTCGAGATTTGTAATTGCCATCCCGCAAGCCGCTTCAAGCCTCGATATATACGCCCTGAACGTTTCAGTGTCATCTGTCTTGATAACATTATCAGGCCTGAAAGTCGGAAGAACAATAATTTCGAATGATCCCTTCATTTGCCTGTGATGCTCAAGCGTATCTGCAGGATCGTCGATGGTACACACGATTTCCACATTCATCTTTTTTAACAACGACCTGACACTGTATTCCTTTGTCCGAAGCAGTGTTGATGCCTCTTCATAAATTCCTGATGCCGTGGCAGGGGATAAGAGATCAAAAATCCCGAAGTACCTTGCAAGCTCCAGTTGAGTCCAGTGATGAAGCGGATTGCCGAGAGTTGCCGGAACAGTTTCGGCCCATCTGATGAACTTGTCTCTTGCTGAGGCGTCTCCCGTGCAATACTTCTCAGGAATACCATTGGTTCTCATGGCCCTCCATTTGTAATGGTCGCCGTCGAGCCAGGCCTGGCCGATATCACTGAACTGAAAATCGCCGGCGATCATAGATGGTGACAGATGACAATGATAATCAAAAACCGGCTGTTTCTCTGAATACTGATGGTAAAGCCTTACAGCAGTTTTGTTTCCTAGGAGAAAATCATCATGGATAAATGGTTTCATCAGTATATAATTTTTATTTCTCATTGATCGGAAAGCCTGTCCTGCCATGGCGGGGAAACAGCCATGATGTAAATATTCATCCCCGATGCCGTCTCTTTTGTCATGGCATTCCTGCACTTTTTCCCGGGTCCGGTAATTGAAGTTTGAGGGTGTAATATAGGTAAAAAAATCAGGTCTTTGACCTGAAAAATGGAATTTAGTTTTAAAAATTACAAAAAATGAGATGGATTTTAAAGGTGAATTAATGTGTTGTCTGACCGGACCTCATGTTCAAAACAGGATTGCATAAAAGTTGCGAATGTTCGCAAACTGTGTAATTTTGTAAATACAGATCTGTGAATTAATTAAAAAATCATTAATGAAAACTGAGCTGAGATATGCCGGTCATCCGGCTGATGTTAAAGGTTACGATACTGAAAGGATCAGAAGGGAGTTTCTTGTCAGCGACGTGTTTGTGCAGGATGAGATATCACT
>DIKJ01000239.1 GCA_002424525.1 Bacteroidales bacterium UBA5621 | reverse complement strand
ACTGCCATAACGGTCACTGACCCGCTGACAGGACTCAGTGAGACCATCGCTGCTCTCGATCCCGGAGCTTCACAGTCTTACACCCAGACATACACCATCACACAGGGTGACATCGATGCAGGCAGTGTAATAAACACAGCTTCCGCTGACGGAGTATTCGATGAGACTGCTGTCTCAGATAGCGACCAGGTAACTATTACCGCATCACAGGCTCCTGAATTGACTATAACAAAGGTTGCTGCTGAATCCAGCTTCTCAGCCGTTGGTGATGTTATACACTACACCATCGTTGTAACCAACACCGGTAACCTGACCCTCACCGACGTAGTTGTCACCGACCCGCTCACAGGTCTCGACCAGACCATCGCAACTCTGCTGCCGGGCCCAGCCAGTGCCGTTACAATAAATACAACATACACTGTAACTCTCAATGACCTTAACGAAGGTGAGGTAGTAAATACCGTTATAGCTGAGTTTACTTACGCCGGGGAAGATTATGAAGAATCTGCAACTGAAACAGTACCGGCCCTCCAGAGCGTTGCCCTGGCCATAACAAAGACCGCCGAAGAGGAAAACTTCTCAGCCGTTGGTGATGTTATACACTACACCATCGTTGTAACCAACACCGGTAACCTGACCCTCACTGATGTAGTTGTCACCGATCCGCTCACAGGTCTCGACCAGACCATCGCAACTCTGCTGCCGGGCGCAGCCGGTGCCGTTACAATAAATACAACATACACTGTAACTCTCAATGACCTTAACGAAGGTGAGGTAGTAAATACCGTTACAGCTGAGTTCACTTACGCCGGTGAAGATTATGAAGAATCTGCAACTGAAACAGTACCGGCCCTCCAGAGCGTTGCCCTGACCATAACAAAGACCGCCGAAGAAGAAAACTTCGCTGCCGTTGGCGATGTTATACACTACACCATCGTTGTAACCAACACCGGTAACGTGGCACTCACTGATGTAGTTGTCACCGATCCGCTCACAGGTCTCGACCAGACCATCGCAACTCTGCTGCCGGGCGCAGCCGGTGCCGTTACAATAAATACAACATACACTGTAACAATCACTGACATCAACGCAGGACAGGTAAATAACACCGTGACAGCTGAGTACTCTTATAATGATGTAGATTACGATGAGTCTGACAGTGTAATAGTACCAGCTCTGCAGAGTGTTGCACTTACCATAACAAAGGTCTCCACAGAAGAAAACTTCTCAGCCGTTGGCGATGTTATACACTACACCATTGTTGTTACAAACACCGGTAATGTTACTCTCACCAACGTCCTTGTAACCGATCCGCTCACAGGTCTAAGGCGGACCATAGTAACTTTACTACCGGGCGTAGCCAATGCCGTTACTATAAATACAACATACACTGTAACTCTCAATAACCTTAACCAGGGAGAGGTAGTAAATACCGTTACAGCTGAGTTCACTTACGCCGGTGAAGATTATGAAGAATCTGCCACTGAAACAGTACCGGCCCTCCAGAGCGCTGACCTGACTATAACAAAGGTTGCTGCTGAATCCAGCTTCTCAGCCGCTGGAAATGTGATACACTACACCATAGTTGTAAGAAATACCGGTAATGTTACTCTCACCAACGTCCTGGTAACTGATCCGCTGACAGGTCTAAGGCGGAACATCGCAACTTTGCTGCCAGGCGCAGCTAATGCCGTTACAATCAATACAACATACACAATTACCCTCGATGACCTTAACGAAGGTGAGGTAGAAAATACCGCCACAGCTGAGTTCACATACAATGGAGAAGATTACGAAGAGTCTGACAGCGTAACAGTACCGGCCCTGCAAACTGCTGAGCTGACTATAAGAAAGGTTGCTGCTGAATCCAGCTTCTCAGCCGTTGGCGATGTGATACACTACACTATCGTTGTTACCAACACCGGTAACGTTACCCTCACAAATGTTGTCGTCACCGACCCGCTCACAGGTCTCGACCAGACCATTGCAACACTATTGCCGGGCATTGCAAATGCTGTCACTATAGAAACTGCATATACTGTTACTCTTGATGACATAAATGGCGGACGTGTAAATAATACTGCAACTGCTAACTACAGATACAACGGTGTCAGTTATAGTGAATCTGACAGTGAAAGCGTTCCTGCACGGCAGACACCGGCACTTGAAATATCCAAAGCAGCAGCACAGGATGACTACTCGGTTCTTGGCGAAGAAATAACATATACCATTACCGTGACCAACACGGGCAACGTAACGCTCACAAACATAAGAGTAACAGATCCGTTAACAGGTCTTAATGAGACAATTTCAGAACTTGCTCCGGGCAGTTCAGAGTCAATAACAACGACATACTTTGTTTCTCAGAACGATCTCAATGCAGGCCGAATAGATAATACAGTTAATGCAAGCTACAGGTTTGGAGGAGCCAATTACTCCGCTTCAGACAGTGAAACCGTTACTGCCAACCAGATAGCAGACTGGACCCTGACCAAAGAAGCAGAAGAAACAAGCTTTGATAAGGTGGGCGATATAATTCACTATAATATAACCATTGATAATACCGGGAATGTATCCATTAGTAACTTAGTTGTATCCGATCCGGGAGCCAATCCAGGCACCATCAGGTATATTTCAGGTGACACTAACAGAAATAACAGGCTTGATCCTTCTGAGACATGGCGTTATTCTGCAACTTACACCGTAACCCAGGCAGACATTGATGCCGGCCACTATACCAACACCGCAACAGTGAACGGCAATCCTCCTTCAGGTACGATCGATCCCGCTGAGGATACAGAAACAGTACCTCCGATTCAGATACCTGAGCTGACTGTAACCAAGTCAACCACAACGACCAGCTATATAGCAGCAGGCGAGGTTATTCCATACGAGATCACCGTTACCAACACGGGTAATGTTACCATAACCGGTGTTGATTTGAGTGATCCGAACGCTGTTCTTACCTGTTCAGGAGCGCCTTACACTCTTGCCCCGGGTAACAGTGTAACATGTATTGCATCACATATAGTTACTATAGATGATATATTCGAGGGCAGCATAAGCAACACGGCAACTGCTGCAGGCAGAGCCCCGAACGGGGTTGAGGTTACTGCATCCGGTACAGTGATCATTGGTCTTGATAACAAGCCTCCGGTAATAACATGTCCGCAGGATCTGTTCACCAGTACCAGCCAGACTACTTGTGACGTTGAGATTTCCGAAGGACTCCTGGCTACATATTCTGATCCCAATGATAACGTAGTTGCTCTCACCTGGATCATGGAAATGGGAGGAGAGATAATCGCAGAATCTCCGGCTGATAATTTAAACAATATCAGCAGTCATATCTTCAGCATGGGAGTAACTACTGTAACTTATACCGTTACCGATGCACTGGGCGAGTCCGTATCCTGCAGCTTTACCGTAACCGTAACGGATGATACCGATCCGGTGGCAATATGCAGGGATATTTCAGTCGATCTTGATATTGAGACGGGAACTGTCTCAATAACTGCAGAGGATATCAATAACGGAAGCTTCGACAACTGCGCTATTGCTTCGATGGAAATTGATGTAACCGACTTTGACTGCACCAATCTTGGACCTAATACTGTAACTCTCACAGTTACCGACTATTCCGGTAATGTCAGCACCTGTACCGCAACGGTAACCGTGAACTACGCAGTCGTTCCGAATCCTGCTGCTGTCCCGGCTGCAGATGTGATCTGTGACGGAGAAACGATCAGTCTGGAGCTGACAAATAATATTCCCAATACCTCATGGACCTGGACCGTAGATGCACCAACACAGATAACAGGAGCTTCAGGTGATGATTCAGGCCAGCTGTCCGTAATTGAACAGGCCCTGGACAACTCTGACAATGAAGCTCATAATGTCATTTACACCATTATGCCGCAGGTATACGGCCTCTGCAACCTGATGCCGTTCACCGCTGAAGTATGGGTGAATCCGACGCCGGAGATTGAAGTCAGCACAGATAAAGCGACCGTTTGTTACGGTGAGAGTACGATCATTTCCGTCAGTAATCCGCTTGGTGCGATCAGGGGCCTGTGGGTCTACGACCTTACCGTAACCCCGGATGAAGGTATAGGTGGAAACACCGCTGGCGGAACCTATACTGAAATAACTGACCTTACCGAGACTTTAACAAACAGCAGCCGTGAAATCAGGAAAGTGGAGTACATATTCACACCGCGTATTATACCTGATGACGGCGGAGCAGATTGTGACGGAATTGCAGACACAATTACATTATGGGTACACCCGAGGATAACCTATACCACTGAAATATCCGATTATAACGGATTCAACATAAGCTGTTATGGAATGTCTGACGGGTATATAAGAATCGATCCATCACCTGATCTGGCTCCTTACACATTCCGGTGGAGCGGTCCTGCGGGATTTACCTCCCCAAGCAGGAATATTAACAGGCTGATTGCAGGGGAATATACTGTAGTAATTACCGACAAAAATAACTGCAGCGTCACAGAAACATTTATGCTCATTGAACCCCAACGGCTCGGCATGACCCTTATCCCATCGATCAGTTACGACGGAGCTTATAATATCAATTGCGACGGAGGAACTACGGGCTCCATCACTGTTGTACCGGAGAATAACGTGGGTTCGGTTGCTTACCTGTGGATCGATGGCATCATAGGTAACCCCAGGGAGAACCTTTCCGCCGGGAACTATAAAGTATTAATAATAGATGCGAATAATTGCCAGGCCGAGGGTTCGATCAAACTGACTGATCCTGAGCCCATAAGGCTTTCATTCGAGGTAACTAATCCATATTGTGATGGACTGACTGACGGAGAGGTCAGGCTGACCGTCACGGGAGGAGTTCCGGCAGGTGATTATGCCTATCTGTGGTCAGATGGCACAACCCAGAGGAACCTGGCAAATGCTTCCACCGGTGTCTACACTGTGATCGTTACAGATGGGAACGGATGCATGGTCGAAGGCACGGTACGGGTAGGGTATGTACATGATCACTGTCTCATCATACCGGATGCAATAACACCCAATGCCGACGGAATTAACGACTACTGGGAGATTGACAATATAAATCTGTATCCCGATGTTATAGTCAATATTTACAACAGGTGGGGACAGCATCTATGGAGATCTGAACGGGGTTATCCTCAGCCATGGAACGGTACAAGCAATGGTAAGAGGCTGCCAATTGACGCATATCACTATACTATTGAACTGAAGAACGGATACAAACTGATTATCGGAGCCGTAACAATTGTAGATATCTAAATGAGTATGAAAAGATTATTATACATATTATTCTTCACTTTCCTGGGGCAGATGTCATTTGCCCAGCAGCTGCCTCTGTACAGCCAGTATCTATACAACAAGTTCCTGATCAATCCTGCACATGCGGGCAGTGACGGATTCACCAGCTTTAATCTTACGGTACGTGAGCAATGGACCAGCTACCCCGGTTCTCCGAAGACCTACTCCTTCAGCTATCAGACCCGTTTCCTTAAAAGAGGTTACCGTCTTCAGCAAAATCTCTTTGATCAGACTGTCTACAGGCCAAAAACCTTAGGAAAAGTGGGATTTGGAGGTTATATCTTCAGTGACAGACACGGGCTTATCGCAAGAACCGGTTTCCAGACCACATATTCCTACCATCTTTGGGTTCAGGATTATACGCAGCTTTCATTCGGGCTTGCCCTCACCGGCTATCATTTTATCATTACGGCTGATGAGTCAAACTTCAAGGATCCGGATGAGCCGTGGCTAAATGACAATCTGCGAAGAGGAATATTTGTTCCTGATATAGATTTTGGGGTTTACCTTCTGAATCACTATTATGATGTTGGTTTTTCAGCACAGCAATTGCTCGGCGCTATCGCCAAGATTGGTGATGATGCATACCAGAGTTTCAGGGTTGACAGACATTATTACCTTTTCGGATCATATACTTTTCCCGTCAGAATAAAAACTGAACTAAGACCCTCAGTACTGCTGAAAATGTCGGAGCAGATCAGGCCTCAGGCCGATCTTGGATTAACTTATGTTTACGGACAGACCGTTTGGACAGGTGTCTCTTACAGAACGGGAGGGTCATTAGTTGCCAATATCGGGGTAAGATACGTAAACAGCAGGGTCTATATGACTTCATTTTTCGTCGGGTATTCTTACGATTTCACCTTAAATGAAATTCAGCGTGCAACACACGGAACTCACGAACTTACGATTGCCGTGAAAATCGGAGACAGTTCCAAGAAATTCAGGTGGGTTGACCGTATGTAAAATACGACATGGAGGGGGATTATCTCGTTTGCGGAGTGAGCAAAACCGACATAAGTCTGATGTTATCCGATTCTTTCCCGTTTTCTTCAGACACTATTTTTTCGCTGATAACCTGGACGTAATACTCTCCAGGTTCCTGTACAAAAAATGATCCCATAAAAGAATCAGCCTGGTAATAAGGATGAAGGACTTCATTTGAATTACGCACGATCCTGTTGATTTCCTTGCTTGCCTCAAGCGGGCTGTCCTGGAGATTAACCTTAATATCCTTTGTATAGTTCAGATCTGTCGTGTCGCGGGTAGCGCTTGACAACCAGACATTGTAACGGCCTGTTTTCGTAATGGTCACATTCCACTCTGCGGTGTTCCCAGAGGGATCATCGTCGTTATTATAATAAACGGCTTTCTCAAGCCTCAGTGTTAAGGTTCCATCGGGTTGTTGCAGGATAAAATTCTCTGAACTATTATCTGTCTTATTGTCTGATCTGCTATTGCAGGAGCAGATAATCGCGCCGGCTATAAAAATGCTAACGAAAAGATTTGTTTTCATATCAGGAATCTCATTTAATGACTAATCAGCTAAAAATCTTACACGGTAAAAATAAAAAATTATGATCTCACAGACAAGCTTCATCATGGCTGTAAATGGCATATTGCGATGGATCTGTCTTTTTTTGTCTACAGAATTCGAATGGTTATTTCCCGGTACCTTCCATTCATCATTTATTACAATGGATCCGTCAAAAAAAGATTCTTATTGACTGGTACCAGAAGGCAGAGGGAGCCTAAAAGCATTATCTCTGCTATACTTCAATGGTTACCAATGTATTAACATACAATTCCGTTTAATTTCACCTCTTGTTGCCAGGAAACCGGTTTTGACAAATGCCTGAATAATGTTGATAAAAATTTAGGGGATTTAGCTATAGCAATATTCCAGCGAGTGAAGCTGAGATATAGGATGCCATTGTACCGCATAACATCGCCTTGAACCCAAGCCTTGCCAGGTCGGCTTTTCTGTGCGGGATCATAACTCCGATCCCTCCTATCTGGATAGCTATCGAGCTGAAGTTAGCAAAGCCGCAAAGCGCGAAGCTGGCTATCACCACTGATTTTGCGCTCAGAACGCCCTGCTGGATCATTGGTGAAAGGTCGCTGTAGGCAACAAATTCGTTTATGACCATTTTCGTGCCCATGAGACCACCAACCGTAAGCGATTCGCCCGGTGGCACACCCATTACAATTGCAAAGAGTGAGAAGAAAGCACCTACAACATCCTTCAGGCGCAGATTGTCGAGGTCGAGTCCGATAGCGTCGAGCGACAGGCCCGTCCATGCCAGGAAATTGCCAAAATATCCGAGAAGCGCGTCGATAAGAGCGATAAGGGCAATAACGCCAATCAGCATGGCGATCACATTAATGGATATTTTCATACCGTCGGTTGCTCCGTGCGAGATCGCATCCATTATGTTTGTATGTTCCTTTTTCACTTCCAGCTTCACTCTCCCTTTTGTCTCTGATTCCAGAGTTTCCGGGAAAACCATTTTAGAGATCACCAGTGCACCCGGGGCAGCCATCAGGCTCGCAGCAAGAAGATATGATGCCGGCACGCCCATAGAGATATAGACCGCCATCACTCCTCCGGCAATGCAGGCCATACTGCCCGTCATGGAGGCAAGGAGCTCCGACATTGTCATACCGGAGAGATATGGCCTGATCATGATCTGGGCCTCAACCTGACCCACAAAGGCGCTTGCGACATTCGAAAGCGCCTCGCTCCCGCTCACCCTCATTGCCCAGTGAACAAACCTGGCGATCACTGCAACTATCCTTTGCATTATACCTACATGGTAGGCCATGGAAACAAGCACACATACAAATATTATTGTCGGAAGAAGAACAAAGAGAAAAATCCCACTCTTTACTATGCCTTCCGGAATTATCTGGGTCACTTTTGTAAGGTCGCCGAATACAAATAGTCCGCCCTCCTGCGAAAAATCAAGAAGCTTATTTATCGCTTTTCCCAGCCAGTAGAATATCTGCTGTCCGAGCGGTACCTTGAGGATAAATATTGCCAGGGCCAGCTGCAAACCCAGGCCGGTAAGCACAACACGATAGTTGATTGCCTTGCGGTTGTTCGACCATAGCCAGGCGAGCCCGAGGAGAATAAGGATACCGATAATACCTGTGAAGCGGCTCATGGGGTTAGAGTGAAAGATTTATAATCTCAGGTTGCTAGTTGCTGGTTGCTGGTTGCTACCCGCCTTCGCCAAGGCTGCGGCGGGTAAAAGTTGCTGGTTACAAATATATCAGATATCTATAAGATTCCTTTCTTTCGCCTTAAAATTTACCAGCAAGTTACCAGTAACTGATTTCCCGGAAAAGAAATGCTAAAGATATACCGCTATCTGGCCGTTGAGGGGCAGAGCCCTGTAGAGTATCCTGGCATCGGATTTTGACACTCTTATCTTAATATATGGCTGGTATTCAGGGACCCTAAATATAATTATTCTTTTGAGCGATTTCCAGGCACTCCTGATCCGGTCGTTAAGATCGAACCGGAAAAGGCTCAGTTTGTCATGGAGTGTTGCCGTTTCCTCCTGATAAATGAAGATCCGGACATTGCGGTCCGTTTCCAGTATATAACCGGCCGGCTCGATGTATGATGTATCAGGAATAATATCAGGCCTGTATTCAGATGTATCCCTTGGAGCAGTTTTAATCATAAGGGGTTCCTTCCTGATTGTGGAATAATCATTTATGATATTCAGCGGATTGCCGAACATACCGGAAATTGTGGATTCATCTCCTGTCCGGAAAATTTTACTTGTACGGATCTTTGTGATTTTGCAGGTATGAACAGTTACTCCGCTTATCTCTAAACTCACTACACTATCTGCAAGATTAACAGTCATATAAATTGAATCTGTTCCTGCCATNNGCTATTTTACTGCGGAGAAATCCTTTCTCTTTTACCAGGCGAATGTAAGCTGAGTCGTAAATGATATTTTTATCAATTTTATCGCTGTCGCCTGCTTTGATGCCATATTCAGACCTGATCTCAGACAATTTCTTCCCGGGGCTGACTACCGACATAACGGAGTAGTACAAGATGAGAACAGCAACGATAACCAGAATATAAATCCAGTTAGTTTTCCAGCTTTCTTTTTGTGATAATGTCCCGTTATCCATTCAGTTTACTTTGTACAACTTCAGAAAATATAGACTTTGGAGCCCACAGACAGGTTCTTATAGATCGATTCGAGATCCTCATCATTAAGGCGTATGCACCCATGGGTTACAGGCATTCCGAGAAATCTTTTATAGATAGTACCGTGGATCAGGTAGCCATCGCCGATACTGAGAGCATAATCACCCAGAACCCCGTACTCCCATCTCGAAGGGTGATTTGCAGGTGGTATGGGTAATCCTTCTTCAACAAATGCCCAGTCGGGTTTTCTCCACACCGGTGAAACAGTCTTGCCGAGTATCCGGTATTTACCCTTTGGGGTTTTAAATATCCATTTCTTCTCTCCTTCTGCCTGCAATACAGTATAACTTCCTGAACTGCAAAATCCCTCACGGATGAGCTTTTTGTTCCTGTATAGAAAGAACCTGTTATCAGTTGTATTGATAACAAGGTATGATTGTCCTGATGTAAATGAATTATATCTTCTTGAGAGATTCTGAATTTCGGCTTTTAAAAGATTTATCTGCCTTTTATACTCACTCTCCTCTCTTATTACCTCAGAAGCTATTTTCCTGTTCCCCTGAGGCGTGGCCAGTTCCTGCAAAACCGGAACAATGTAGAGTATAAGGCTTAAAAGAAATAATACAGCGAGAGCCGCGACTGATGCTACAACAGCTCTGCGGATCAGAGATTTGATTCTCCTTTCAGTAATCGATTTCTGATCAGGTTTTTCAACAATCTCATCATCGGGTGGTACAAATGTCTGAAGATCTTCCTCCATTTCCCTATTTTCCTTTTAATATTTCCTGCAGACCCACGGCGGATCCGACAATTGTTACCGGGGTGCTGACTTTCAATATATCAAATATTATATCCATCTCAGAATCGGTAAGTGCAACGCAACCGTCTGTCCAGTCGATTCCCTTTCCTCCGTTCCCGTGTATTTCTATAAGGCCACCGATATCAGCCGATCGCGGCAGTGTGCCGGCAGAGATCTCCTTTCTGAACCTCTCAGTATCTTCCTTGTTTGGATAATCGATAAGGAGCGCCTTATAGTATTTGGTTCCGGATTTACTGAGTTTCTTTACGATTCTGTAATGGCCTTCCGGTGTTGTCTTATCCCCTTTCACCCTTTTATCGCCAACCCAGTTGATTCCCAGTTCAGCAGTGAACTCATACTTTCTTATACCATTATAATATATATAGCATTTATGAGCAAATTTGTCAATAATGACTGAATAGCTGCGGTTTCTTTTCGATTCACTGACAGTTTTATCGATCCACTTCTTCCACAGCGAAAATGCGCTGAAATATTCCTCAATATTCGCCAGGGAGCTTTGATAAGATGTCAGCAGGAGATCCTCTGAATCGGCTAATCTATTGCCGGCTCTGAAATATTCTCCCTTTTTATATTCAATTTCAGCTTCCTTAAGCAGAAGTTTTCCCTTTGAGATCCGGGTCCTGATCTCCGGTTCGAGCGGGTAAGAATTAAACAATTTGTCGAGTGTGAGAATAAGATTGTTAACAGAGTCAATTCTGTGAATAAGTCTTGTCTTGAGGTCCTCTGCGTTTAAAGTTGAGCTCTGCAGGGCTTCTGCTGATTTTTTCCCGGACATCTCAGCAAATTTCTTAACCTTTTCAAAATCCCTGAACCAAATGAACCGCTTATTCTCTTTCTGCCAGTTTGCCATGGCAGAATCAAACAGAGCTTCAGCTTCTCTGTAAGGCACCGGCGAATATGTACCTGCCTTATTGAGCCTGGCTGCTGATAGTGCTTCCCTTGCTTTCGAAACGGATACGACAGGAGGCTCGGGAACGAGGCGAAATAATAACAGTACTATAAGGAGAATAAATATTGCTCCTCCGGCAATTATCAGCGAAATTTTAACTTTCCTGTTCATCCAAAACAAATTAACTAAAAAATCCCCGGGAGTATCCACGGGGACTTTGGATCTTTGATCAAAGTAACAACTACCTTTTTACTTTGGCGATAGCCTCTTTAAGCTCGGTATTGATGCCCACTGCTTTTTCCTTGGCTACGGTGACCTTATTATGAGCGTCCATGAAAGCACCCTTATCCACCAGGGTCTGTGCTTCAGTCATTGAACCTTGTATTTCCGTCATCTCTGCTCTGATCTGTTCCAGAACAGCCTGTCCCTCCTTGCCTTTGGGTGCTTTGGCAATGAGGCCGGTGTTTTCTTGCATAACCGTCGTAAGTTCTGCCAATAAACCCACATCTGCACTCTTTACTTCTTCCTTCCTGATCCCGGTCTTTGTAACAACTTCATTTGCCATTGCCGTAACCTGATCAAGTTTCAGTTTAGGTGCACTGAAACTCTTAAAAAGCTTTGACTTCTGGGATTCAATTTCAGTCAGAACAACATCCAGAGAATCCTGTAAAGCTGCAAATTCAGCAGGCAGATAGATATCAGCCTGAGCAGTCTTCGCTGCTGCAACCGCTGCTTTCGCAGCATCAACCATAGCAACCGGCTCCTTGCCGCAACCAACCAGAATAGCAACCATCATAAGGGCCGCTATTCCCATCGAAATTCTGTTTTTCATTTTTAATAAATTATTAGAAATTTTTTACCCCGGTTATATTATGTTAACCGGCACATCTTGAAAATAAAGCGCAAAGTTACTCTTTTTTAGGAACATAACCAATATTATGTAATAATTTTTTTTTAATAATTCGTGAAGAATAAAAACCTTGAATATTAATAAACATGTTTCAACTGAAGCAGTAATTTTTAGTTAATCATAGTATCAAAGAACCGTAAATTGTGACTGCCTAGTATCGGCAGAATTAGTACCAATGAAAATCATGAAATCTCCCGGATCGTATCTATAACTCATGTCCTGATGGTAATAAGACAAATCCTTGAGCCGGAGAGAAAAAGTCACAGTTATGGTCTCCCCCATTCTTATGAATACTTTCCTGAAGCTTTTAAGCTCTTTGACCGGTCGGGTAACATCCCCCACCAGATCATGAACATATAACTGCACTATTTCCTCGCCATCCCTGTCGCCGGTGTTTGTGATATCTACAGAAGCAATAACCTGTTCACCACTGTTAAAAGCCGTATTATTCAATTTTATTTCAGAATAATTAAATGTTGTATAGCTCAATCCATAGCCAAAGGGATAGAGCGGTGAATTCGGGCTGTCGAGGTAATTTGATCTGTATTTTTCGTAAGGATTTTCAGGGTTTATTGGCCTCCCTGTGTTCTTGGAATTGTAAAAAACAGGTACCTGGCCGACATTTAAAGGGAAAGTCATAGTAAGTTTCCCTGACGGATTAATATCCCCAAACAGAATATCAGCGATCCCGTTTCCGGCCTCCGTACCACCAAACCAGGCTACCAGAATTGCCGGTGCCATATCATTTAATTCAGGTATTGTGAGTGGCCTGCCATTAAAAAGCACAACAGCGACAGGTTTTCCGGTTTTAATCACAGCTTTTGCCAGTTCAAGCTGAACACCGGGTAAAGAGATATCAGTGCGGCTTGCTGCTTCTCCGCTCATATCCCTGTTCTCCCCAAGGGCAAGTATCACAAAATCAGCTCTCCCGGCCAGAGAAACAGCCTGACTGATCCCGCTTGTATTGTCATCATTCACATCACAACCCTTTGCTGTAAGGATATTAACAGAGTTACCCACTTTGTTTTTAACACCTTCAAGCAGTGTCACACATTTCTCCCATTC
Source organism: Bacteroidales bacterium UBA5621 (assembly GCA_002424525.1). Classification (GTDB taxonomy): domain Bacteria; phylum Bacteroidota; class Bacteroidia; order Bacteroidales; family VadinHA17; genus LD21. The sequence goes on along the minus strand of DIKJ01000239.1, from coordinate 23,223 downwards.
TCCGGCTGCGGACCAGGAGCCCAGCATATCAGCCTTAGAATCTGCGAGCGGACCAATAACTGCTATGGTTTTTACTGTTCCGGGTATCGGGAGGGTTTTGTTATTGTTCTTCAGCAATACACAGGATTTTGCCACCATCTCACGTGCAAATCTGAGATGTTCCGGCGCCATTATTTCCTCCATCTCACGTTTCTTATCGCAATATCTATAGGGATCATCGAACAGCCCAAGCTCATACTTAGCCACAATGATCCTTCTTACAGCATCGTTAATTGTTTTTTCACTTACTTTTCCTGCCTTTACCAGATCAGCCAGATGATTCAGGAAAACGCTGCCCTGCATATCCATATCAGCTCCGGCGTTAATTGATATTTCTCCTGCTTCCTCAAGATCTGCAGCAACGCCATGCTGGACAAGCTCATTAATTGAGCTGTAATCAGTAACAATAAATCCTCTGAACTTCCAGTCGTCACGCAGTAAGCTGGTCAGCAACCATTTGTTTGAAGTGGAGGGTACGCCGGCAATCTCATTAAATGAAGTCATTACAGAACCGGCTCCGGCATCAATCGCAGCCTTGTACCCCGGCAGGTACCATTCAAAGAGTGATCTGTCAGACATATCCACAGTATGATAATCCCGTCCTGCCTGAGGCGCCCCGTATGCAGCAAAATGCTTGACACACGCAAGCATAGTGTTATTATGGCCAAGGTCCGATCCCTGGAAACCTCTCACTCTTGCGGCGGCTATCAGCCCCCCCAGCCAGGCATCTTCACCTGAGCCTTCCATTACTCTACCCCACCTTGGATCTCTCGAGAGATCAACCATGGGTGCAAAGGTCCAGTTAAGTCCTTCTGCAGTAGCTTCTATGGCGGCAATGCGTTCCGCTTTTTCGATAGCGGTTGTATCCCATGTTGATGCCTGTGCCAGGTTTATCGGAAAGATAGTCCTGTGACCATGTATCACATCATAGCCAAATATCAGCGGAATACCTAGCCGGGTCTCCTCAACCGCAATTTTCTGAAGCGAACGTACAAAATCGACGGTATAGGCGTTAAAAACAGCGCCTGCTTTACCCTTCCGGATAAGATCGATATAATCTCCCCTCATTTCAGGTCCCGTTGAGGACCAGTCGCTGGTGAAAAGAGATAACTGTCCGATCTTTTCCTCAAGGGTCATTAACCTGATAAGAGAATCTGCCTTATTTCCGTAAATAGACTGGTTATCAGAATACTGATTCTTACAACATGGTAAAAGAGCAACTAATAAAAGGCCTGTGAGTAATCTGGAATGGTTCATAATTAGAAGATTTAATTTTAATAAAGCCGGAAGACGGAAGTCCGAAGACCGAAGACGGAAGGAAGAATTCTTGCCCTGCGCTCTGAGCTCTGAGCCATAAAAGACCGAAGCCGGAAGTCCGAAGCCCGAAGCCCGAAGCCCGAAGTCCGAAGACGGAAGTCATTGTTTATTCTGATTTAAAACAAAGCCAAGTAAATTCAATCCCTGCTGAATTTCAGGGCATGACATAAAAAGGTTCCAGAGCAATCCGGTTCGGTAGTTTTCAATCATTACGACAACTGGTCCCTGGTCAATTGCCAGGTATTTCTGCGGATACCAGTCGTGATGTTCGCTGAAGGCATCATAAAAACCATATTTCCCCCAGATCTTATCACCCAGGTTATAATAAAAATGGTTCATGGCATTCAATGACTGTTCGGGGGTGTAAGGCATTGAAGAGAGAGCTGCTGTCGGAGAGATCACTCCCAGGTCGTTTTTTTCTCCCGGTGCGTGTGCGGCATAAAAGCTTACCGAATAACTGGCAGTGAGTCCCCAGCAATCAGAACTGTAACCAGTATAATTCTTCGGGTTTTCGAAACACCACCTCCAGTTAATAAGCGTGTGATTCACATTCTCATGCCAGTAATCGGCATATTTGTCTTTCAGGTTCCGTGGATCGAGTCCCAGATAAGAGTAGTGAGCCCAGAACAACGGACCGCTATATTCTTCTGCGCCGTTGTGCTTAAGCTTCAGCATATATCCGTATTTCCCGCCCGATGTGCTGATGGCTCCACCTCTTGCCCATCCGTTGTGATATGCCTCCGGCCGTACAGGGTATGTTGGCGATGATGCCGCCAGGACATACAGGATAAGGCACTCATTGTATCCTCTTACCTGGTGGTTCATATCCCATCCATAATCAGGTGACCAGTGCCAGTAGATGACATCCTCCCCTCCTTTTGTAAACCAGCTCCACTCTACTTCCCTCCACAGCTTATCTATGTCATCTGCAAGTGCTTTCTCTTCCTGTGAACCGTCTTTAAAGTATTCTCTTACAGCAAGCAATCCCTGGATAAGATAGGCAGTCTCAACAATATCGGCACCGTTATCCTTCTGAGAGAATGGCTTGACCCTACCCGTTTCACCATATATCCAGTGTGACCATGCACCGTGAAAGCGATCGGCATTTTGCAGGAAACTGACAATTTTCCTGAGTTGTTTAAACCCTTCATCCCTTGAAAAAAAACCTCTCTCTATACCAACCAGCAAAGCCATGACTCCAAAACCTGTACCACCGGAAGTAACGACATTCATATCATTATCCGGGTAGATACCATCCACATGATAGCGCTCCCTTGCCATGCCTGATGTTGGTTCAGCGCCATCCCGGAAATATTCAAAAGTCCGGTACTGTACCAGTGTCAGCAGGGAGTCCTCAGTTAAATTACCTGATAAAAGTATTTCAGATGTTTTTCTGCCTCTTTCCGCGTTTCTTGCCGAGCAGGATACTCCTGCAATAACGACAAGGAAAATGAAGGATCTAAATGCTCTTTTCATTTTTTTCTTAATAGGTGAATCCAAGTTTATCAAGACCATTTTTTACATCCTCATTTGACATGAACAGGTTCCACAGGAATCCGGTCCGGTAGTTTTCAATCATGCATATTATCGGACCCTGATCGATGGAAATATATGAATTGGCAAACCAGAGGGATGAAAGATTAAAAGCATCATAAAAGCCATATTCCCCCCAGAGTTTATCGCCGAGAGTGTAGTAAAAAAACTTCAGTGCCCTCATGCTTTCAACTGGTGTATATGGAATTGATGATATCGCGGCTGTTGGTGCGATCACTCCCAGGTCATTTGTCGGCGAACTGGCACTGTATCCAAACTGTATATCGCTGGCAGTCAATCCCCAGCAGCTATCGCTGTACCCCCTTCTTCCCTTTGGATTTAATTTACAGTATTCATAATTAATCCTTGAATGAGCGACGTTTTGGGTCCAGTAGTCTGCATACTGGTCGGACAGGTTCCTGGGATCCAGGCCCGTAAACGAGTAATGAGCAAAGAATAATGGCCCTCCGTAATCTTCTCCGAGAGGAAGCTGAATGCCATAGAATGATTTGCCGTTCTTCATCGGATAAGAGCCATTCCTTGCCCAACCCTCATCATAGACACTCTTTGGGATTGAGTTTGTGGGGGAGCTTGCAGCAAGGACATAGACTATCAGCGCCTCATTCCATCCCGAGACAGGCATATTCATTATCCAGTCAAAGTTTGGGGACCAGTGCCAGTAGAGCCTGTTCTGATCATTTCTCCTGTACCAGTTCCATTCAACACTTTCCCAGATCTTCTGAATTGTATCGCACATTGCTCTTTCTTCCGAGGTACCATCTTTGAAATACTCCTTCACGGTAATCAACCCCTGCATAAGAAATGCAGTCTCGACCAGGTCTCCGCCGTCATCATTTGCACTGAACGGGATCACTTTCCCGGTTGTACCGTTGAGCCAGTGCGGTAAGGCGCCATGAAACCGGTCGGTGGCAGGGTTTATAAGGAAATCCGCGATCTTACGGATCCTCTCAAATCCCTCCCGGCGCGAAATAAAATTGCGTTCAATGCCCACCAGTATAGCCATCAAGCCGAAGCCGCTTCCCCCGGCAGCCACCAGGTCCCCTGATCCAAAGCGCTCTCTTGCAAGGCCTGAAACGGGATGTGCATAATCCCAGAAATATCCGAAAGTCTGCTTCTGTATCAAAGTCAAAAGTGAATCATCTGAGATAACAGGAAATTTTGGTAAAGAATCAATCCTCGTAATAAATGCAAAGGTAAATCCTTTAAATACTATTCCGCCCATATTGTAACCTACGTCCATCAACATCCGGTACAAAGTTAGTGGCTGAAGGGCCTGAAGAAGAATTATGTTTAAAGATGTTGAGCTCTCATCAAATTTATGAGAATATAAAGTATCTATTTCGTCTGTAAAGAATAATCTTTTTTTATTGAAAAGAGCGGTATCGACTTTTGATCTGAATTTAATCTTAACTGAAACCTTTCCGAAATCCACGTTACCAATTGTCCCTCCGTTAGATACGAAAGCATTATTTACAAATACGGAATCAATTATTATCTCTTTGTCATGAATATTACCTCCACTCTCCTTTTTACAGGAAAAAAGAACCAATATGATCATGAAAAACAGAACAGGCACTTTCATATACAAAGATAAAAAAGTGTAAAGGGAAAACAGATGTTATTTCCCTTCACACTCAGATTCTGTTTATTACGGATTTAGCTGCGTAACTTCAGCTTCAAACAAAGCTAGTGCTTCGGCATCCGACAAAGCCTTGTCATAAACACGAAGCTCGTCCAGGTTGCCTTTAAACCAGCCCATCCAGGAATCAGTAGCTGTGCCTTCTGTTTTTGGACGCCAGGCTCCGATATTTATCACATCGGCGTTTTGAAAAGCCAATGCACCCAGGGGGTTCCCTGCTTCGCCGGATTTCCGATCCTCAACACCTGTATTTGTAACCACCTTAACTCCATTCTTATAGATTTTGTATTTTGATGTAGTGGCATCATATTCAAAAATGAGGTGCATCCATGAGTTAATGGTAAAAGCCTTATTGCCATATGAGACATGCTGGCCAGACCATTGTACTCCGGTTTTGAGGAAAAATGCCTTAAACAGCAGGGAGTCGGCAGTCGCATTCAAACGATTGAGAGCCAGGGTAAGATTACCCCAGAATAAATCATCGGATTTCCCGATCTGGAAAAAAATAGGCTCGGGGTCGCCGGTTACGAGAGGAGATTTGAACCATAGGGCAACCGAAAATGATGTTAAAGTTTTCATTTTACTTGCAGCTGGCAGAGCATAACGCAAATGGGCAAGGTCAGCCCCCTGATAGGCTTGTCCGCGGCGTCCGGCTACATAAGTTACACCTGTCTGAACAGTGGGTGTAAGTGAGGCAATGGATTCAGTTGCGTTTCCATCAAAAGGGAAATATGCAATCAGATTAGCTGTTGCAATTGTACCGGGATCAATCTTCCCGGCGTCAGGGTCATCTTCATCTTTTTTACAGGATGAGACCACCATTCCTACAATGAGCATTGTTACGAACAATACTTCACTGATTTTCAAAAATTTTTTCATTATTAAAAAGATTTAGTTAAACATTAAATAGAAATTATCATCATTAATTGTATCCATTGTTCTGAGTTAATCCTGGATTAAGCTGCATCTGGGCTGCCGGTATGGGAAACCGCTCATGCTTCCCCGGAGTAAAACCTTTGCCGGCCAGTGCGGATGGTGCCTGCCCGGTACGAATAAGGTCAAAGAACCTGTCCTCCTCAAGTGCCAGTTCAGCCCTGCGTTCATCCCATATTTGCTGAAGAGTTACTCCGGACAGCTCTGTTAATCCGGCTCTGATTCTGACCAGATTTACTGCATCATCAGCAGTAAGTCCGCTTACCACGGGTATGACCGAACCGCTGACTTCAGCCTCCGCATACATCAGCAATACATCAGGGTAACGCAAAATCCTGACATTATGGTCAAAACCATACCCGTTATAATTCCAGCGGTTGTAAACCAGAGGTGTATAGACTTTCCCGTTATAGACCGGATTGGTGCAAATTACCTTAATGCTGTCTCCCTCAGGAGTTTTGGTACCTCTGTAAAGCAGAGTTGTTGCCGAACGGACAATTTCACCTCTTGTTGTAAAAAAATCAATTAGGTCCTGGCTGGGTGTACAAAATCCCCATCCCTGCATTCCCTGAGGAGAATTTCCCCGGGGGCCCTGAACATATGCATATTCAAGGTAGGTCGGATCCCCGGTCGTTTTACCAAGTGTCGAGCTTTGAATTTCAAATAATGATTCCCGGCTGTTTTCCCCGTCAATACTGAAAACCTCCCTGAAATCCTGGAGAAGCGTATATCTTCCTGAGGAAATAATCCTGTCTGTCAGACTGGCGACCGAATCCCATTCCTGCTGATATAAATGTACTTTGGCTTTAATTGCCATAGCAGTGTATTTATTTATTCTTCCTGCCCATTCTTTTGTATATAGTTCAGGTAGGATCCTTATTGCTTCCTCCAGATCTTTTTCGATAAAAACATAAAGCTGCTGAGTTGTAGACTGATTTACCGAAGAAAGCTGCTGAGAGGTAAGTATCGTATCTATAATTGGCACTCTTCCAAAAAGACGTGTAAGATTAAAATATGCATAAGCCCTTATGGTTTTTGCTTCGGCCTGACACTGACGGGCGTACAATTTGTCTTCGCTGTTCATCAGGGCTGCTTCAAACAAAGGCATTTGATGGATAGCATAATTAGCGCCGCTTACTATATCATAGTATGATACCCACAATTCATTTACAAGATTATTATTGGGCTGATAAGTAAGGTCATCCATCTCTTTCATCGGGGGATTGTCTTCCGGGCTGCTTCCTTTATCAGCATTGTCGGAAGTAATTTCAAATGCCCCGATATACGGAAAGACATGCGCGCCATAGCCTCTTAGCCTGGCATATGAAGCACTTATCGGCAAAAAGATATTCTCCGACTTTGTGTAGTCAATCCCGGTTGATGGGATAGTTGCTTCGGGACGAAGGTCCAGAAAATCTTCACAATTAGTCAGGAAGAGCAAGATCGATAATAAAGAGGTAACTGACAGGATCCGTTTCATAGCAATTCCTTATAATAAGTTAAAAGTTCATTTTTAACCCTGCTGTATAGATCGACTGCATAGGGTATACTGAGTTGTCAATACCACTGCTGATAGGGGAACCCCCAACTTCAGGTGTAAATCCCCTGTAAGTGAAAAAAGTATAAGGCCGTTGTGAAGAAAGATAGATACGCAGGCTTGGAATGAACCGTATTTTATCGGTTGTGTAACCGATCTGAATATTCTGGATCCGGATATATGATCCGTTCTCAACGAAAAAATCATTAGGTTGCTGAATAAATGAAAAGTTATATGCTTCAGATGAAGGGTATTTTGATGATCTGTTATCAGGAGTCCAGCGATTCCTGTAAAAATCCCGGTCGTAATTACCATCTGCAAAAACATCTCTGTTCATTCTCTTTGCGTTAAGGATCTTATTTCCCATCTGTCCCTGTAATGCCAGACTAAAATCGAACTTCTTGAAATTGAGACCAAAATCAGCGCCAGCTATAAACCATGGGATAGCACTACCCAGAAATACCTTGTCACTTTCATTGATTGTTTTGTCACCGTTCTGATCTTTATATTTAAAGTAGCCCTTATCTTTAATGGCCTGGTTAACCGGATCCTGCAGGGCTTCTGTTTCAGTTGCATAAACGGTTTCTATTTCGTAGCCGTAAAATGATCCTATCGCATGGCCTACCTGAGTCCGGGTGGTATAGTTACCTCTTACAAAAGCCCCGGGAATAAAGTCGCGCCCTTCGAGCCTTGTAACCTTATTGTAAATAGTAGTAACATTCATTCCAATACTGACAGAGGTATTTTCCGAAAGTTTTTCCCTCCAGTTCAGGTTTAGTTCAAATCCCTGGTTAAGGACACTTCCATTGTTTCCCAAAAGTTCAGTAACTCCGCCCCCCGTAGCTATGGGTGCATAGAAAACGACATTGTTTGTTGTCCGGTGATAATAATCGACTTCTCCCGACAATCTGTTGTTCAGTAATGTAAAATCGAATCCAAAATCAAATTCGTTCACGATTTCCCACTTAAGATAATTCTGAACAACTGTCTGGGCTCCGACTCCGTCAACGAGTCTGTCACCGAAGATTCCTGAACTGCCGGCTCCTGTCTGACCAAGAACCACCGCCGAATTGGCAGGTACGTTATCATTACCCAGGAGGCCCCAGCTGGCCCTGAATTTCAGGTAGTTAAACGCCTCCTGCTTTTTCATGAAATTTTCCTGAGATAATACCCATCCAAAGCCCACAGACGGGAAAAACCCCCATTTATCCTGATATTTGGAGCTTGCATCGGCCCGGAAAGTAAAGGTTGCCAGATATTTGTCGCTGTTATTGTATGTCCCTCTTGTGAAGAATGAGAGTCCGTTATAGGCAGCTGCACCGTCCCAGGCGTTTCTGTCCCTGAATGAGCCGGTAGTGAGGTATTTTGACTGATCATCCAGACCTGGCACAGCGAGGGCAGAGCCTGACAGGAATCCCCATTTTTCCATCCGGGTCGATTGCCCGAGTAACAGGGTGAAGCTCTGATTGCCTATCTTATCCCTGTAAGTTAAAAGGTTATCAATAATCTGTTTTGATGAATTTCCCGAAGTTTTTACCAGGCTTGATTTCCTGACACCCTGAGAACCACCTACATTAAACTCAGGTGTGTAACTGCGTGAATCCCAGTAATTCAGGTCGGTATTATAAGAGACCTTGTAGGTTAGTCTGGCTTCTATTATGTTGAACTCGGCAAAAGTGCTGAAGACCAGTTTTGTTCCCCGCTCTATATTGTCAGCATAATATGCAGCAGCCACAGGGTTGCCATACTGATTTCCAAATCCGTATGTCTGAGGTGATCCGAATCTGACCGGATATGCTGAAATATTGTTTTCATCATAGACAGGGTAAACGGGAGGATTGACATAAGCGCCAAAGAATGCCCCGTCATTGGGAATATTCCTTCCGTACCTTGATACAACACTGTTCAGTCCTATTTTAAGGATTTTATTGACTGTCTGATCAAGCCTGCCCCGGAAATTATAACGCTGATAATCATTTTTGGTATCCATGATCCCCTGTTGAAAGAAGTAACTCCCGCCAACAGAATATGATGTCCGGTCATTTGTTCCGGAGATATCCAGATTATGGCTGTTTGTGCCTGCCGGTCTTACAAGCTCCCTGTACCAGTCAGTCGACACAGGGTATACTGAAGGATCTTTCGGGATATAACCTGTAGCATTTAGATTTGCTTCATTCACCAGCTCCACATACTGCTCTTTGGTCGCCATCGGTAAAATGTTAACAGGAAACTGCAGACCATAGTAGCCGTCATAACTTATTACCGGTCTGTCAGTCCTGCCCCTTTTTGTGGTCACCAGTATGACACCGTTAGCTGCTCTGACACCATAAATTGCAGCGGCTGATGCATCCTTCAGAACTGTCAGATCTTCAATGTCTCCTGATCCCAGAAAGTCAATATTATCCACAAAGACACCATCAACGATATAAAGAGGATTTGCATAATCTCCGATTGACCCCACACCCCTGATCTTCACTGAAGAACCTCCTCCCGGGATGCCACTGTTAATAATCTGAACGCCTGCCACTTTCCCCTGCAAGGCCTGCATGGGATTGGAGCTTATCTGCCTTGCCAGCGCTTCCCCTTTGATTGTTACTATCGGGGCGGTAAGGTCCTTCACTTTTTGCGAACCGTAACCGATTATTATCACTTCTTCAATCTGAGTTGTTTCAGTCAACAGCCTGATATCAAGAGTTGTATTTGCCCCGACAGATACTGTCTGACTTATCATGCCAATCATCGAAAAAATAAGTGTGTCATTTGGAGCGACAGCAATACTGAAACTGCCGTTCATGTCGGTACTAGTTCCACGATATGTATTTTTTATCTGAATTGTTACTCCCGGAAGCGGGATATTATCATCATCTGTAACTTTTCCTGTTATTAATTGCTGTGCACTCAGCTGCACCAGAAAAAGTGAAATGATCGTAACAAGTAACAGTTTTTTCATATTCCGCATATTCAGAGCAAATGAGTAAGTATGAACCTCCTGATGAAAAATCCAGAACCTGCTTCAGGATTCTTGCGTAGCTTATCAATTTAATTCTAACAGAATGGTATGATCAACCGCCAACTTTGTCACGATTACATTCCTGAATCCTTTTTTCATAACAAATAATACATTAGCAAAGTTCAGTATTCCTGAAAAAGATTGTGTTACATGATTTCAGTAATAACTTATAAGATTCACATGTTTGAGGTTGCGGGACGGGAGGGGGGGAAGCTTGGGGGGCGCGGGATTACGACCTCACTTCATCCGCTTTCGCCAAGGCTTCAGCGGACGGAGTTCGGTCGTGATCCCAGAGGGGAATCCCTGCAACGCCAAAATACTACAGGCTCACTTTGTTCGCCTGGCATTTTTGTTTTTCATCTTAACTCGCTCAGGCGAGCCTGGCTCGTTTAGCTGAAAAACAAAAATCCCGCAGTTTACTGCGGGAGTATTTTGGCGTTGCGGAGAGAGGGGGATTCGAACCCCCGGTACAGTTTCCCATACGGCAGTTTAGCAAACTGCTGGTTTAAGCCACTCACCCATCTCTCCTGTAAATCGTTCCTGATTTTACTCAGTGCGCCAAAAATAGCTATTAGGTCCGTAAGTGCAAAATTATTGCCGCTAATTTATTTCAGCCCCTTGAACAGGTCAGTTATGAGCTTGAAGTTCTCATGACTCTCCTCATCGAAATCGGACAGCCTTATCAGCCCTTCCTGTACATTGCTGAGGAACCTGCTCAGGACAAAATTCCTCGGGATCTCCTTGTCCTTTACATAAAGGGAATTGGAGATCGTTATGCCTTCCCTGCTGTTCAGGATATGGTTCTTGAAATCAAGAGTCGATAACAAATCCTCCGCATTCAGGAACATCTCAGGCATCTTGATGATAAGCTCATTACCACTGCTTTCAGTCTTGAAAACACTCTTCATGAGGGTCTCACCTATCTGACTCTCAACTTCGTTGTCAAAAAGAAGCACCCCGAACTGCATCCCCCATCCCATCAGGATGTTGCACAACAACGGGATCGAGGACACATTGGTTGACGGGATCAGGCTTAACTGACCCTTGAATCCCGTAAGAGTAATTATCGCATTCAGCAAATAGAACGATCCGATATCATTTACTATCAGGTTGAACTTCTGCGATGCATAGCCATCCGCGCTGATAGGGTGACCCAGGATGCTCTGCAGGGGAGTAAGGGTATCCGGCGTGGCAGTGGATAGACGCAACGGGTCGATAAGCCTCGTTGAACTCCTGTAATTATCGATATCGTCGCGCTGAACAGCCAGGACCCTGTGAAGCTTGTTAATCTCCACCAGATGAGGTGAATGGGTGGTGTAAATTATTTGTATCTTACTGCTTATATCCTCAAAAACCTTTAATACATCTTCCTGGGCACGGGCATGAAGGCTTACTCCGGGTTCGTCGACCAGCATCACCAGTGGTGTGTCTGCATTGCTTGCCGAAGCTTTCAGTTCGAGATAGAATGATAAAAACCACCTGACACCCCTGCTTCTCTGCTTGGGATAGAGCCTCTCCCCCTCATCCTTGATCCAGAATTCGAGATAGGGCTTTCCTGCCTTGTCACCAAAGTCGGAGCTGTAATGATCGAGCTCGAACAATATGTTTATCTTATTGTTCCGGCCTATCGACTGTTGCCAGAACTCCTGGAAGTTACGTGTCAGGGATAGGTTGAGATTCTCGATCTTCTGCTTGAGTATCCTGCTTGACGGCTGTTCAAAGAATGAATAATCGACCTGAGCCAGCGACAGGAAATTGCGGGCGGCTTTATACCCTTCAACCCTGGTATTACCGGTTATTATGTCATCCATATCAATCCGGTTGGGCAACAGGCTGCCAAAATCTTCAAAGAGCTCGATTACAGGACAGTGTTGAAAATACTTTTTGCCCAGGACCTCGCTGTTAAAATGCGATTTATATGATCTTACCGTTTCATTCACCTTATTCTGTGCCATCTCCTCGGTAAAACCTTCCATAATATACCCGGAAAAAGCAATATGCCTGTTAAGCTCCTCCTGCCTGGCCTCCCTCTCAACCCTGGCCTTCTGGTAATCATTTACCAGTTTATTCCAGTCGAGGTCATCCTCCTCCCCTGTTGGCCTCATAAGAAGTGTCATCTTATGATGTCTCGCTTCCAGTCTGTCCGAAAGATCCGACAGATGCCTGTCAAGTCCGGCACACTGTTCCTTAAGTTTCAACCATTTCGTTCCGGCTTTGGTCACCGGCTGACTCTTTGCCAACTCATCCCTCAGGCCCTCCTGCCTGATCCTTATATCATTCAGCCGCTGTTTAAGCTCAAAGTATTTATCTCCGGGCGCGGAGCTCAGATCGACTGCCCTTCTTCCGAACAGCATAAATCCTCTCCTGTTGCCCTTTGCCATAATCATTTTCGTTTTCATCTCTGACTCATCGTCAGTCAGACTTTTCAGCTCATCTGCCATTATGTTTATCTGATCGATCTCACTCTGGAGCTTAACGGTTACGTCTTCGAGGTAGAGCCTCCAGGCATCTTCGAGTGAATCGAGATACTGGCTTATCTTCCCGCTGGCGTAGACCACCGAGGAGAGGTCAGCGATCCATTTCCTTGTAAGTTCCAGATGACTCAGTCCGGACAGGAGCTCCTTCATTTCAGTACCGGGATTATCAGTAATGCTTACAAGCCAGCCCTCGGGAATTGTGAACCGGCAGCTTACTTCAGGGAGCGAGAGATCGCTCCGCAGGATGTCTTCCGTTATCACGCCCGTATAGAAAACCCTGAGCGCCTCGAGGATCGAGGTCTTCCCCGATTCGTTCTGTCCGATAAGGCAGGTGATATTATCAGGCGAAAGGCTTTGCCATTCGGTATCGATGATCGATCTGAAGTTTTTGATCCTGAAAGCAACCAGCTTCATCATCTCCGGTAATATTAAAACTGAAATCCGAAAACCAGCACATCATCAACCTGCGGGGCGCTGCCTTTCCACTCCGTGAACGAGTATTCAAGACACTCCTTCTGGCTGGCCATTGACAAACCTGTTACAGATTGTATTATATGCCTGAACTGTTTGTATTTGAATTTCTTATCCGTTATCTCACCAAACTGGTCATAAAACCCGTCAGAAAAAAGATAGAAAGTATCACCGGGCAAAAGATCAATTGAAACCTGTGTGAAGGGTTGTTCAGTAAATGCGGCAACACCGATTGTCATTTTGTTGGGCTTGTATTCGGTCATCACACCATCCCTCATCATAATCAACGGCCTGTTAGCACCCGAAAATTGCAAGATACCGGTTTCACGCTCCAGTATGCATAGGCCTATGTCGATGCTGTCTTTCGTCTCTTCCTGGTTACCTGTCTGATGGAGGGCTTTCATCACTTTTTCCCTCATGAGGTTCAGCACCCTGTTAGCTTTCAGTTCAGCTTTCGTCTGAAAGACCTCATTAAGGAAATTTATTCCCATTATGCTCATCAGTGCACCGGGGACTCCATGTCCGGTACAGTCTCCGGCAGCTATACATACATACCTGCGGTTGTGAAATGCATAATAGAAATCTCCGCTCACAATATCGCGTGGCAGGAACATTATGAAATAATCCTGCACGACATCTTTAAGCAGCTCATTGTCCGGCAATAAGGCATTCTGTATCATACCGGCATATCTGAGACTGGCAAAGTGATCATTCATCCACTGATCCTCAATCAGTGTAAGGGTCTCATTATTCGGGGAATTAACGACTTCCATATCCGGTTTTTGGTCAAACAGACGTTAAATATACATTAAATTTGAATTGACAGTATCAAATAACACTTCTTTACAAATTAATTTTTTCCATAAGTACAACATTCTCAATATGATGAGTATGCGGGAACATATCTACCGGCTGTATCCTCCTGATAATGTACTTATCCGACATCAGAGAGATATCTCTCGCCTGGGTTGCCGGGTTGCAGCTTATATAGACTATTCTTGACGGTGATGCATCCAGGATAGCCCTTACAACGTCTTCATGCATTCCGGCCCTGGGAGGATCAGTAATGACGACGTCGGGGCTGCCATGAAGTGAAGAAAACTGTCCGTTAAGGATCTTCCTGGTATCTCCTGCGAAAAATTGGACATTCTTAATACTATTCATTTCCGCGTTCACCAGGGCAGCTCCCACGGCCTCGTCAAGATATTCAATACCAATGACTTTCCCGGCAGATCCTGCGACAAAACAGGCTATCGTACCGGTACCTGTATACAGATCGTAAACAGTCTCCCGGCCCGTAAGACCGGCAAACTCTTTTGCAATATTATACAGGACAACTGCCTGTTTCGTGTTGGTCTGGTAAAAGGATCTGGGTCCTATACGGAACCTTAATCCTTCCATCACTTCAGTCAGGTGATCATCGCCACTGAAGAGAATAACCTCCTGATCTCCGAGAGAGTCATTTCTTTTGGAATTGACCACATACATCAGCGAGGTGACCTCCGGAAAAGCCTCCGCCAGGTGGCTGAGCAGGCCGGATCTTCGCTTTTCATCATCATAAAAGAATACCACAATTACCATAACCTTTCCGTCAGATGAATTGCGGACAACAAGGTTACGCAGGAATCCGGTCTGGTTCTTCGCGTTGAAAAAGGTAAGCCTGTTCTTATGAGAATAATTCCTTACAAAGTTCCGTATTGCATTGGATGGCTCAGGCTGAAGATGACACTCCCTGATATCCAGTACTTTATCAAACATGCCCGGTATATGGAACCCGATAGCATCCTCCTTCGAAAAATCCTTATCAGACTGTATTTCTTCGTGAGTGAGCCATCGCCTGTCAGAGAATGTGAACTCCAGCTTGTTCCGGTAAAGGAACTGATCTGCTGATCCTATAACAGGTTCAGCACCGTCAATATTTATCCTTCCTATTCTGGACAGGGTATCCCTTACCTGTTTCTCCTTATGGTAAAGCTGAAGGCCATACGGCAGATGCTGCCATTTGCATCCCCCGCAGATCCCGAAATGAGTGCAGACCGGTTTGATCCTGTCTGGTGAATATGAATGGAACCTGACCGCCCTTCCCTCCAGATATTTCTTTCTCTTTCGCACAACGCGGATATCGGCCACATCACCCGGTATCAGCATGGGGACAAAAACAACAAGATCATCCACTCTTGCCAGGGCATTTCCTTCAGCGCCTATATCGGTTATCACAACCTTTTCGAGGAGAGGGAGTTCTTTCTTAACCATTCAGTTACTCAGACTAAGAATGAAAAACAGGCCTTTCAGCATACAAGGTACGATACCGTCGCCGTGATCTGCACCCGGAACTGTCTCTTTTATGCATAACGCGGGGGAAGTTCCTGCCTGTATCATTGCCGCATGGATGCTTTCCGTCGTTACCGGGTCAACCTGCGTGTCGCTCTCCCCATGCACCAGTAGCAGAGGCACTTTGCTGTTCCATGCAGAAATACTGTTTGCATGAAGGGCATTTCTCACAGAGGAATACTCCGGGGCACTATTATACCCTGAAAGAAAATCCGGATCGATCAGGTCAGGGATTGAAGGGGTAAGCTGGCTGTTGATCTGTTCCGATGTCTGCAAACCATTAAACAGGGAACTCAGGTTCGATGCAAAAGGTTCCTTCAGGATTTCCGGCACAGGATTGGTGAACTGGTTGTATGATGAATAAGCGTGCACCATATAAGCGATGTAAACAGGCATGTGATAAGTCGCGTTCTGTACCAGGGTCTGAAAGAGAAGGCTCAGATCGTAGGGTCCGGCCCCGCACGCGCTTCCTTTAAGTTTAAAGTCATCGGCATAGTCGAGCTCGAGAGCCTTGTGGAGGCAGAGCGAGGCCCATCCTCCCTGGGAATAGCCAAGCATGTAATACTCATTAACCAGCCCGATCCCCGGGAATTCTTCCCCGGCGATCTCCCTGACGGCATACAGCATATCAACGATTGAACGGACTGTGGGCTCCTTAATGAGATACGGGTGGACAAGCCCGGCCGACTCACCGAAACCAGGGTAATCAGGTATAACGACCACATATCCCATCGAAGCAACAAACTCTACCATCTGATAGAGCGGGTTGATAACAAAGTTGGACGGGGCATAGGCGTCTACGGTGTTGGTCCCGTTCTGGAAACAGAGAACCGGATAATCTCCCGCCTCAACCGGTACGCAGACCAGCCCTGAAACCTTCACCTCCTCACCATTGATTGTCGTTTTGCAGACCAGCCTGAAAACATTTACATCAGTTGCGATGAGGGGTTTCAGATCAGCAATTTCGGGGTATTCGGCGGATGCAACGGTAAGCAGGCTTGTTATATATGATGTATTGTATGTTACCAGCAGATCCTTTGAGACAAAATAATCATAATGCGCTGAAGGATCTTTTCTGCAGGAGGAGAAGGAGATGAGGAGCACCACCGGCAGGGCGGCAATTCTGAGTATAGATCTGCGAACCTTCATAATGATGACAGCTTTTTCCTGATTAAACGGCATGTTCCCGGCCGCATTGTGCAAAGATAACTCTTTCAGGCTAACCATTCTCTTCCGGCGCTGATATACTTTTTTTATATTTGTGCTCAATTTATTCCACTTATGGTATCGGTCCGCAATGTTTCCGTTTCGTTCGGCAGTTTTGATCTGCTGACAGACGTCTCTTTTCTTATCAACGAACAGGACCGGATCGCTCTGGCCGGAAGGAACGGAGCAGGCAAATCGACTCTCCTGAAAGTTATCAAAGGCCTTCAGACCCCGACTTCCGGAGGGGTCGATATGTCAAAAGAAATTACTATCGGCTATCTGCCCCAGCAGATGAAGGTGAGCGACAGCACCACGATATGGGAAGAGACGATCACAGCCTTTTCCGAGCTTACAGGTCTTTCTGAAGAGATTGAGAGGTGCAACAGAGAGATCTCCCTCAGGGAGGATTATGAATCGCCTGATTACCTTAATCTCTGTGATCATTTAACATTTGCCGGGGAGCGTTTCCGGATACTCGGAGGCACAGGCTATGAGGCAGAAGCCGAGCAGGCGCTTCAGGGCCTGGGTTTTGAAAGGGAAGATTTCAACAGGCCTACCAGGGAGCTTAGCGGCGGATGGAGAATGCGGATCGAGCTGGCTAAACTGCTTCTCAAAAAACCCTCCCTCCTCCTGCTCGACGAACCGATAAATCACCTCGACATCGAATCGATACAGTGGCTCGAGGATTTCCTTGCCGGTTACCCCGGAGCTGTCGTCCTCGTCTCGCACGATCGGGCATTCCTCGATAATGTTACCAGAAGGACAATTGAGATCTCCCTTGGCAGAATTTACGATTACAAGGCTTCCTGGTCGGAATATGTCATTCTGAGGAAGGAGCGCAGGGAACAACAGATCGCCACATTCAGGAACCAGCAGAAGATGATAGCTGATACCGAGAAGTTCATTGAGCGGTTCAGGTATAAGGCTACCAAAGCCGTCCAGGTTCAGTCGAAGATAAAACAGCTGGCGAAGGTCGATCGCTTAGAGGTTGACGAAGAGGATACAAGCACAATACACCTGCGTTTTCCTCCTGCACCACGGTCAGGCACAACTGTCGTAAGAGCTGAAAGCCTCTCCAAAAGTTATGGCTCCCATCTGGTTCTCAATAAGATAGCGATCACTATCACCAGAGGAGAGAAGGTTGCATTCGTGGGACGCAACGGTGAGGGGAAGACCACCTTTTCGAGAATAATTACCGGTGAACTCGATCATGAGGGAACGATCAGGAGAGGACACAATGTAAGGACAGGTTACTATGCCCAGAACCAGGATGAACTGCTTGACGGGAACAAGACGGTCCTTGAAACTATCGACGAAGTGGCTAAGGGTGAGATAAGGTCAAAGATCCGGCACCTGCTCGGCGCCTTCCTTTTCGGCGGGGATGATGTCGATAAGAAAGTGAAGGTCCTTTCCGGAGGGGAACGGTCGCGTCTTGCGCTTGCAAAACTGTTGCTCGAGCCATACAATCTTCTTGTTCTCGACGAACCGACCAATCACCTCGATATCCGTTCAAAGGAAGTACTGAAACATGCCCTGAAAAAATATGATGGCACATTAATTGTGGTTTCTCATGACAGGGATTTTCTTGACGGTCTGGTTCAGAAGGTTTATGAATTCAGGAACAAGAGAATAAAAGAGAACATCGGAGGTATATATGATTTCCTCAGGAAAAAGAAAACCCTGAATCTCAGGGATATTGAATTACGGGACAAAACCATTAAGAATGGTTCCGGAAACGAAATGTCAGCCGGCAAACAGAAATATCTGGAGAAGAAGGAGTATGAAAGGAACCTGAGAATATTGCGGAAGCGGATCGGGGACTCTGAGAAGGAGATTGAAAGGATTGAGAAGGAGCTGACGGAGATTGTTGAACAACTTTCACAGACTGATCAGCCTGCTTCGGTGGAGGTCAGTTACGACAGTTATGAGATCCTCAGGGATCAGCTGAACGAAGAGATGGACAGATGGGAACAATATTCCCGCGAAGTGGAGGTTTTCCTTAAAAACAATAAATTTGTATAAATATATCTAAATATGAACCGGAACATACCTTACAGGATCTTCATATTCTCTCCAGTCATCATACTGCTTTCGGCGTTTCTGACCTCCTGCGGAACAAGCCAGCCTGCTTTCGATTCGAAGGATCTTTCGTATCTCTACAACCCGTCGAAGAATCCGGTCAATCCCCGCTACAACGTATCCCTTCAATCCAGCGAATCATCGATCCTGACCGTCAAATTTTTACCGGGCGATCTTTATTTCTCGGAAGCCAATCCACAGGGTCTGCCTATTGCGGTAATGGTGATCACCGTGAAGCTGTACGATATCAGTGCGGGCAGGCGTCTGATCGATACAGCGGCCTATAATCTGAACATCGTAAAGGATGAAGCGCGAGCTGACTACATCTATAATGTTCCCCTGCGGGTTCAGCCGGGGCTCGATTACATGGCTGAAGTGAAGATCCTCGACAGGGTCCGGATGAGGGTTATTCAGGCATTCGTTCCGTTCAATACCCTTACACCTTATAATAAATATAACTTCAGGGTCCTGGGACACTCCGACAGGAATATGATCATCGATCCCGTACTCAGAAGAGATGAATTTGTCAATCTCATCTACGACAGGGGTTTCGTTGACACTCTCTTTATTTCCTATTACCCGCCATTAAAAGCTGTCCCGGATCCTCCGTCACTTCTTCTCCCTGAAAGAACCATTGACTATGAGCCTGATACGACGATTGCTCTTCCCTATAACGACGCGCTTCCGTTAATGTTTCAATTGGAGGGCGTCTATCTGTGCTCCGTTGACAGAGAGATTGCCGACGGATACTCTTTCTTTAATTTCGGCGAGACTTATCCTGAACTAAATAGTCCGGAAAAGATGCTTGAACCTCTTGCATACCTCACTTCGCGTGATGAGCTGGCAGTATTGAAATCGGGCCTGAGGCCGAAAGCGAGTTTGGATGAGTTCTGGATCGGTTGCGGAGGGAACGTCGAAAAATCAAGGGAGCTTATAAGGATCTTTTATACACGCGTACGCTATTCAAACTACTATTTTACATCCTTCAAGGAGGGCTGGAGAACTGAAAGGGGTATGGTTTATATTATTTACGGCCCCCCCGACAAGGTCTACAAAACTTCCGACGGTGAGCTGTGGGGTTACCGCAAACCCACCGTCAGAACGTCATGGGGAGGGAGGTTCAGGGTAAAGGAGGATTATCTTTTCTTTACATTCAGAAAAAGGAACTCCGTTTTCTCAGACAACGATTTTTACGTGAGCCGCACCGAGACTCTCGTAACACAATGGGATCAGGCTGTAGCCAGCTGGAGGAAGGGTATTGTGTTCCGCTTCGACAATCCCGGAGATATTTAACCGCTATGGTAAAAGAATCTGACTCAATTTTTGGACTGCGTCCTGTGATAGAAGCCATAAAGGCCGGGAAACAGATCGATCGCCTCCTTATACGGCAGGGCCTGCAGGGTGCGTTGTACCACGAACTGATGAGTGAGGTGAAGCAGCACGGCATCAGTTATCAGATCGTCCCGGTTGAAAGGATAGAGCTGGTTACCCGGAAGAACCACCAGGGTGTTCTGGCCTGGCTCTCACTGATTGAATATCAGAAAATTACAAATCTTCTCCCGATGATCTTCGAAAAAGGAGAAGATCCTATGATCGTAGCCCTGGACGGTGTTTCCGATGTCAGGAACTTCGGAGCAATAGCAAGAACGGCATACTGTCTTGGGGCACATGCGGCAACAATACCTGAGAAAGGATCGGCAAGGATAACCAGCGACGCTGTCAAGACGTCTGCAGGGGCACTGCACCTTCTTCCTGTCTGCAGGGAAAAAAGCATTGTGAGGGCAGTCGGATATATGAAAGATTCCGGATTAAAAGTAATATGCGCCACCGAGAAGGCTGAAACAGTGGTTTCAGATGCACCTCTTACAGGGCCATCTGTTCTGGTACTCGGCTCCGAAGAGAAGGGTATCAGCAGGGAACTCAAAGATCTCTCCGATTACCAGGTCAGAATACCCGTAACCGGCAATATAGAATCGCTGAATGTATCGGTATCTGCCGGAATTATTCTTTACGAGATCTTCCGTCAGCGCAGGAGCGCTATGAGTTTATAATGCCTGTGATGCGCTGGTCGAGCGCCTCCTGATCTGATTTGAACTGAGCGAGGGCTGCAAGTGTCAGCAAAGTGTCCGGAGCAATTTCACCACCAGCTATCCTTTTCTCCCACCTTGAGTGATATGGGATCTTGCCGTCGCTGGCAATAAATGACCTCTCTTCTTTTGTCAGTAAGGGAAACATGTTCCCGCAACCCTCTTCATGTGCTATCCGGATCAGCTCCGTTCCGGTGGCGGGCATATTGCCCGAGAGCCTCCCGGCAAGATTGACAACATTCTCCTCAACCTCCTGAAACTTTTCTAAATGTGCTTCCTTAGCTGAAGGGTAAAGATTAACAGTGTAGTTCTCATGCATCCTCGACACGAAACTGCCGCTCAGCTCTTTCCTGCCCGATTCTGCCACAGGGGGAGGCATGGTAAAGACGTCAGTCCCGGCAAGAAGTTCCAGCTGGGTGGGGCTCCTGAGGCTTGCGGCTATCAGCTTTGTCTGCCATGGGTTCTCTGCCGACAACCCCGTTACCCAGTTCTGTGATGCAATAACAGCCATCTCTCCTGCTCCGGCACCATCGCCGAGCTTGTTGTCAAAAATATATGAGCCTATTCTTCCAAGAAATACGTTCAGGTAATCGGGTCTTGCCACTATTGTTGCCAGAGCGTTCTGACGGGCGCTGAACCCTAGTGTGAAATTAACCCTGACCCCGGAATCCTTCAGTTTCCTTGCTCCCAGAAGCCCTTCTGCCGTGAAAGGTATCTTGATAATAAACTGATCGGGGCAGATCTCGTGGTACCTTCTCCCGTAATTTTCAATCGCTTTTATATCGTGAGCAGTGTCCGTGTGCAATTCTATGCTTACAAATCCACCGAATTTCTGTGCCAGCCTTAGCCCGTGTCTTGCATTCAGAATGAAAGCGATCTCTTTTACCCTCTCATCCGGTGGTAACTCCCTTACAACGCCCTTTGCCTCTGATATGAAGACATCGTAGATGCCTTTTTGTATCTCTTTGTTAAGCAGGGTGTTATTGGTTGTAAGGGCACTCATTTCGGCTGTCCAGTTCTTTTCCGCTTCCTCTATGTCGCCGGTATCAAGCCACAGTTCGGTCCCTGCGTTGCGAAGAGACTCCCAGAAAGGATCCCTTTTCCCGGTTACACGCTTCTCATTCAGGTTTTTCCAGATAAAGTCACTAATTCTGGTATTCAGGTCAGCCATTTTACGGTTTTATTAAATTTATCAGCTCGCAAATTTATACAATTTATTCATCGGTATTATTGATTATTTTTAGCTTTACATAATAATCCATTAAAAAGCTAATGAAAAAGATCACCTTTATATTATTGCTGACCTGTTCAGTTACCCTTTTCGCTCAGCCTGAATTTGACAAATATTTTATTGACAAGGTGTTAAGGCTCGATTTTATGTTTGCCGGGGATTTTCAGAAGACACTGGTCTATCCTGCGGGAATGAAAGAGGAACCCTTCTGGGCAGGAACAAAAACTAATCTCATCGATCCGTTCAATTACGGGAACTTCAAATATGAAGTCTTTGATTCTGAAGGAAATACCCTGATTTATTCAAGAGGATTCTGTACTCTTTTCCAGGAGTGGCAGACCACGGCAGAAGCAAAGCTGATAGAGAGGAGTTTCTATGAGGTCACCACAATGCCTTTCCCCAGGAACAAGATCCGGTTTGAGCTGAGCAAAAGGGAGCGTGATGGCTCATTTTCAAAGCTCTATGAAACCACAATTGATCCCGGAGACTATTTTATCTTAAAGGAGAAGCCTGTGAATGCCGGCGTTACAAGGATCCACTATTCGGGTGAGCCCCACACTTGTCTCGACATAGCCTTTATCGCTGAAGGCTACACGAAAGATGAGATGGAAAAATTCCGGGGTGATGTGAAAAAGATGGCCGATATCCTTTTCAGCGAGGCCCCTTTTGATCAATACAGCGACAGGATAAATATCTGGGCCGTTGAGGCTCTCTCGGAAGAATCAGGCACCGATGTACCCGGAGAACGGATCTATGTCAGTACAGCCCTCAATTCAAATTTCTACACCTTCGATGTCGACCGCTACCTTACGACCACCGACATAAAGGCAGTCAACGATTATGCCGCCGTTGTTCCCCACGACAACATTATTGTGCTAATAAACAGCACCAGGTACGGAGGGGGTGGAGTTTACAATTATTACAGTGGTACAACGAGCGACCATCCTCTCTCCCCGAAGGTCTTCACCCATGAATTCGGTCACGGGCTTGCCGGGCTTGCTGATGAGTATTATTCATCCGAAGTGGCCTATGATGAGTTCTATCCTCTTGATGTGGAGCCCTGGGAGCCAAACATCACCACTCTCGTCAGTTTTGAGTCGAAGTGGAAGGACCTGATCCCTGAAGGGACTCCTGTTCCTACCCCCCCTTCACCAAAATTCGCGAAAGTCACGGGCCTCTTCGAGGGAGGGGGCTACTCCGCAAAAGGGATCTATCGTCCCGAGATGGAGTGCCGGATGAAAAGCAACGGCCCGAAGGGGTTCTGTACCGTCTGCCGGGCCGCATTAACCAATATGCTGGATTTCTACACGAA
>DIKJ01000123.1 GCA_002424525.1 Bacteroidales bacterium UBA5621 | reverse complement strand
CCACGGCGGCAAATAATCTTGTAACCCGCGAAGAGATAATGATAGATGTATGGGGCGAATCCGATTACTACACCGGCAGGAGCCTTGATGTATTTATCTCAAAAATCCGCAATTACCTTAAAAATGACCCTGCTATTAAAATAATCACCATTCCGACAGTGGGGTACATTCTTGGAACAAAGAGTTAATCTCAGGTAATGGCTCTCTGGTTGTAGTTTATAAGTCCGAAGTTCGATCAGCGTAGAGAGGAGAGCGTAGAGCGTAGAGCGTAGAGCGTAGAGCGTAGAGCGTAGAGCGTAGAGCGCAGAGCGTAGAGCGTAGAGAGGAGACATTTCTAGTCCTGTGCCCTGAGCCATTTTAGACGGAAGATGAGGAACGAGGTGACGACGAAGTTCCGCGATAGCCTTTACCACAAGCACTTATCGTTTTATTAGAAGCCGTGGCAGGAACTTAGGCACACTCATTTTATATTCAGAATAACCGGGATATTTACTGCTGCTGATTCGTTCGGTAAGCCTGGTACTTCCCTGGAAAAGCAGGATTAGGAGCAGAGGCCCTGTCAGTGTCCAGTTTAACCAAGTCCCCGAGGCGGATACACCAAAGTAATAGAAGCTGACCCAGATAGCCTGTTCCGCCATAAAATTGGGGTGGCGTACATAACCCCATAATCCTTCAGTCAGAAAACCTTTCTTCAGCGATTTTTCGTAGACCGGTCCGGGTGCCGGCTGTTCGCGCTTCTGCTGTTGAAACCGGAACTGCTGGTTGTCGGCAACAGTTTCCATTATGAGGAAAAACAGCATGAGACAGCCTGCTGAAATATCAATCACGGACAGAGCCGTTTCGTGATACTTTGCTGCCAGCAAAAGTGGTGCAGAGAACAGAAGTATAAGAAAATGCTGGTAAAATGATATGAAGAACAGGTTGAATAACCCGAACCTGAAGCGGCTCTTCAGTACGGGATGGTCCCGCATTATCTTCCACCTGTAATCTTCTTCACCCTTCCATGGGATAATGCTGTAACCTCCCTTCCTCCAGAAATTATAGCTTAGCCTTGCCCCCCAGAGTGTTACCAGCAGTGCCATTAACCATAAACGCGATGAAGAGGGATAATAAACAACTGCCAGCCAGGCGTAGATCAGCGGCATAAGGCTCCACAGCTTATCTGTCTGGCTGTAATTGCGGGTTATCTCCCCGACGATGAAACAAAGTATTACCACTGCTGCAAAAACAAGTACCCACGATTGTACCAGCGCGGAAAGATGAAGGTCATTCCCCGCGAATTTATCAAAAAAGCTCCATGAAGAAGTAAAGTAAGGCATGTGTACATTTATTTAAAGTTACAAGTCCGAAGTCCGGAGTCCGAAGTCCGAAGTCCGAAGTCCAGAATCTTTTTCGCTCCCCGCTCCCTGCTCTCCGCTCCCTGCTCTACGCTCTACGCTTCTCTTACCTTCCGGCTTCCGGCTTTGTCAACCAGCTCCAAAGCTAAATTTTTTTCGTTAATCACTCATATTATAAAGAGGTTTTTGCTGTAAGAGATCCTTTAACCAAAAAAAACAAATGTCTTAAGCGCCATGTAAAATTTTACTATTTTTGTCGGCTGTGTGATAAAGTTTGCCGGTATATTCTTCCTTCCAAAACACCTTCTTGCAGAACCGGTTCCTGATGACCAGGTACCGGAGATCCCTGCCAGGCAAAACAGAATCTGAAAGTGATTGAAGAAGCTCGCAAACAAATTTGTACCTTAGCGGAAAAAATATAACTGAAAAATTAAAATACTAATTTAAAAATTTAAAACTATGCAGATTATCAATGTATCAGCCCTGGAGATCCTCGATTCAAGAGGCAACCCGACAGTTGAGGCAAATGTTACTCTTGAGGACGGAACAACAGCAAAAGCGATGGTTCCCAGCGGTGCATCAACCGGTGAACGTGAAGCCACTGAGCTTCGTGACGGTGACAAGAAAAGGTACGGAGGGAAAGGTGTTCTCAAAGCGGTTGAAAACGTCAACAAGATCATTGCCAATGAGATTGAAGGCAGGTATTTCACAAATCAGAGGGAACTTGATTACATGATGATTGAACTGGACGGAACCCCCAACAAATCAAAACTTGGTGCCAATGCTATCCTTTCCGTGTCGATGGCTTATGCCCGGGCTGAAGCAGAAAGCACGGGAGTTCCCTTATACCAGTACCTGGGCGGCGCCAATGCCCATCTACTGCCTGTTCCCTGCCTCAATATCATCAATGGAGGGAAACATGCAGATAACAACGTTGATTTTCAGGAATTTATGATTGCCCCTCACGGTGCTCCCTCCTTTACTGAATCTATCAGGATGGGTGTAGAAGTGTTCCATAGTCTCAAATCAGTTCTGAAGGGCAAGGGATACAGCACCGGCGTTGGCGACGAGGGTGGGTTTGCCCCTGACCTCAAGTCGAATGATGAAGCTGTTGATGTGATTCTGGAAGCAATCAGCAAAGCCGGATACAAGCCCGGCGACGAGGTAAGCATATGCCTCGACCCTGCAGCCAGCGAGATGTGGGAGGATGGCA
>DIKJ01000074.1:2244-11482 GCA_002424525.1 Bacteroidales bacterium UBA5621 | reverse complement strand
GACGAATATGTTGATAAGCTCAGACCCGAAATAATGAGAGCCGTAAAGGTGCCGGGAGCAGTGGTAAAAGTAATGCATGCCAAAATGAAAGGTATCCGCCGGATCGGCCAGTTTGATATAGAGATTGAAATTTCTGCCCCACGTAACATTTCAATGCAGGAAATTTATAATATGGCTGCAACAGTAAGGGATCAAATCAGGGAATATGAATTCCTGACAGGACTAGACATTTCATTGCAGCTTACTAAACCTGAATTTCAGATACGGGTCGACAGGCAAAAAGCTTTTGACCTTGGGTTAAGCTACAGCGACATAGGTGACCAGATTAAAACCATGGTGGGAGGTATCGTTCCCACAAGATATAAAGAGGGCGCCTACTATTATCCAATAAGAGTTGTGATGAGCGAAAAAGAGATTCAATCAACAGAAGTGCTTGAGAATCTTTATATCTATTCTGACAAAGGAGTAAGAATCCCTCTCTCTGCAGTCGCAGAAATAGTAAAAACGACAGGTCCTGTGCAGATTGACAGGCAGGACCAGGATCGTCTGATAAAAGTCACTGCAAATGTTGCCGGTACAAGTGTAGGTAATGCCGCCAGTATCATAAAGGAAAAACTTAAAGACTTTAGCCTGCCTCCGGGATACAAACTGAAATACGGGGGGCAATCACAGATGCTCTCCGAGAATATGAGACAGATCTCCATTATACTGATATTTGCACTCTTCCTCGGATATGCCGTATTGGTCCTCTATTTTGAAAGTTTTATAAAACCTCTCCTTATCATTATAAGGATTCCGCTCTCTCTCGCAGGAATATCTTATGCTCTTTATATTACCGGAACACCGGTAAGTGTAACCGCTCTAATCGGAGTAATACTGCTTACAGGCATGGAGATCAATAACGGCGTCCTTCTGCTGACATTTATTGATGAGCTCCGTGAGACAGGGATGGAAATAAGAGAAGCAATTAAACAGGCCGCACTAATAAGGCTCAGACCAATACTTATCACCGACCTTAACAGCCTGGCAGGTCTTATGCCGCTGGCTCTTACAATGGGTGAAGGTACGGAGATGCTTAAACCCATGGCAATTGTTGTTATTGGCGGGGTTCTTTTCGGACTGCTGCTGGTTTTTATCTTTTTGCCTGTGGCATACCTCATAATTTATGGAAAAAAATAAATTATATGCTAAAAATTAATGCCTCTTTTACGTGTTGAGCTGAAAAGAGGTTAATTACTTCCAGATTCTAAAACTTATCAGAAACACAATAAAAGTCAATAGTGCCGGGAACAGCATTGTTAATGGCGCTCCCTTTCTTCCCTTGCTTTAATCTGGCACATACATGATCCCGACAGCCTGTTATTTATGTCAGTAGTCAATGGCAAACCATCTCTTTCCCAATCCACAATCCCTCCTGCCATATTAAAGGCATTTTCAAAACCATGTTCATTCATGAAAAGAACACTTTCACGACTCCGTAAACCAACAGCATCTGCAAAGATCAAGAGTTTATCGTGGGGGAGATCAGAATATGCATCGGCGAGTTCACTATACGGTAAGTAAATAACATTTCCCGTATTGAACATTTTGAAGTTGCTAAGATATGATTTCCTGACATCAACAATAACGGCCCCTCTACTGCTTAATTCAAAACTTTCCTTCGGGGTCAGATTACGTACTCCGTGAGATGTAAATCCTATGTCAGTCCATGTATTCACCTGAGAAACTTTAACATGTCCTTCTCGTATTTAACTATTTTAATTAGTGGAAATTCCTTAAAGTGTTTCCTTAGTAATTTCCAGATTTCGAAGTTGATACAATACTGATATGAGGAAAAATTGCTATACGGACAGGATGACCGGGCGCTTTGGCGAATCGTGCAATCTTTATATCTTCTTCTGAGTATAAAGTCTTTATAATAGAGGGCATGTTGTCAAATTTTTTTGATATCTGGTTAAATCTGTCATAAGTCTATTCGTAAAAATACGAAAACATTTTGCAAAAAGCATTAAACCAGATTTCTATTACACAAAACAAAAAAGTTTCTACATTTGTCAAAAAACAGGATTTGAGGAAAGGGATAAAAATAAAAGCGTATGCAATCTTTTTAAGCTGGCTGATGATTTTTGCCCACAGCATCATTCCTCACAACCATGCAGAAAGCGATTTCTCCCTGTGCCATGGCCATAAAAATTCAGCAGTTCATCATACAAACGAATGCAGCAAGTCGGGCGAATTTCATGATGAGACTGAAGATACAACTGTATGCCGGATCTTAAACCTTCTTTTCCACCACTTCAACCAGGATAACCTGATAATTCAGATCATTAAAGAAGATTACTTCCTGTCTTCCCTGGAGAAGGGGTCTGTTGTCTTTGACAGAAAAATATATTTCTATAAAAACAATTTCCTGGGTTCCGTTCAATTGAGAGCGCCACCCCTGGCTTAAGCCGGATCTCCCTTATCATAAGTTTTTAATCACCTGATTAATAGTAATTAATTTATTAGTCAATCATGAAAAGTTTGTTATTTTTTGTATTTATTGCTGTTTGTGCTGGTTTATCACGCTGTTCATCAAATCCGGAACATGATCACGATCATGATCACGTTTCTTCAGGTGAGCTTTCAGACTCTCAACCTTCTGATCATTCGATGAATGAAGACTCAACCGGAATCCGGCTCTCTCTGCTAAGGAAGCAACCGTTTGCTTTTACAGTAAGGTCCGGAGGCCGGATAATTGCTGACAACAAAGATGTTGTAATTATTACTGCCAAATCATCGGGTCTGGTAAGGTTCAGTACTGACTATTTGTACCCGGGTGTCACTGTATCGGGAGGACAGACGCTCTTCACCGTATCCGGAGAAAATCTGGCGGATGATAATACAGAACTGCGGTTACTGCAGATAAAAGCTGACCTTGATAAAGCTTCGGTAAATTTTGAAAGGGCAAAAAAACTGGTTACTGAAAATATTGTAACGGAAGAACATTACCTCTCCATAAAAAATGAATATGAAAAGGCCCTGAATGAGTATGATAACCTCAGCGCAACTTCGGGAACAGGAGGGAATATCATAAAAGGCTCTGATAAAGGGTACATAAGAGATATCTATGTGACAGAAGGCCAGAAAGTGACGCCAGGGCAACCGCTGGCATCAATAATTATCGGGCGGAATCTGATACTTAGAGCTGATGTCTCTCCTGATAACCTGGCCATTCTGCCGGAAATCGAAAGTGCAAATTTCAAAGTCGGGTACAGTGACAGGATTTATAAAACCAGCGAATTGAATGGCCGTAAGATCTCTTACGGCAAAAGCACCGGTGAAAATTCATTTTATATTCCCGTCTATTTCAGGATGGATCATGATCCGGGTCTCATTGAAGGGACTTTTACTGAAGTTTACCTGATAGGGAAAGAGATAAATGATGCGCTGGTTGTTCCAAACACTGCATTAATGGAGGAATTCGGGAAACTCTATGTCTATGTTGCTGATGAGCATGACCATTTTATTAAAAGGTATGTCATAACCGGAAACAGCGATGGAGAGAAGACGATGATATTATCGGGTCTTTCAGAAAATGAGAGGATCGTTGCATCAGGGGCATATCTTGTAAAGCTTTCCCGGATGTCAGCTTCTGCCCCTGCTCACAATCACTAAAACTCCTGAAAATGTTTGATAAGATCATAGACTTTTCGTTAAGGAACAGGCTTAGCATAGTCATCGGAGCGATCATTCTTGCCGTTACCGGAATAATTGTCACCACACAGATGGAGATAGATATTTTTCCCGAGCTCACTGCACCAACAGTCGTCATTATGACAGAAGCCAGCGGAATGGCCCCCGAAGAGGTAGAAAAGCTTGTAACTTTCCCAATAGAGACTGCAATCAACGGAGCAACCTCCATCAGGCGCGTCAGGTCAAATTCAACAATGGGTTTTTCGATCGTGTTTGCCGAGTTTGACTGGGGAACAGATATCTACAAAGCCCGTCAGACAGTTGCCGAACGACTTATACAGGCAAATGAGTTGCTGCCTGAAGATATCGACCGGCCTGTAATTGCCCCCCAGACATCACTCCTGGGTGAAATGATGATAATCGGCCTTGAGTCTGACAGCCTCAATCCCATGGATCTAAGGACAATGGCAGACTGGATCGTCGCACCGAGACTGTTGTCGGCAGGAGGTGTGGCACAGGTAAATGTGATCGGCGGAGATATCAGGGAGTACCAGATATTGGCAGATCCTTACAGGATGGATTACTACGGAGTGACAATGAATGAGCTGGTTAACACATCTGAGGGTATAAACAAAAACACATCCGGATCATTTATCAATCAGTATGGAAACAAATATATTGTCAGGGGAATAGCAAAAACTGACCGGGTCTCCGACCTTGCAAATTCATTGATAAAGGTCTCGGGCGGGCTTCCGGTAAGAATAAGCGATGTCGCTTCCGTAACAACAGGGGCTGCACCCGCAATAGGAACAGCTTCATACAGGGGCAGGAGCGTTGTGCTTCTTACTGTCACAAGGCAACCGGATGCTAATACCGTAGTCCTGTCGAAGACTATTGACGAAGTTATCCGCGACATACAGAAAAATGCCGGTCCTTCTGTAACTTTCCATAA
The DNA here is from genome assembly GCA_002424525.1 of Bacteroidales bacterium UBA5621. Lineage (GTDB taxonomy): Bacteria > Bacteroidota > Bacteroidia > Bacteroidales > VadinHA17 > LD21. The sequence goes on along the minus strand of DIKJ01000074.1, from coordinate 6,855 downwards.
TGACATTTATAATCAGGCATCCTTTATAGATACTTCCGTCAGAAATGTAATGAAGGCACTGATTGAGGGAGGAATATTTGTAGTAATAATTCTTTTCTTTTTCCTTTTCAATGCCAGAACAACCATAATATCACTTCTGGCCATGCCGCTTTCTCTTTTTTTCACAATCATTACCCTGAAAACGCTTGGTTATACCATAAACACGATGAGCCTCGGAGGAATGGCCATTGCTATCGGATCGCTGGTTGATGATGCAATAATTGATGTTGAGAACATCTATAAGCAACTGCGGAAAAATGTGCTCCTGCCACAGGATCAGAAGGAGCCGCCGCTTGCGGTGGTCTACAGGGCATCATCCGAAGTGAGATCATCGATTTGGAACGCAACGCTTATAATAATCATTACATTCGTCCCCCTTTTCTTTCTGGGCGATCTGGAAGGGAGGATGCTAAGGCCACTGGGGATATCATTTATCGTTGCACTTTTTGCATCACTCATTGTAGCAGTCACTATTACCCCGGTTTTAAGCAGTTATCTGCTTACCGATGAGCGACGGCTGTTAAAGGCGGTAAAGGGATCCTGGACGGAGCGCAACCTCAGCTTCGTATACCGGAAAGCACTTCAGTTCACCCTTAAAAAAAGCAGACTCCTGATAGGAATAACATCAGTGGTCTTCGTTATTTCAGTCATTATGTTAACAACCACCGGAAGCTCCTTTCTCCCGAACTTTAATGAAGGGGCGCTTACGGTCAATATTTCGCTGCCTCCGGGTATTTCTCTGGAAGAATCGGCCAAAGCAGGTATTGAAGCACAAAAAATATTGCTCGGGATCCCCGAAGTCACTTCTGTGGCATGTAAAACCGGACGAGCTGAGCTGGCTGAACACTTCTTCGGTGAAAATATGTCAGAGCTTGACGTCCCGTTTGTTCTTTCAAAAAGAAGCAGGGAGGAATTTTTCGCCGATGTAAGGGAGAGGTTAAAAGTGATACCCGGGGCTAACATTGAAGTTGGCCAGCCGATAACCCACCGGATGGACAGAATGCTATCCGGCACCAGGGCGAATATTGCGATAAAAATTTTCGGGGATGACCTCAACGACCTGTATATGATTGCAAACCAGGTTAGTTCCGAAATTTCTGACATTGCTGGGATAGGCGACCTGAATGTTGAACAGCTCGTGGAGACCCCCCAGTTAAAAATAAAAGCCAACAGGGAAATGCTTGCCAGATACGGTATTGATATTAACAGCTTTAACACGTTTATTAAATATGCCATCGGCGGGCAGACCGTTTCGGATGTTTATGAAGAGGAGAAGCGGTTCCCGGTAGTACTGCGGTATAATGATGAAGCTCGCGGTACTGTTGAGGGCATCCGTAGCGCCATGATCGACACTTACGACGGCAGAAAAGTGCCTCTTTCCTTTGTTGCCGATATAGAATCCTCCTCAGGCCCTTCATCGGTAAGCCGGGAGAATGTAAAACGGAAGATCGTTATCTCGGTCAATACTGCCGGAAGAGATGTTGGGAGTGTCGTAGGTGACATTAAAGAGAGGATAAGAGAAGAAGTGGTAGTGCCGGAGAATTACCATATCGAATATGGTGGTCAGTTTGAGAGTGCTGAAAGTGCTGCAAAAAGGCTTATTGCAGTCTCATTCCTGGCAATCCTGGTGATCTTCATGCTGCTTTACCAGGAATTCAAAAGCAGCACTCCGGCCGCCATCATCCTGCTCAATCTTCCGCTTGCGCTGATAGGCGGGATCTTTGCCATCAAGGCGTCATCAAATGTTATCAGTATCCCCTCGATTATTGGCTTTGTCACACTTTTCGGTATCGCAACTAGAAATGGCCTCTTGCTTATGTCGAGATATCTGCATCTGCAAAAAGAGGGTAAGAGCCTGTTTGAGCTTATTGTTACCGGGTCGGTGGACAGGCTTAATCCGATCCTTATGACTGCCCTTACTGCAGCCCTCGCCCTTATCCCTCTGGCTGTGGCCGGTGACAAACCCGGCAATGAAATACAAAGCCCGATGGCAATTGTAATCCTGGGAGGACTCCTGAGCTCAACACTGCTGAATATATTTATAATCCCTTCAGTTTATTACGTAATTCAAAAGAGAGTAAACAATGATAAAGAAGATAACAATCCTGATATTAACCCTGTGTCTGAATGACCTGATCTCAGGACAATCATTATCAGAATTTCTGGATCAGGTTTCGGCGAATAATCCGGAAATAGTGGCATACAGGAAGTTGCTTGAGGCAAGGCGGATCGAAGCCAGGACAGGTCTTGTACCTTCAGATCCGTTCATTTCGGCAGGATTTATGCCGGGCAATACTTATGAGGCCGGGAATAAAAAGACCTGGTCGGTTTCACAATCTTTTGACTTCCCGACGAAATATCTTCTGCAGAAAAAAATCAATAATAGTACGATCCTGCTTGCTGAACAGGAATTTAATCTGGGAAGGCTTCTGGTACTGAAAGAAGCTGAAATGACGCTTTTTGATCTGATATATAATATAAAAGCGCTTAATGTGCTGAACGGCAGGAAAGCAGGATATGACAGCCTTCGTTCGGCCTGGCAGAGAATGCTTGAAACAGGTGAAACTACCATAATGGATTACAATAAGATCCTGCTCGAATTGTCGGCCATAACACTGGAAATCACAAAAAGAAAAACTGCCGTTGAAATGCTGAAGGAAAAGATCAGATATATGAGTGGTTCAAATGAATATGTGTCCATTACGGAAGAATATCCGATCTTTACTGTTCCTGATTTCGATCAGCTGATCTCGGAAAAATCTGAGATTCATCCTTCATTTTTGATCCCTGAGATTGAATACCTTATTAAGAATCAGGAGGTAAGATTAACCAGAACAGGCTCCCTCCCTGGATTTCAGATCGGATATCAATCTGAGGTCCTGCCCGAAGCAGCTTACACAGGTCCTGTTGCCGGACTGACTATTCCTCTGTGGGCCAACTCGAACAGGATCAGATCGGCATCTGCCGCCGCCGGTCATTCTGCCGCTCTTCGGGATGCAGTGATAATGAAGCTTAAATCACAATCAAGGAGCGATTATTCAAATATGCTCGCTCTGCAAAAAAGCATTGCAGAGATCGGAAGCATCCTTGAATCCGGTGGAGGAACAAGATATCCGGATATAGCTCTGGCATCCGGTGAGATTTCTGTGACAACCTGGTTCATGTACCTCGAAGTGTTATACGAGTCTGAAGACAGGTTGCTTGAACTGGAAAACGAATATCAGAAAGCACTGGCTCTGTTACTCGACCATGAACTTATAAACCGGCCCAATTCCCGTTACTGACCCGGATAAGCAACAGGCTGTGAAAGGATAACCCTCTGGTTTGGCCTGAGTTTCAGGACTTCATGGGCCTTCACCTTGTCAACCTGTCCGAGCACTATTGTGGCAAGCCCCTCAGAAGCGCAACAGAGGTAAACATTCTGGGAGATATACCCTACATCAACTGCCGAGTAAAATATTCTGACTTCATCAGTGGTGCCGGTCATTCTGTCGAAGTCGGCAACAAAAACAAGTATGACTGGGGCCACCTTTACAAAATCCTGTGTGCCGCCAAAGGCACGGAGATCTTCATTCCCCATTTTCTGTAATGCATGGCTTTTGGGTTCATACAGAAACCAGCCGTCTGTTTTCATGACGTAAATATCATACTCATACCATTCTTTGGCGGCCGGAACAGTCCTTAAACCTTCAGGTCGGTTAATCCCATAGGCTGCCCAGAGGACATTGGATAACTGCTGGGGAGTTATCTCCTTTGAGCTGAATGATCTCCCGGATTTCCGGAGCTGGAATGCCTCCATAACAGGCATTCCTCCGGTTTTTTGTGCCGGAGGCAGGGGTTTAGTTTCAATAACCTGGGCTGAACAGACAGCAAAACTTAATAATACTACTAAAGAAATAACTGTTCTTTTCATGTTCAATTTGTTTTACTGGTTACTTTAAATTTGAATTTTATCCGTTTAACAGATCGTTTATGGCTTGATCTTTTCGAACAATCCGATCAGCTTTGTCCTGTATATTTCAGAGATCTGCTGTTCGTGCTCGCCGATTGGCTTGACCGGGATCAGATCAATTACTTCTGAAGCGGTTAGTCCGGATTTATACATGAGGTCGAGTGATGCCTTTATCGTTTCATGAACTGCATCACGGCTCTCTTTCTGACTGAGTCCGGTTTTTTCCCCGATCTCCTCCAGCTCTTTCCACTGGAACCAGAAGTAGGTCGGTAGCATGGCTGATATAATTGCATAACTCTCAAGCTTCTCTTCAGATACCTCAAGGGTGGTTCCCAGGTTCTTCAGAAGATCGAGGACAACACTCTTATGCGAAGGATCAAATCCTGACGAAAATGTTACAGGATTATACCCTTCGTTAATATAGGATGTTGCGTTGGGGATCAGCCTTGCCATATTATTTACCTGAGGAAGCTTCATTGCAAGCTTTGCCAGGTTGATCTTCGGAGCCAGCGAAATTACTGTTGAGTCAGATTTTACGCTTCCTTTAACCGCTTCGATTGTATCCATTAATACCGGAGGATGCAGGGCAATAAAGACTATATCCTGCCCGGCGGCACCTG
>DIKJ01000074.1:1008-2225 GCA_002424525.1 Bacteroidales bacterium UBA5621 | reverse complement strand
ATTGGTGTCCGCTACCACAACTTTCCCGAGATGAATATTCTTGTTTTTAAAACCCTGAAGAAGGATCCTCGTAACCCTTCCTCCTCCGATAAAACCAGCTGATTTTGTCATAATATGTCGTTTTTTACTATTTATTTCAGTCAAAGAACTTTTTGTTATTCGGTCGAAAGCTTCAGACTATTAAATTGGTCTTTTACCAGGTAGACAATTGATACAAAAACACTAAGGACAACAGCCAGATCAAAAAGTGTATATGCAAACCTGATAAGCGGGTAAATGAAATCAAATTTTATGATCATCAGGAAGCCGCAAAATAGAGCCAGTAAGATAAAAATACCCTGAAGCCTGTACATTATTGATCCACTGTTCCCTCTCTGGCTCATTTTCGCCATGGTAAATAAACCTGCTGCCAGAGCCAGTATTGTCAGGAAGAAATGGTTTCTGTCGAACCATAATCTTTCAGGCAGGACAAAGGAATTAACATCAGGCTTCAGATACACAATTATAAACAGGACCATCAGGATAACATATCCTGCAAGCAGATGCAGAGGTTTAATCTTCAGATAGTTTTCTTTCCTGTTAAAGTAGCCTGCAATTGAGACGAGGATTGTCAGCACAAGAAATACTATTGCAGGGTATTGAAAGCTTTTGATTATCTGCTCCCTGAATGCTGACAGCCATACCATAAGCGGACTGATACCCAATCGTTTGTGTTGAGGTTCATAAACAGGCTTGCCATCTTCCCCGAAGGGATATTTTACAATGTTGGCATAGAAAAATTCAGATGAGAGTGAATGGCAATCGGTACAGCCATTGATCCCCAGACCTGCTCTTGCCGGGAATACATCATGATTATAGGTATGCATATTTGCATAAGGGGATGCTTCCCATAGTTCTTTGTCTATTGTATAATAATCGGAACCGGAGGTATAGACTCTTTCATTCATAGCCCAAACAACCCGCTTTCCTTCCATGGGATAGTTTGTTTTATTAAGCATTGAGGTTACTGATGAGATAAGTGCCTCTATCTCTTCCGGGCGATTGATCTCAAGGATCCCGTCGTTATTGTCGTCGGTAATCAGCGATAGCTCGGGATAGACTGAGGGTTCATTCATATGGTCCTCCCACATCTTGTGAATATCGCTCATTTTTGGCTGCATCAGTCCCGGTTTTCCCTCAACCTCTATTCCCGGCCAGGCGCTGTGCACACGGTTGAC
>DIKJ01000074.1:0-962 GCA_002424525.1 Bacteroidales bacterium UBA5621 | reverse complement strand
CCCATCATTTCAAGATTGCCGTAATGATTGTAATATTTCATGTCGGGACCATAGAAGACCCATAGCTGTTTGCCCTTGCTTGGTATCTTGGTCCCGGGATTGATCACATCACCAGCCTGAACCTGTGCGGCCTTGACATATCTTTCGGGGATATGGCAGGTTTGGCAGCTGATATAATCGAGGTGCAGGTCAGGAAGCCATCTGTGCAGGGCAACAGGTGCCCCCATGTACCCGTTTGTATGGCAGTAGTTGCAGTCAATCACTGTATTGTCAAGGTCATTCCTTACTTTTCCCCCCGGGTCATCACCTTTGGCAAACTGATGCATCTCGCGTTCGTTGATCCGGTCATCGAGTGCTTTTGAACCTGCCGGATGACAATCAACGCATTTCATTCCTGCCCTGAGATGCACATCCGTCCGGGGATCGAAGTTGGCGCCGCGCTTTTTCCATCCGGGCTGTGCATGGCAGAAGAGGCATGCCTCTGTGCGTGGTTCCCTCACGATATGAGGTGAGAGTTTCCCTGAAGCATCAAACCTGGAAACATCATAACTTGCTGTTACCGGGGTTTTGCTATCCACAGACCCTGTTATTTTTGCCAGTCCTGAACCGGCAGTCGCAGCCCACCTGAAATTCAGGACCTTCAGCTGTTGTTTCCTGACTTCATTATTATACCCGGGCTGGTGGCAAATCATGCAATCGGCTTCAAGTACGCCCGTCTCGCTCCAGCGAGCCTGATAATAATCTCCGTCCAGATCATTTACCCCACCCGGTACGTATCCCATTTCGAGCATGTATTTATCATAACGAAACCCTGACCGGTCATATTCGGCCGGACCGCCGCCGGGATGACACTCCCCGCAACCTGCCGTAATGAAGCTGAATGAGGTCATATCGATAGTACGTGCAGATTTGTTTTCTTTCGGGGAGAGATAACGATACAAAGGTGCGGGCGAACACCAGGT
>DIKJ01000069.1 GCA_002424525.1 Bacteroidales bacterium UBA5621 | reverse complement strand
GATAATCAGGATCAGACGAATCGCCCTGACCGGAGGTGATAATATCTTCTATATCAACATTCTCCATTACGAAGATGCAGGCTTCAGCCATATCCTGAGAGTACATGAACTCCCTTAACGGAGAACCGGTTCCCCATACCGTAACAGTTGCCTTTCCGGCCGGTGAGCCCGGCTCACTTCCTGAAAGCCGTATCCCGTACCTGCCCAGGACATCAATAATTTCATCCTCGCTTCCCCTGCCGGACACATTCTCCACGGGATGCCTGTCAAGATCCTTCCTGATTGCGCTCCAGTTGCCATCCTCAAGACAACTGCCAAGATGGAACTTCCTGAGCAGGGCAGGCAGTACATGCGAATCCCTAAGATTGTAGTTATCGCCCGGACCATATAGGTTGGTGGGCATCACCGAGATGAAATTCGTGCTGTGCTGTATGTTGAACGACTCACACATCTTTATCCCGGCTATCTTGGCGATGGCGTAAGGTTCGTTGGTGAACTCGAGCTTCGATGTAAGCAGGTAATCCTCCTTAAGCGGCTGTGGCGCGTTTTTCGGATAGATGCAGGTGGACCCCAGGAATAGGAGTTTTTTTGCCCCGTATTTCCATGCATTGTAGATCATGTTACTCTGTATCATGATGTTTACATGGATGAAATCGGCCCTCAGGGTATTGTTGGCCACTATCCCGCCCACCTTTGCGGCAGCATTGATGATATATTCCGGACGCTCTTCAGAAAAGAACGAATCAACAGCCTTCTGATCAGTCAGATCGAGCTCCGGCATGGTCCGGAGAATAAGATTATCATACCCTTTAGCTTTCAGCGTCCGGGTAAGGGCCGATCCGACAAGCCCGGTATGGCCGGCAACATATATTTTGGAAGCGATTTCCATTTTATAACAATTTTTTTATTAACCAGCAACCAGCAACGAGCAACTCAGGATTATTTAAAAAACCATATATCCACGGTATCATTCGAAATAATTAAATGTCTTGAACCCCCCGTTCTTTATGTGGAACTCCTTCTTCATCAGCTGTATATCTGAGGTGATCATGTCGTCTATCAGTCCGTCCAGATCATACTCCGGCACCCAGCCAAGCTGTGTCCGCGCCTTGGTGGCGTCACCGATGAGCAGATCCACCTCTGTGGGCCTGAAATAGTTTCTGTCGATCTTAACAACTACCGGATCAGACGACATCCTGTTCTTCATCGCTCCCAGAAACTCCTTCCCGACTACTTCACTGAACTTAGTTTCATCAATATCAGCGATCCTTCCCTCTTCATCCTCTTTCTCTCCCGAAAAACTGATATTGATACCCGCGGCGGCGAATGTTTTGTGAATGAACTCCCTTATAGAAGTTGTTACTCCTGTTGCGATGACATAATCATCAGGTTTATCCTGCTGAAGGATAAGGTACATGGCTTTGATATAATCCTTCGCATGGCCCCAGTCACGCTTCGACGACAGGTTTCCCATGAAGAGGGTGTTCTGCATGCCAAGCGCGATCCTTGCCATTGCACGCGAAATCTTTCTTGTAACGAACGTCTCTCCCCGTATCGGCGACTCATGGTTGAAAAGAATACCGTTGCTCGCGTGCAGGCCGTAAGCCTCGCGGTAATTGACTGTTATCCAGTAGGCATAGAGCTTTGCGACACCGTAAGGGCTTCTCGGGTAAAATGGTGTTTTTTCAGTCTGCGGCACCTCCTGGACAAGTCCGTACAGCTCGCTCGTGGAGGCCTGGTATATCCTTGTTTTCTGAACAAGGCCAAGCAGTCTGACGGACTCAAGGATTCGGAGGGTCCCCAGTCCGTCGGCATTGGCAGTGTACTCGGGAGTGTCGAAGCTCACTTTAACATGACTCATGGCCGCGAGGTTGTAGATCTCATCGGGCATGACGTCATGAATAATGCCGGTAAGGTTCATCGAGTCAGTTAGATCCCCGTAATGGAGTATGAAATCCCTTTTCTCCACGTGAGGATCCTGGTAAAGATGATCGACACGTTCGGTGTTGAAGAGGGAACTACGTCGTTTTATTCCGTGTACTATATATCCCTTCTTCAGGAGGTATTCCGCCAGGTAAGCTCCATCCTGCCCGGTGACGCCGGTTATTAAAGCTGTTTTTGCCATTATTTTAATATTTCAACTGTTTGATGCAAAGTAACATATTTTTGTTTAACTCCTGTGCCCCCTTTTCAGGGTGACGTCGCGATTGCTTCGCCTGAGTATCTGCACTGAGGCGGAAAGATCGGCGGCGGGAGTCTACAACCCCAGATCCTTGACCCTTATCCTGATCCTGAAAGCGTTGGGTATCTCTTTCTCGCTGATAAGGATAAGATATCCGCCGCCCCCGGCACCTGACAGCTTCCACGCCAGGGCGGTATCCCTGTACTGTCCGATGATCTTTTCGATATCGCTGTTCATCATATCAGGGAACATGCGTACCTGGGAATTGAATGATTCGTTGAATCCCCTGGTGAAGACCTTGATATCTTTTGCTTTAAGTCCTTCCCATGCAACCTCAGCCGCTCCGGCAAGCTTTCTTACGTTGGTGGTGTTGATATGAGTATTCTTAAGCACCTGGTAATTCTCAGGCCTCGGCCACAGTGTAAGCATGAACAGCCTCTCCTCGAGCCATCGCAGAGTGCCGATATCGGAGATTGTTTCAAATTTTGAGGGCCAGTATTCGCCTTTCTCGTAATGGAACTTATTGATACCCGGCATCGTGATGCCTATGGAATCCTGCGACCCGCTCACCTCTTTCGTACCCGGATCGTTATCATATCTGAACAATGTTTTTGCAAGCTTCTCGGGTTTCTCAAGGGGGAGATGGTCGTTCCACAGCTCAATCGCTTTTTTGCGTGTGGAGGTGGCCATCCCGGAGCGTTCGTTAAACTCTATTGTAGGCTCTATTGACGCGGTGATGGCAGAGCCGGGGTGGTACTTCGAAACATAAGGCTGGTCGATCCACGTGCCGGCGATATCGATCCTGTAAGGCATCGGCTTCACGGCCCGCAGTGCGGTGGTTGTCCGGGGAGGTAGGCTGGCATGGGGTATTCGTTTCAGCACCTTGTATTCAATGCCCAGGTCCCTGCATAGCTCCACTTTTTCAGGAGAGTGTCCGTCCTCGTTCACTATGAAAACATCAGGTTTCAGCAACCTGATATCCTCGAGGAAATCCATCAGTCCGCTTCCCCGGTTGACGGCTGCCTTATGGACGCATGCAAGTGAGTTAAGGATGTAAACACGCTCCTCTTCCGAGTTGATCGTCTCCCTTCCTTTCAGCTCGCGTATGGTTCTGTCGGAGCCGAGACCCACATACAGGTCCCCGTATCCGGAGGCCTCCTGAAGAAAAGCGATATGGCCCGAATGAAGCATGTCGAAACAACCGGAAACGAAGATCTTCTTTTTTCTTTCGGTCATTTTTTTACCATTAATGAATTTTTATTTGGCTAAAGCAAATATAACCGTTTTTAAAACAACATTTCCGGGTAGTCCTCGCACGTGTCAGATTAAAAATCTCGGATGCCTGATTATTTATGGATTTAAAACGGCCTCAGAGAATTTTGGGATTAAGCGGCTGTTTAGGAGCTTGCTGCGATGGCCAGAAGTAAGCAATACTGTTTGACCCTGAGCAGAGCGAAGGGGAGTTGTATTGCGTGGGCAAGCTCATAAACAGCCGCCCCAAAATTATCTGCAGCCTTGATCTTTCTTTGGTTACTTTCTTTGTATCAAGACAAAGAAAGTAACGTTCAATATTCTTAAATTTGAGGAAAAATCCTTTGCGCTCTTAGCAGTCAGGGATTCAGAGCTCCTGACAACAGATTTAAACTTAAGTCAATAACAGAAAAACATGAAAGGATATTTAAAAACAACAAAAACTCCAGAAATCAAACGTTACTGCAAGGTCCTGAACCTGCAAAACGACAGGGAACTGATTGAAAAATACAAGGAGGTGCATAAACCCGGCAGGGTGTGGCCTGAGATCATCAGGGGTATCAGGGAGGTCGGTATCCTCGATATGGAGATCTGGCTCAGCGGCAATACAGCCTTTATGATTATGGACACTGTTCCGGACTTTGACCACGACAAAGCCATGAAGGTGCTGGCCGGAAAGCCCATGCAGAAAGAGTGGGAGGAGTACGTTTCTGCATTCCAGCAGGCAGGAGCAAAAGCGGCCACACCTGAGAAATGGGAACTGGTGGAGAGGATATTCGTCCTGGATAAATAGCGGCGGTCAGTTACTCCTCACGTTCCCGAACAGTATGTTCCAGGTCGATTTCCAGAAATAGCGGAAATCGGTGAGAAACGGTCGACGGTCGTAGGAATCGAGATACCTGAGCTCGGATGACTGTATCTCATCAAGATCTTCCGGAAGATCGGCATAGAAAGGCGGTATGAGGCCGGGCTTGTATTTAACCCTCCTGTTCCGCAACTCCTTGCCGTAAAGATCAAAGTACTGCCTGCTGAGTGGCCTTACCCCAACAAGCTTCATGTTGCCCTTGAACAGGTTGATGAGCATCGGCAGTTCATCGAGCCATACCCGCCTGCAGATAGCACCCCACGACGTTACACGGAAATCATTCATGAACTTGCCACCGTTCTGAAGCTTATGCATATTATAGACATAGTCCTGTATATACTCCGAATAGGGATGCATGGTGCGAAGCTTGTACACCTTGACGATGAACCCACCCTTCCCAATACGCGGCAGAGCGATCATAGGACCGTAAATATTCTCATTCACAGGTATCGGGTCGCGGTATTTGACCGACTCGATACACAAGAGGTTACCGATAAATGATTCCTGACCTATTTTAAATCCTGCCCTGCAGATACGCCCCAGGGCTTCGGCACGCGAAATGACTGCACTGTTTCCTCCCGTAAGGAAGGTATAGAGCGGACGGGTGAACTTTAGCTTGGGAAGAACACGCTTAATTATGAAGTCGAAGGAATAGTAGATATAATTCAATACCGGTGGATATTTTTTAAGTATCCTTGCCTTGCGCTGGTCTTTCGTCTCCACGCAGACCAGGAAAGATCCGTTCATCTCAAGCTTCCTGTTGATGGAATCGAGGAACTCGTTGATATTCTTTATGTCGTTTATCCTGTGGAGGTTTATTAAATAATCATACCGGTCGCACGGAAGGTTTCTTATGTTGAAGAGGGTTGTTGTCGACAGTACTGCCGTGCTCCCCGACAGCCTGTCCCCGGCCATTCTGATCACGGCGTCGCTCATCTCTGAACCGCACTCCCTCTTTATCGATTCGACCAGTTCATGTCCGGCGACAAATGCGGATCCGTTACAGTGATTCTTACCGTTGGTCTGACGCACGAGCTCCCTTTCGGTCGGCTTCCGTTGCCGGTAGCTCCTTGAAAAATCACCGTATTCATGGGCTGAAGCCTTCTTGTATGCAACAAAGACAGATCCGGCAAAAAGCTCGAAAATAGTTGTCAGCAAGGCTGTCCCGAGTACGACCGTCCGTGAATATTCATAATCCCTGAAGGTATACATCAGAAGTGCGGTGACCGATAAAGCTATTATATTACTGCTTATCACCCGGTAAACAAGCGAGGTGAAATTGATGATCTTTCCCCGGTGCATCTTACCGTTGATCAGCGAAACGATAATCCAGATAACAACCAGTATGATAAAGAATAAGCTGTGCGACGGCACATAGGATTTCAGGCCCGAAGGCTTGATCCATGCCATGATGAGGAATGATATCGTAAGTAAAACGACATCGGCGGCTAAAGTAATTGCTCTGAATCTTGCGACTTTCATGCATCAGGTTTTATGCAACGCATTTCCAACCATAAAGTAACGAAAATTTCGCAAAAAGGTTTTTTAATAACTGAGATTGTTATTAACAATACTGTTTAGGCACAGTGACACAACGGTGTAACGCATCTGCGCCCTGCGCTCTGCGCCCTGAGCCCTGCGTCATTAGAACCCGAAACTCACCCCCGTATTCAGAGTTCTCTTCTTCCCATAAAAATAGTCCGGACTCCACTCCTCCTCACCCGTAATCTCTGACCCCGTGTAGCTGAGCCATATATAGAGATCGTTGATCACCTGGTAAGATGCCCTTATGCCGGTCATCTTAGATTGCCATTCCACAGAGACCAGCGGAGGATTGCCGACCCGGCTCCCTCCGATGGCGGTATGATCGGGCCCCCGTATTGCATCGGTGAAAAAGAGTGTGATATTCAGCGTTCTGACAGGACGGTAATCGAGGGCGAAATACCACTCGCGCGTGTTGTCCTTCAGGTAATGCCCCATGTTGTAGAGGTTGTTCTCGAAAGTAAGGGTGGTCACATTATGCTGAAATGCAAGAGGATAGGTGTATGTCAGCTCTCCGGTAAGGGAGAGGTTCGGAAAGGGATAATTGCTTAGCCGAAACCCTGCCTTGTAGCTTAGAAAGTTCCACTCATCCTTTTTTGAGATCCTGCTCACAGCCAGCTCATCGACGAATATCGAGCCGTAAAGATGAAGATGCCTGATCTGGCGTGAACTCACATCCAGGAACATCTGTGAGTTCATGTTATTGATGCCCGAAGTGATAGAATGATCGACCGATTTATAAAAAAGTATCGGCAGCAGGTAGCCCGGATAGAAATCGAGGTCGCTGTAAACGATACTGTTGCCTGCTGATATCCTGAAGTTCCTGAACGGTGTAACTGAGAGCAGGTTGGCGGCAATGAGTTTTTTGTGATAAACCTCACGGTAATCTGTCCCGTAGCTGTTGATTACCCAGTATGAGCGGGCACTGTCGACCACACGGGAATTGAGCCACCCGTGAAAATAATTGAAATCGAGCCATTTGGCCGGAGTGACCTGCAGTTTCAGCATCACATAGGTGGGAACGTGCCCACCGAAAATATTGGCTCCGTTATAATTGTTACCCCACCTGACCCTGTCTTTCACAAGCCCGATGTTACCCCATTTCCATGAATAAGTGATCCCTCCCTGCATCTCGCTCCAGTCGGTCCCTCCCTTGATATGCCCGCCTTCTCTCTGTGTAAGGTAACCGGGAAGGCCAAGTAACGGTTTCTCGTGGTTATCCCGCAGGGAAGCATAGAAGCCCCATTTCTCGATATATCCTTCGATCACTGCCCCATTTCTCCAGTAAGTGGCATTGCCCGATGAGTTTGCAAAGATCTCCCCTCCGAATATCGGATTGACAGTTATAGTGAACAGCGAATCCCTGTAATAAAACAGATCCATCCTCTTCTGCCCTTTTATACCATTGAACCATAACCCCTCTGCACCCGTCAAATTTTCTTGCCCTGTGCCCTGCCTGCCAGCCGAAGCCTTGGCGAAGGCTGGAGCTCTGTGCTCTGAGCTTCTTACCCCCTGCTCCTTCCCGAAATCCATCATATAGAAATCGAGCTCACTCTGCTGTCTCCGGTTTAGCATCTCCCTCTTTCCGTCAGCCTCTTCGAGACATTGTGCGATAAAGAGCCGCGAATAAGGTTTGACAACGGAATTAATGGTTATAACCTGCTCACTGGCCAGCTCATCCAGGAACTCGTAAACGCCGGTGTTGGAAACAGAGTGGGGGATACTCTGGGAAAACAGCCGGACAGATGTCAGAGCCAGGAAACAGAAAATGAGTGATGTTATCCGGAACGAAATACTTTTACACATCGGCTGATCAAATGGTGTAACAAATATAGGATTTATTAACAGAAGAGAAACCCCCTCTCCCGCTAAAGCGGGATCTCCCCCGGGGGGGGAGAAAAATCTCAACACCTATTAGAGATTTGTAAAGAATCCGCAGAGTTTTTCCCCCCGCCGGGGGGAATCAAAAGGGGGGTCTGGAATTCAATACCACCCCAGATCAGATACACCTGAAAATATTATCTTTGAACTAAAGCAAAATCATTTTCCAAATGGGCGGGTATAAATTCACAGCCAGACTCTCTCACTGGTCCTTCCGGTTTATCAGAAAGGCTTACAACCTTATTGACGCCCTCCTGTCGGGTTTCTGGCTGGGCGTGATGAGTGAAAAAAGCCTTGACTGGTCCGACGAGCTGTTCTATAATAATACGGGCCATTACACCGACGACAAATACAATCTTTCGGGATTGTTCAAGTGGGAGAAAGCGATGATCGAAAAGCATTTCACAGGTGCAAAAAGCATTCTGCTGATAGCTGCCGGAGGGGGAAGGGAAGTTCTTGCACTTAGCGGGATGGGATTTGAAGTTGACGGCTACGAATGCAATGAACTCCTGGTTGAGTATGGCAACAGATTGCTCGAGAAGAACGGGAATAACAATAAAATCAGATACCTAGCCAGAAATTCTGTCCCCGGTGAGATTAAAAAGTACGACGGGATAATAATAGGGTGGGGGGCATATTCACTAATGGCGGGACAAAAGAAAAGGATCACGTTTCTTGAAGGATTATATCCGTTCCTGAAGGAGGGAGCGCCACTTATGATCTCATTCCTTTGGGTAAGAAAAAGAAGCAGGCATGAGAGGATCATTAAAAAGGTATCCGATTTTTTCAGGATCTTCAGCACGAAAGATAAAACAGAAATCGGCGACAGGCTCGTGCCGGATTTCATCCATTATTTCACGGAAGATGAGATCAAAAGTGAACTGACCCGGGCGAACTATCGGATAAAAGATTATTCCTCTTCTGATTACGGATGCCTGATAGCTGTAAATTCTTAAACCCTTCAGGCTAAGCTGAACGATAGACCTTATTAACTGAACGGACTATCACCGAAAGGACTTGCGAAAGGATTATCACTGCCCTTCGTACCATCTGCCATGGGCTCCGGGTCAGGGGGTGGACTCAGCAGCATCAGGGAAATGGCCGGATCGAGTTTCACCCTGACCACGGCCGGCTTTATATATCGCTTCCTTTTCGTCATTCTATCCTGCCCTGACTAAAATCTAAAGTGAAGAATTTCGGACAATTGTTACAAAAGTATCTAATATATTTAACAAATCAACCCTTATTGGTTCGTATTTATCCAAAACATGATAAATATCTCTCCACGCTCCACGCTTCCTACCCTCCGTAGCTTCAGCGAAGGAGGGCTGCGCTCTACGCTCTACGCTTTACGCTTTACGCTCACTCCTCACTCCTCACTCCTCACTCCTTACCTTTTGCCCTGTGCTCTGAGCCCTGAGCCCTGTGCTTCTCTCCACGCTCACTACTTAACAACAACTCTCCCCGCATACCTCATCACCCCCGACTTCATTATGACAAAATAGACCCCTTGCGGTCCGGCAGACGGTACCTGAATAAGCGAGTTCTTCCGGAACTCTGTATTGTCGATCCTGCTGACGGTCCTGCCAAACAGGTCCGACACCTCCACCGATCCGGCTTTTCCGTCCCACTCTTCGGAAATGGTCTGGATATTTATAAAGCCCCTTGTTGTGTAAATATTGAAACTGGTTTCTTTAACATCGGTAATCTCCGAACCGGCAACGGTAAACAGGCTGGTTATCCTGATCACGAACCGGTCCTCGGTAACTCCCCGCGATGCGGTGAAGCTCAGCGAAGGAGTGTTTCTCAGGTTAATGGTTGTCCCGGTTAACTTATCGGTAAGGAAGACATTGTAATCGCTTGCCTCCTGCAACTGACTGGCCGATATCCTGTATGTGCCCGATTCTAAGATATTTATACCTGCCCGGATCTGCGTTTCAGTCTCCGGGAACGGGATGCTGTTGATGCTGTAGCTCACGGAGCCGTTCATGGTCCACAGACCTGCACGGAAACCTGATTTATCGAATTTACGGGCATCAAGATTAACATCGAATGTGGTTTTGGCTTTGTCGTCAAACCTGATGACCGTTTCATCGGAATACTTATTGTTTTCAATCTTAAGCCTGATAAGCGGGATAGTCTTCCCGTCCCCCTTGTACCTGTTCTGTGTGCTGTGAACCCTGGCCTCGAGAGGCAGTGTAAGCGATTGTCCCGAAGCATTTGTCTTAACGAAGAATCCCTGCATCGGAGGTATGTTGCCCGTTACGTCACCGGTCGTGCCAACCCCATCGACATAGGAGACCCAGGAGCCGTTTCTGTTAAAGTAAATTGCATTTTCAATGTCACCCCCTTCAGGAAAGGATACTGCTATGGCATCCCAGTCAAGGCTCGATGAGAACGGGTTCCCCAGGAGATTCCATCCTTTTATCTCACTGTTATCTTCCTCTCCCGTATAAGAAAGCTCTTCGATCTCAAAATCAGATGTATTAAGGTTTCCGCCAAAGGTCTTGACAACGAAAGGCTCGTAGAAGTAAACGTTGTATCCTATCCCCGGAACCAGGGTGTTGAAAGTTCTGTAATCTCCGGGATTTTCAGGGTAGTCTTCAATCGAGTAGTCGTATCCGTCCCAGGCTACCCAGCCTAAATGCTGACTGACCCCCACAAGGTCCTCGTAGTAAGCCACCAGATCCCATGAGCGTTCCTGTCCGGTTACAAAAACATCTGCAGAGAGTGATTGAACGGGGGAAGAAATGTAATGATAGGGATAATTGCCTTCATTGCCTCCGCCTGTGAGATACATCTGTATGTTTTCAATCCCGCTGCCTGAGTAATCATCAACGATCAGCGACGCAATGCCTGTGGCAGCAGATCCAAGGTTGAGCGTGCCGTTGTTGATCAGGCTGGTCACGGTTGCGCTTCCTGCGGGACCGATCGTGAGCGATGCACCGGTATTTATCGTAATGCTGTTGCTCACAGCGGTCGGCATTCCGGAGATAACCGGCTGATTGGCCGTGAATGAATAGATCTTCGCATCGGTATCCGTTGTGGGAACTCCTCCGATCCAGTTCGAGGCTGTGTTCCAGTCATTAGTAAGCCCTAGCCAGGTACCGGCAGAAGGAGAGTTGTTTACTATACCAGTTGAGGTAGCAAAGAACACATCATTCTTAAATTCTGCATTAGAGCTTGGATGACCGTATGAGCCAGCCGCCTGCCACTCTCCTCCGAGAATGAGCATTTCAGTGGCATGTATAAACCCATTACCCAGGTTGGCTTTCGAGCCGGTGGTGATGGAAAAACTCGTTATGGTGCGGGCTGAGTTGAGGGTCACTATTCCGCCGGTATTGTTTAAAACCAGACTTTTAACTGTTGAAGGAAGCCCGACGTTGGTATTTTGATTACCTGACCCATTGTAAACATAATTTGCACCTTCATTGAAATAGCGGGTGCCTGTTACCTGGATATTACCTGAATTCGAACCAGTGGTACCTGTTGTTATGCCCGAGGGACTGGTAATACCAAGCGTTGCTCCTGCTGACAAAGTAAACGTTCCGTTACTACCACTGATTACTGAAGGGTTTGCTCCTGTTCCCATCTGCAGGAAAGCTACGCCGGGAACAGTGAAATCAATAGTGTTGGCCAGAGTACCACCGGCCGTATAGACCTGTGGGGCGCCGGTACCGTTAAAAATAACGGAACCCCTTCCAAGGTTTGAGGATTCGGTGATGGTCCCTCCTGTGAACGAGAAATTTCCGGCTACTGTCAGATAAGCTGTTGAGGTGCTTGGAGGTGAAAAGTTAAGATCAAATATACCTCCGGTCTGAATATAATTCCCTGATACTGTTATTGTTCGTGAAGTGTTATCGTCTATTAAAGCCAGTCTCCCTGTCCCTGTGCTGGTCAGGGTAAAATTGCCCTTTACCGTGATATTTGCATTCATGGGTACAACAGATGTCTGGCCCTGGGAGTTCCACGTAAAATTCCCAAAGCTCTGACCAAATCCCGTAAGTGTATTGCTGGTTACTCCTGTTACTGAGCAGAGTGAATTTGCATCCCACACGGCGGCAGGTATTGCGCCACCATTAGCCGTATGCTGGTAAACAGAGCCGCTGTCGAATGCTAAAATACCTGTGGCTGTTATGGTCCCTCCATTAATAAGGGTTCCCCTTACAAAGAAATCGGTATCATCATCTCCATCGGCAATGGTGAGCGTCACACCCGGGTTCACCGTAACCTGACCACTGGCAGTGATCACCACCTGATCCACGGTCAGGTTTGATGTAACGGCAATTTCATGTCCGTAGCGGATAGTAATGGCCCCGCTCATTGAGTTGGGAGCCGTGCCTGCTGTTACCCAGGCTTCACCGTCGAAGGTCTGCCAGATTCCTGCCGTCTCCCAGTTGCCTGATCCGTTGGAGCGGTAATCGTCGGTTAAAGCGGTTTCAGGGCCGGTAATCTGACTGCCCCTTGCCGGATCTTCAAGGTAAAATTCAAGTCCGGGAGGGCCGCTGAATTCATAGATAGCTACATGATATGTGGTTTTGGCGTCAAGATTAAGTACTGTTACGCTGTTCCCGGTTCCGTTATATACCACAAAATTACCAGTTCCAATTTCTGACCCGTTTCCGAAGAGATTGCTGGCTGTGTAGGTTGTCCCGAAAACAGGGTCGCTGTCGACAGGATCACCTGCTTTCAAAAGAACTATCCTGTTTGTCCCGTCGCCATTGGTCCAGCTTATTGTCATGGAAGAGGATGTGACATCACTGAATATGATATCTGATGCCTGAATGGTTGGCGGTGGTGGTGGCTCGTAGTTCAGGATCAGGGCGGTTAAGGAAGCAAGAGTACTTTGACTGAAACTGGTTGCAAAATCATCTGAAACATCTGTGACCGGTGTGGTGCGGTTGGCTATACCGTTCTTAATACTAGCCCCACTGAAACCAATTTTATAGGAAATGGTTTGCTCATCTATCATTGCCCAGTCTGGCGTAAAGCTGATGTCACAGTAATTATCCTTACCGCTGGTACGGGTGTTTACGACTTCGACAGCCTGATTATAAGCGTTTATTGTCAGTGGCGGGTTGAATGCATAACTTGTTATGCCACCTGATCCACTGTTATAGGTGTCAGTGGTGGCCAAAGGAGGATCCTGATTAACATAGTCAAAAACTGCAGCCCATACATCAGTAATATGCATCGTCCCGCCACTTACTGTAACTTCCAGAATTTCCGAAATAGCAGCGTCGAGGCCGGCTTCATTCAGATAATACAGTGCAGTATGCTGCATCGTGCTCAGGCCCATATCACCATTCGCAAGTGTCAGCGGCTGGCCTCCGTAACTGAGTGCCACAGATAATGGCCCGGCAGCAGTCCTTGTGGATGCAATGGCAACAACAAGGATACGGTTTGCATCGCTTCCGGCAGAAATTGAATAAGGAATGTTTTGTTGGGTGGTAGTTGTGCCATGATAAAGATTGGTCCAGTTTTGCAGAGTGGCTACCTGCCCGGAGAGAGTCCCTGACAGGAACACTACTACCATTAAGGCAATAACCGCAGGTCTGACACACATTATGGTTCTTCTCATAAGCGATTGTTTTCTGATGTGCTTTTCGGCTGATATTCCGGCTGTGGTGGAGTTGCCAGGAAATTTATGTGTGGGGAATGAGTGCATCTGTCTCATCTTGTTTAGTTTAATGGTTAAACAGCACAGTTTGCTCTAAAAGGTAATTATCCGACACTACAAATATAAAACTAATGTCCGACAAATGCCTGTAAATCCCGGGGTAAATTTTGACCCGATGTAATACATAAGCCGAAAAGCTGAAAACAACAGAAATAGAGGATATCCCGCGATAGGCTCAGTAGCGAAATAACTTCGTCACCACGCTGGCGCGGTACCCGGTGTCTCTTAATAAATACTCCTCTTACTCTGATTAATACTTAAGCTCAAAGTAGGTCATTACTTCGTAGTAGTTGTTAACGTCAACTCCTGCCTTGCTTAGCTTTTTAAGGATCTCCTCCCCGGCTGATACTCCCTTTGGACTGGTAACAGTATTATCAGTGATAAGCAGAAACCTGTATTGGTCAATATCAACAGGATCCAGAACCCCACCGGTCTCATAGGCATACAGAGTAATGGTATTTGGTGAATAGGAATGCAGAACGTATAATCTTGTGGTACCAGATTCATCTTCCCATGTCAATGGCAGATGAAACCATTCATCAAAGAGAGAGCAATATCCAAGTACGGTGCCATGGTTGATAATATCGTCATTCACCTCCTCGGATGCCAGGGAAAAAACATTGGCCGGACGACCCAGGTACTCCCCTTCGATCCAGGTAATGTCTTTGCTTAACAGACTAACGATCGTGACATTGGCATTTCCGTCCTGACCGGCAGCTCCGGTGGCTCCTGTAGCTCCTGCAGCCCCGGTAGCTCCTGCAGCTCCTGCAGCCCCTGCAGCCCCTGCAGGACCCTGGGGACCTTCAGGCCCTTCACAGGAAAGAACTCCGGCAACAGCAAACAGCATCAAAAGACTTCCTAATTTGAGAATTGTTTTTTTCATGACCTTAAGATTTAAATTAATAGTTAGAAAAATCGAATGAATGTATCTCACATATGAATTTCACCATTATTTGCCAATCAGGTTCTTTATTCAAGCCAAAGTTAATATTCCTGAACAAACCAGTTTAGGCATAAGATTATTAACTGAATATAAACTGTTTTTACTTAATTTTATTTTATGGATTTGCATAATAATTATCTGATTTTTATATTTCTATAATTAGAATACATTTTTCGACTTCATGCCTTGAAGCCTTTTATCTGATATCAATTTCACAATCTGCCACCACCTTGTCGGATAACACAACAACACTCTCACCCGGCTCTTTGCTCCAAACTTGTACCCCAGAAATGCAGGAGAAGGGAAAATGTAACCAATAATAAATAATACCTAATTTTCTAAATTAAAAGAT
>DIKJ01000182.1 GCA_002424525.1 Bacteroidales bacterium UBA5621 | reverse complement strand
CTTTACAGGTTCGCTCTGGGCACAGCCTGTTATGAATAACAGGGCGAAAATGGCCAGTAAGGGCAGGTAAAGTTTAGCAGAGTGGAAAGTTTTCATCAGAAATAAGTTTTATTACATTATAGATTTTTTATGGATCCGGTTTGTTTTAAGTGTTATAAGGTTCGACGGTTCGATGGTTCGATGGTTCGATAGTTGTAACTTTTGTCTTGTGACTTTTGTCTTTTGTCTTTCTTTCTCTACGCTCCACGCTCACCGCTCCCCGCTCCCTGCCATTAGACCTTGAACCTGGTGGAGGTTGATTTAATGAACCTGACATTCCTGAACCTCAATGCCGACCAGTTCTCATCGACCGAGACCATTCTTACACCGAAAAAACCGCTGTCGTTAAGCGGTTTCCAGCCGTTATCCCTGTTCAGGTCGGAAGAGATTCTTTTTGAGCTCTTTTTCGGGTAGCAGAACCAGAGTATGCCATCGAGGGCCAGGTTATGAAGAACCACGGGTGTAATCTGCCTGACTTCCGCTACCTTTTTCACGAAAATTATCATGAAAGTATAAGGGTATCGCTGATCGATCTCAGTATCAATCCGGACATCTTTCAATTCCGGTGATAGAGCGAGGTCAAAGCCCTCTTCAGCATTTATAACCGCGATTCTTTTCTGCCCCTTGAAATTGAGTTTCTCCGGAAGGCTTTTCATACAGGTCAGAATATTTGATCGCTAATTTAATCAAAATTTATATCTTTGCAATAACTAACAATGGGGTGCCTTAATACTACGGGCTGAGATCAAACCCTTGAACCTGATCCGGGTAATGCCGGCGGAGGGAAGAAAGAGTAATCTATTTTCAGCTGAAACCTAAAAGTGCCTCATTAAAAATGTTTATTAATTTTTTATGAGATGGGCAAGATATTATTTTTGGTCCTTCTGACCGGTTTATCACTGGGATCCCGGGCATCGGGATTCCAGGACGGATCTGTAATAAAGGGGAGGATAACGGACCGGGAGGGCAGTCCCCTGCCCGGGACTTCAGTTTCTATCACAAGGACTTTTCTGGGTGGAGTGGCAGGAACCGACGGGACCTACACGGTCACCGGACTGAAGGATGGCATTTATACTGTACGGTTCTCTTTTGTCGGTTTCAAAACCCTGACAATGGAGGTTACGCTGTCGGGCGAAGCTATTGCGGATGCAGTACTCGAACCGGATATTCTGATGGCCGGGGAGGTGATAATAAATGCACTGCGGGCCGGGAACCGGACCCCGGTGGCATTTTCTGATATATCGGATGAAGAATTGCGCAGGAACAACAGCGGAAGGGACCTCCCGTTCCTGCTCAGCATGACGCCGTCGCTCGTCGAAACCTCCGAGTCGGGTAATGGCATCGGATACACGGCAATGCGGATAAGAGGCACGGAAGGGAACCGCATTAATGTTACTATCGACGGGATCCCGCTTAACGATCCTGAGTCCCAGCAGGTGTTCTGGGTTGATCTTCCTGACCTGGCATCATCTGTGGATAATATCCAGGTACAGCGTGGTGCGGGTACCTCGACCAACGGAGCGGGAGCCTTTGGCGCTTCAATCAACATTCAGACCAGAAGTCCTGATATTAAACCCTTTGCGGAAGCAGACTTCTCAGCAGGATCATTCAATACCATAAAAAGTATGGCTGCGGCCGGAACAGGGCTCCTGGCTGAGAAATTTGCGCTGCAGATGCGCTATTCTGCGCTTAAAAGCGACGGATACATAGAAAGAACAGGGTCTGAACACAGGTCCGCTTTTATCAGCGGGATCTACAGTGGCAACAGATCAGGACTGAGAGCAAACATTATCCTTGGCGAGGAGAAGACCGGAATTGGCTGGTGGGGCGTTCCGCAAGAGATGCTGTCCATAAACCGGCGGTATAACCCTGCCGGAGAATATACTGATCAGAACGGTACCCCACAGTACTATGACAATGAAACAGACAATTATGTCCAGAACCATTACCAGCTTATTTACAATTTAAAAGCAACCAATTTTGTTTCGTTGCAGACGGCTTTGCATTATACCAGAGGAAAAGGCTATTACGAGGAATACAGGGAAGACAGAAATTATGCGGACTATGGACTGCTGCCTCTGAATATTAACGGAGCCGGAATCTATAAGACAGATATGATACGAAGAAAATGGATGTCGAACGATTTTTATGGTATCGTCTGGTCTGTTAATTACCGGAAGCCCCGGATCGAGGCAGTTATCGGAGGCGGGGCTAACCGCTATGCCGGCGACCATTTCGGAAGGATACTCTGGATGACCTGGTCGGGCAATTATAAGAAGGATTATCAGTGGTATCTGAATACGGGAATAAAAGGCGAGGCAAGCATTTATGGAAAGGTCACTTACTCCCTGACAGACAGGATCAGTGTATTCGGAGATTTGCAGTACAGGTATATTAATTACAGGCTCGACGGACAGGATGACGATCTGAGGGAGATCGGGCAGGAGCACAGATATAATTTCTTCAATCCGAAAACCGGGATCTTTTTCAATATTGACCAGAACCAGGATCTTTATTACTCATTTTCCGTGGCAAACCGTGAGCCGACACGCACCGACTTCAAAGAGGCCGCGGGTGATGATGATGCAACACCATTACCTGAGAGACTGTTCGACCATGAACTCGGCTACCGGTTCAGGAGAGACAGGATTTCGGCCGGTATTAATATTTACTCGATGGTATACAGGAACCAGCTTGTTCCTACCGGTGAACTCAGTGATGTCGGCTACCCGATCATGACCAACGTTCACAGCAGTTACCGGATCGGTGTCGAATTAAGCGCAGGCTTCAGACCCGTTGACTTACTTGAGTGGAGGGTTAACTCAACGATCAGCAGAAACAGGATTATGGATTTCGTAGAGTATTATACCGATTATAACACATCCGACTGGTCGGCGGAATACAGGAGCAGGGAGCCCCGGGATGTCGACATCGCATATTCGCCACGGCTTACAGGCACCAGCGACCTGGCTCTCAATATGGCACCGTGGCTTAAAATTCACTTCATCAGCAAATATGTGGGGATGCAGTATTTTGACAATACCATGAGCCGTGATCGCAGGCTTTCACCATACCTTGTCAACAACCTGAGGATTGATCTCGAGCCTGAAACCAGGAAGATCGGGGACATGACAATCCAGCTCCTGATTAACAACCTGTTTAATGCGGAGTATGAAAGCAACGCCTATGGAGGTAACTGGTATGAGGATGGCAACGAAAAGACCTGGGCATATTACTTTCCGCAGGCAGGCATAAATTATATGGTAAGGCTGAGCGTTAGATTTTAACAACTAAGGGCACAGGGCACAGGGCACAGGGCAAGAAAAGTCTTTGGTCTTTTTATAATCTTTTAGTAGGCCTATGACAGTAACAGATTGGATGTCAAATAACTGGATAGAGATCTTCGGTGCTGTAACCGGAATTATCTATGTTTTCCTGGAGGTCAGGCAGAATCTATGGCTGTGGCCGGTCGGCATAGTGACTTCGGCGGTTTATATCTGGGTTTTCTTTACTCATAAGATCTATGCTGATATGAGCCTTCAGGGATACTATCTTGTCATCAGCTTTCTGGGATGGTACTGGTGGGCGAAGGGCAGGGGGCACAGGGCACAGGGCACAGGGCACAGGGCAGGGGGAGGGGAGCAGGGGGCAGGGAGCAGGGAGCAGAGGGCGAGGAGCGAGGGGCACGGAGCTAAGAGCACAGAGCGGGAGAAGCTGACTGTAACCAGGCTGAAGCTGAGAACCGGAGTTGTTCTGACGATGGTTTTTTCCGGGCTCTTCTCCCTGGTCTGGTTTGTTCTTTCGGAATGGACCGACTCGCCGGTGCCGTTATGGGATTCGTTTATCACTTCCCTGTCGGTAATTGCAACATGGATGCTGGCCCGCAAGATATATGAGCACTGGTATCTGTGGATCATCGTCAATATTGTTTCGGCATTGCTTTTTGTTACAAGAGGGCTCTATCCGACGGTCGCCCTGTATTCAATATACTGTGTAATGTCCTTTATCGGGCTGAGAGAATGGCGACGCAGTATTTAAAAGCCAGGTGTGCATCTATTTTATTGTCACACCACTGCCTTGAGCAATTGTATAGTAATGATTAGCCTCGATATCATAAAGGATTTCCTTTTCCCCGTCACCCCATTGTATCTCAATCTTTTCAACTTTTTTATCCGGCCCCAGTCCGAAATGAATCCGCGGATCGTGATTTGAAAGATAGCTGGTTGACCACTGATTGATCCTGACCTGTTTTTCGCCTCCTGCAGTCACAACAACCTTTGCACTTATGGCTGAGGCCGGTCCGTTTTTTCCTTTCAGTGTCAGTCCGAGCCAGTGATTTTTACTGCCTCCGTCGTTTCTGAGCAACGTTGCCGTTGCCT
>DIKJ01000054.1:26536-29893 GCA_002424525.1 Bacteroidales bacterium UBA5621 | reverse complement strand
GTGAGAATTTTTTCTGCTGTTTCTCACCCTCATCACCTGATGATGATTTATCAGGTATTACCGGATTGATAAGGATATTGTTTACTCCGACCATCTTCATCTGCTCCAAGATCTCCTGCTTTGCGCCCTTTCCTATTGCGAGCATTGCTATCACGGCCGCAACTCCGAATATTATTCCCAGAGCGGTAAGTATCGACTTAAGCTTGTTAGAGATAATTGATTCAACAGCGATCTCTATATCGTGGAAATATCTGAAGAAAAATTTAAACATAATTTCTGGTTTTTAAATTAATTTTATCCCTTTTACCATACAGAAAATTATACGCGGTTACTGATTCGGCTGGACCGGCTGGACGTTTGCCGGGCGTCTTGCCGTAGTGTCTCTTGCTGCTCCCTGCTGGGTTCCGGGTTGTGCTCCCTGGGGAATTCTCTGTTCGTTCATCGTTCTTCTTGCAGATGTATCCCTGCCTGCTCCCTGCCTCATTCCTGGTCCCTGACCCGGCTGCGCGTTCTGTCTCATATTCTGAAACCTCTCCATCATCTCAGGAGTCATGCCTTCCATACCCGGGAGTCCCTGTCGACCTGTGCCGGTTTCCGAACGCATTCTCATCTCTTCATCTCTTCTGGCCTTTGCGCGCTCCTTGTTAACCGCTATAAGCTCTTCGCCTCCCAGTTTGAAACGTTCCGGATCTGCAGGAGTACTGAGAAAAATTGCTGTCCCTGCTTCCAGTCCCTGCTCAACAATAATGCTGTTCTCATTTGATTCGCCGAGCAGAATAATCTGCTTATAACCATTTTTTGTATATACGAAAGGAATAGAGTCAGGAGTTGCCTGCACAGTTTCCAGCGGTATATAAACGACGTCAGATATGGATTTGGTGATAATCTTGTTACCTGTGGTCATCGAGGGTCTCAGAATCGGGTCCGATCCGTTGACCTTGATCAGCACTTCAAATACCTTGGCATCTGCATTGGGCAATTGTTCCCCGATATTTGCCACACTGATCACGGATCCGGTATACGATCTTTCCGGGAATGCATCCACGTTAATATCAACAGCCTGGTTAGCCTTAACCTTGCTGACATCAATCTCGTTCACATAGGTCCTTGAGATCATTGTCGACATATCCGGCAATGTTGCCACAACATTATCCCATGCGCTGATGCTGGATCCTATCCTTCGCTTGGCCCCCGTTCTGTCTCTTTTATATATAACCATCCCATCCGACGGAGCTGAAATTATGAATTTTGAAAGTATGTCCTGCAGATCGGCAACCCTCTGCCTCTGCTCAGCCAGATTATTCCTGAGATTGCGCATGTCCGACCTTGCCTGTTCCACCCGCAGGGCATATCCCCTGATTGCCTGGTCGAGAGATCGGGCTGCCCTGTCAAGTGCAATTTCAGCCTGCCGTATTGTTGTAGGCGGCTCATATTTTGACTGCTGAAGGGTGATCTCCGCTTCTTCAACTGCAAACCTCAGGTTCTTTATGTTATCCCTCAGGTTGCTGAGGGTTACAGCAGTATCGAGTACTTTGACTTCCAGGTTGGTCTCCTGTGTAACAAGTCTCTCAATCTCATCTTTTAGCGTGTTATCGAAACTTGTCCGGTCGAGAGTCGCAACATAGTCGCCGGCTTTTACTTCTGTACCCTCAGGAACAAGATCGGTAATCTTAATATCCATTACCCTGATATTCCGGCTCTGGGCAATCTGAGGGCCAAGGATATCCGTTGAATTCTCGGCCTGCAATTCTCCCGTAGTGGTAACGATTATGTCAAACTGTCCCCTGCTGGCTTCTGCATAGAGGTTCTCAATATCCTTCTTTGAGCTTGCTTTGCCGATGATAACCATAATTATTATGGCCAGGGCTACTACGATTGCTGAAATAATGATTGTTCGTTTCATCAGTATATTATTTTTATTTTATGTTCCTGGTTTCCATTTTCCTGTTCTTCTGCTTAAGAAAAAATGCGCCACAAAAGTATTAAATCGGGCTCTGCTCTGTTGTCAATTAACAATATTTAACATCAAAATATTATCGTACTCGCTTTAAAGACACTTTACTTCCATGTTTTATTCCGGTGCTGAAAAAAAACAACAATAAATTAGATATTTTTAACAATATCGAGCACCCTGTCAGCAAAGGCATCAGCTTCGCCGGCTGTTCTTCCCTCGGCATAGATCCTTATAACCGGCTCGGTGTTCGATTTCCTGATCTGCACCCACCCGTCGGTAAAATCTATCTTAATACCATCCCTCTGGTCAATTTCCATATCGCTGAACTCTTTTCTCACCTCAGCCAGTATCATATTGAAATCTGCATCAGGCGGAAGGGCCATTTTCTTCTTGGCGATAACATACTCAGGGTAAAGCCTCCTTAGTTCAGAGCATTTCAACCTGCTTTTTGCCAGATGAGACAAAAAGAGGGCGATACCGGCCAGGGCATCCCGTCCATAATGAAGTTCCGGGTAGATCACACCTCCGTTGCCCTCTCCCCCGATCACGGCATTCCTGAGCTTCATCTCTGCGACAACATTGACTTCTCCGACAGGTGCCGGGTAATATTTATGCCCGTATTTCTCAGTAATATCCCTTAACGCTTTTGTTGACGACATGTTTGATACCGTATCGCCGGGTGAGTTCTTCAGTATATAGTCCGCTACAGCTACAAGAGTGTATTCCTCACCAAACATTGTTCCATCCTCGCACACAATGGCAAGACGATCAACGTCGGGATCGACCACAAACCCGACATCGGCTTTTTTTGCGGTTACCAGACCGGATATCCCGGATAGGTGTTGGGGAAGGGGTTCAGGATTATGAGCAAAGTTTCCGTCCGGCACCTGATTAATTTCAAAAATTTCTCTGACTCCCAGCGAACTGAGGAGTCCGGGAATAATAAGGCTTCCGACGGAGTTGATTGAATCCACAGCGACTGAGAATTGTGCGGACCGGATCTCATTTGAATCTACAAGTCTGAGATCCAGTATCCTGTCAATATGTTTCTGAGCCCACGAATTATCATGACTTAGTGAACCGACCTGTCCGGAAGGGACAAAATTGAATTTTTCCGATTCCGCAATTTTCAGAACGGCCGAACCATCGTCGTCGGAGAGGAATTCACCTTTTTCATTTAAAAGCTTCAGCGCGTTCCATTCGGCAGGATTATGGCTTGCAGTGATAATGATCCCTCCAAGGGCACCCGTTCCTGTAACCGCCATCTCTACAGTGGGGGTTGAGGCCAGGCCAAGGTCAGTGACCCCGATCCCAAGTCCTGTCAGGGTGGCATTAACCAGACTGCTTACCATCGGGCCCGATCTTCTCGCATCGCGTCCGGTTACGACTGAAACATTCTGCTT
>DIKJ01000054.1:22189-26497 GCA_002424525.1 Bacteroidales bacterium UBA5621 | reverse complement strand
TCTCCCGGATTTCCCCCTATCGTTCCCCTGATGCCTGAAATTGATTTTATTAATGCCATATTAAATTTGTTTATGCAAAGTTGCGAAAAAATCATCAAACGATAATATCACCGATTATTGTATCTTTGCAGGCTGAAAATCAACTGACATGGCTGATCCCCGACAGAAAACAGGGAGCAAGGAGATAAGACTGAACAGATTTATTGCCAACAGCGGCATCTGCTCAAGGAGAGAGGCTGACGATCTTATACGTAACGGACAGATAAGGGTCAACGGTAAAACAATCACCGAACTTGGTACGAAAGTGAGCCATGACGATGATGTCCGCTACCGCAATAAACGCCTTTCGTCTGAGAAGAAGGTCTATATTCTGATGAATAAGCCAAAGGGATATGTAACTACCGTCAGGGACCCTCATGCCGATCATACGGTGCTGGAGTTACTCGGGGACAAATGTTCTGCAAGGGTTTACCCAGCAGGCAGGCTCGACAAAGACTCAACCGGAGTGCTGCTGCTCACCAACGACGGTGAACTGACAAAGAAACTTACCCATCCCAGCTTCAACCGCAGGAAGATCTATCATGTTTTTCTTGACAAGCCGGTAAATAAAAACGACCTTTTCAGGCTAACCGGTGGTATTGAGCTTGATGGTGAGCTTATTGCCGCCGACGCGGTCTCTTACGCTGATCAGGACGACAGATCACAGATAGGTATCGAGCTTCATTCAGGACAGAACAGGGTTATCAGACGCCTGTTCGAAACGCTGGGATATAAAGTGGAAAAACTCGACCGTGTCTACTTTGCAGGCCTGACAAAAAAAAACCTGACACGCGGCAAATGGAGATTCCTTACTGAAAAAGAGGTGAATATGCTTAAGAGAGGTGCTTTTTAACTTTGCAAAATGGGCCATAAATCAGGGTTTGTAAATATACTGGGAAATCCCAATGTCGGTAAGTCCACGATAATGAATGCACTTGTCGGGGAAAAACTGTCAATAATTACTCCGAAAGCGCAGACGACCAGGCACCGCATTCTTGGAATAGTCAACGGACCTGATTTTCAGATAGTCTATTCCGACACACCGGGCATTCTTAATCCGAAATACAGGTTGCAGGAGACAATGATGAACAGCGTCAGGACAGCACTTACTGATGCTGATGTTATTCTTTACGTCTCAGACGTCACAGAGCAGTACAGATTGAAAAACGATATCCTTGAAAGTATCAAAAAGTCCGAAATACCTTCAATCGTGGTTGTTAACAAGATCGATCTCACTGATCAGGAGAAACTTGAAAGAATTGTTGAATACTGGCAGAGTGAATTCCCTCTCTCACCTGTAATACCCGTTTCGGCGCTTAACAACTTCAACCTCGATACACTGCTGAACGCAATCGTGAGAAGGATCCCGGAAGGAGAACCATACTTCCCTGAAGATCAGCTGACTGATCGATATGAGAGATTTTTTGCGTCAGAAATAATCCGTGAAAAGATACTTGGCAATTATGAAAAGGAAATCCCTTATTCTGTTGAGAATGAAATAGAAAGTTTTGAGGACGATGGAAAACTTATCAGAATAAGAGCAGTGATCCATGTTACGCGCGACAGCCAGAAAGGAATTATCATCGGGCACAAGGGGGCTAAATTGAAGAGGGTGGGGACAGAAGCAAGGCACGATCTTGAAGATTTTTTCGGACGGAAAGTGTTTCTTGAACTCTACGTAAAGGTGACTAAGGACTGGAGGGACAAACCGCAGATTCTGAAGAGATTTGGATACAGATAGGAATATACGATAAGGGAAATGAGCAGGATAGTTGCAATACTTGGCAGACCAAATGTTGGAAAATCAACACTTTTCAACAGGCTTACCGGTTCGAGGAACGCTATTGTTGATGAAACGAGCGGTGTGACACGCGACAGGAATTACGGGCTGGCTAACTGGAACGGAGTCGACTTTTCCGTTATCGATACAGGGGGCTATGTCAGGAATTCGGATGACATTTTTGAAGGAGAAATAAATAAACAGGTCCTGCTTGCAATAGGGGAAGCAGATCTAATTCTGTTCATGGTGGATGTTACAGTTGGGATCCACGATCTTGACACTTCAGTCGCATCACTTCTCAGGAAAGCGGAAAAAAAGGTGCTCCTGGTGGTTAACAAAGTGGATAACCATGAAAGATTGATTGAGGCAAACGAGTTTTACGAACTCGGGCTCGGCGATTATTTCCCGGTAAGCTCAATAAACGGTTCAGGCACAGGTGAACTGCTGGATGCAGTAGTCGAAAACCTGCCGGTGACTGAAAGCGTTCCGATGCCTGAACTGCCGCGGATTGCCATAGTAGGCAGACCAAACGCGGGCAAATCATCCCTGGTTAACTCCCTGCTGGGCGAGGAAAGGAACATCGTCACCCATCTTCCCGGGACGACACGTGATTCAATATATACAAGATTCAGTAAATTCAAGCACGATTTTCTTCTGGTCGATACTGCAGGGTTAAGGAAAAAAAGCAAGGTGGAAGAGGATGTCGAATTTTATTCGGTTATGAGAGCCATAAGGACGATAGAAAATTCGGACATCTGCCTTCTTCTGGTCGACGCAACAAGGGGATTCGAATCCCAGGACCTTAATATAGTATCCCTGATACAGAAGAATAACAAGGGATTGATAATGCTGGTAAACAAGTGGGATCTTATCGAAAAGGAGAGTAATAGTGCGCTCAATTACGAGAAGGAGATCAGGCTGAGAACTGCTCCCTTTACAGATTATCCTGTTCTGTTTATCTCTGCAGTTCACAAGCAGAGAATTCACAAGGTGCTGGACCTCATAGAGAAGGTAAATGAAAACAGGACAAGGAAAATTCCGACCCCCCTCCTGAATGAAACCATGCTTGAAATAATTAAGAATAATCCCCCTCCGGCCTGGAAAGGAAAATATATCAGAATAAAATATGTGACCCAGCTACCCACGCTTGCCCCGGCTTTTGCTTTTTTCTGCAATTCGCCGCAGTATATCAAGGATCCATATAAGAGATTTCTTGAAAACAGGCTCCGGGAGCATTTTGAATTTACCGGTGTGCCTGTAAGATTGTTTTTCAGAAAAAAATAACAATATTTGGTGTGATTTTTGTGAGGGTATCTAATCAAACAAGAACGATGAAGCGGGTTAAATATCTCTTTCCGGCAGTTTTACTGGTTGCAGGCCTGATATCATGCCAAAGGATTGTTTCCCTGCCCAATGAGCCCCGCGTAGAATACACAAGCTTTGCAGTGTTCGACACTACTGATATTCTGGGGAACAGTTACAAGGGAGGAAGGCTTAAGTTCTATTTTGAGGACGGTGACGGGGACCTGGGGCTGCCCCAACCTTCCGGAGAGGAAGGGAGTGATACCATCAATCTCTACCTTACGCTTTACAAAAAATCGAATGGTTCGATGATACCTGCTACCCCGGGTGATATCCTCTTCACGAAAGGATACAGGATCCCGTATATAGACAGGCCGGGGCAGAATAAGATTCTGAGAGGCACGATAGCTGTATCGTTTCTGTACCAGTTCTATAACACGGACGACAGTACCATAATAAAGTATAACTTCTACGTAAGGGACAGGGCTGATAATGTAAGCAACACAGAGACCACTCCTGAAATTTCTGTTTCGGTCAATGGCACATATTAATGCATGAGGGCATAATCAGATCCTTACTCCCATAAAGATAATATCATCAATCTGTTCGTGGTCGCCTTTCCACTCAGTATAGAATCTTGTGATTGCATTATCCTGCTCATCCATTGGCAGTACCGACACTTCCTCGATCAGTTTCTTAAGTCTTACTATCTTCATTTTCTTGCCGTAAGGCCCGCCAAACTGATCCGGAAGACCATCCGAGAACAGGTACATGGTATCGCCTTCGTTAAGGTAATATTCCTGGTCATCAAAGAACTTCTCCATTACGGATTCACCGCCGACAGAAGATCTGTTGCCCTTAATATAGTAGGGTTCTCCGTCAAGCACCAGAATCACCGGCCTCATGGCACTGGCGAATCGCAGATGACGGTTCCTGAGACTGAATTCACAAACCACCACGTCCATTCCGTCGTTTGAAATACCAAGTTCAAGGTTCTGGTTCAGGGTTGAAAAGATCTGGTTATCGAGCATCTTGAGTATTTCGGAGGGTTTCGACACCCTCTGCCTGATAACGATGTCGCGCAGGAGAGTCGATCCTATCATCGACATAAAGGCTCCCGGCACCCCATGACCGGTCGAATCTGCACAGACAAGGATGAACTTGTCTTCATCAAACCTGTCGAACCA
>DIKJ01000054.1:0-22029 GCA_002424525.1 Bacteroidales bacterium UBA5621 | reverse complement strand
ACCCTGGTTCTGGCTTCAAGCTCCGACTCAAGATACTCCTGAATTTTCTTCTGGGCCTTTTCTCTCTCTCTGATTATTATTATCACAATCCCGGTAACGACCCCTGTCATAAGCAGGAGGAACCACCAGGCTCTCCAGAAAGGCCTTTTGATAAGTATTTCAAAGCTGACGGGTGAATCCTGCGAGAGACCGTCCTCATTTACAGATATCAGATTGAATTTGTACCTGCCGTCGCTCAGGCTGTAGGTCACTTCCCTTGAATCACTGAAATCAGACCAGTCATCATTGTAATTCTCGAGGTATGTGCTGTAATAAACCTTTCCGGGATCGCTGAAGTTTATCCCGACAAAGTTTATATTCACAGCATACCTCTTCCTGTACGGGAAAGAGTAGGAGGAGCGCAGCGGGTATCTTACATTATTGAAAGTAACATAATTAATGTTTGTAACAGGAGGCTTTCTGGTCTTCTTTTCCATCGCGAGGTCGTAGATTATCAGCCCCTCTGTGGTGCCAATGAATATTTTTCCGTCAGACGATTCGTAAATTCCTCCGTAATTACACTCTCCTCCCCTTGCGAAATCGGTACTGAAGGTTTTTATTAGTCCTGTTTCAGGCTCATATCTCGAAAAACCTCTTTCATGACCGACCCAGATCTGGTCCCTGGAATCAGAGAAAACCGACCTGCAATAATTTGACATAAGCCCGTCGGAGGTCGTAAGTGATATTACGGAATCGGGATAACATTTATACAATCCGTTCCCATATGTTGCGACCCACATCACCCCTCCGGAACTTCGGTCGATTGCAGTTATCTTGTTGAGGTAACTTCCTGACATAGTCGCATTATCTGCCATCATTCCATAATCCGGATGGATCCTGTATAATTTGTCGCTTTCGGTGGCAATATAAGCCCAGCCATCTTCGGTAAGGTATATCTGGTTTATGCTGTTATGGGGCAATCCGTCATTCCTGTTGTAACTCCTGACAACTCCTCCGGTCGCTTTGTTTAATATTAACAAACCGTTGAGTGTTGCCAGCCAGATATGTCTTCCATCCATCCTGATATCAGAAATATAATTGTATCCTGAATCACCCGACCGGTAAAACGGACCGAAAGATCCGGTTTTATCTTTCAGGTAGAGCCCGTTGCCTCTTGTACCAACCCATATATTGCCCTCATTATCTGTATAATAAGCACCTATCTCAATTTTCCCTGCCAGGCCGGAAAGGTTTGTAAATGAGAGTGCTTTGCCTGCGTTAAGGTCAAAGATATAATAACCCGCCGGGGTTCCGAGAAGAAAATCATTGCCGGTTTTACCGATAAAGATGATATTGTTCGGGTTGACTGTTCCACCCGGAGTGTAATAGCTTAATGCCTGGCTGATAAGTGTGGAGAGACCGTTCCCGAAGAAGCCTATCCAGTAATTCCCTTCAGAATCTTCCAGAAGCCTGGTGACATTGTCTCCCGGCAGGCCGGATAATCTGTTCAGGAACTCGACATGCTCTATCGTATCGTATCCTCTGTTGAAGTGAAGTCTGGCAACACCAGAGCCGAAAGTCGAAATCCATATTGTACCTTCAGAGTCCCGCACAATTTCACGCACTGAAATAGTTTCAAGTTCCGGTATCCTGTCCATATGGTTCAGAATGGCGCTGTCGGGTGAAAGGATCAGTTCAAAGAGCCCGTTGCCGTCTGTTCCGGCGATAAACCTGTTTTCCGTTAATTGTTTAATGGAAGTTACACCTGAATAATCAAATCCTTCGATTTTCTGTCGGGTAGTTATTGTATCTCCGTCAAACGTGCACAGGAGAATATCCTCCTGAGTTCCCAGCAATAGCTCCCCCGACTCTGTAAATGAAGCCGAAAACATAAGCGGATCATCTGCAACTGGCATGAACAAAGGCTTTTGCGGGTTGGCCGGATCGATCTTAAAAACAGCTTTTCTCTGCGGGACCACATATATATAACCATCAGGTCCCTCCAGTATTTCAGCAATAATACTGGTATTCGGGATGGTGACAGATTTGAGGTTGTTCCCATCGGTGAACCAGACCGATCCGTCATTGCATCCGAACCAGAGCCTGCCGTTACGGTCCTTGTACGATACGGCGGGATATCTGTTGTCGGAAGAATCAGGGAAGGCCACGTTATGGAATTCGAAACCGTCGAACCGTGAAAGCCCGGCTGATGTGCCGACCCATAGGTACCCGTTATCATCCTGACTCAGGGTATAAATGACAGTATGGGGCAACCGGCTTTCAGCACCGTAATTCTTAAAGCGATAGATCTGTCCCGATAATATATTTGAAAGCAATAACAGGCTAAGAGTAAAGCCAGCAAGCAATTTGCGCGAAGAATGGATCATCATTTCAGTTTCAGCTTATTTTTTGGGAATAGTTTTTCGGATTATGGTTTTCGGCTGATAAACCGGCACACCGCCAATAGGTGAGCTGAAGAACTGGAGAGCATCGCCTCTCTGGCTTTCAAGTGAGATCACAACATTATTGTTCCTTACCAGCTCTCCCTGCCTTTTGTGGAACTGAAAGTCGAGGGATTTTCCGATCTCCTGCGTTTCAATCGGGATCCTGGATTCGACATATGTATCCTCTCCTGAGACAGGTACCGATATTCCCTGCTTATATGTTGATACTACCAGAATATTCCCGTCATCATCCCAGTCAAAATTTCTTTGCTTAATGTAGACGATCCCGGTGTCTACATACGGGTAGATATGTGCAACACTTTTAAAATCATTCCACATCCGGAATGTATACTGGTATGTAAATGCATTGGCCCCCTCTATCGGAAGATCTGCATCAGCTGACCTGCTGAGGTAATACCTGTAAAGGTTTCCGTCATCTCCGGTAATGCCCTCACATACTATCTTGAAAATATAGGAATTCCATTTCGCATTGAAATCTCCTTGCGTCGGGTTGAACGGGCCGAAGGAATAATAGGTATTATCATACCTCGGTTCATTCCCGAAAGCCCGGCTGGCCAACAGATTTCCCGATTTGTAATTATCGCCTTCACGCAATCCTCTCGATTCAACGTTTTTGTCAGGGTCAACACCGGTTCCCCCGTACACCGAATAAAGGCACCTTGTGTTCCAGACGCCCTGCAGCTCATCATTTTCGCCGCCTGTATCGGGGTCGAAGACCTTGATATAAAACTGCTGTTTGAAATCTCCTGGAATTGTAAAGAAGAATAGCTGATAAAACTTGTCATCGCCCCAGGAGGTCTCACCCTCCTTGCCGAAAGTAACAAGAAACGGGATATTCTCGTCCCTGCCCGGGACCGGCTGTCCGTTTATCCCGGCAATTAACAGAACATTAAGCAGATATGCAGAAAATATGATCTTATATAACGCTTTGTTCAATTTCATACGTATATAATTTGTTTTTTAAAGGTCGTATGGAACCCACATGAATTTAGTATTTTCATGCTTGTTTGTGATTTTAAATCATGTGGGTTTCATTCAATATCATTATTAATTATTCTTTGATTCATGGCCGGGGTAAAATATTGATGCTCCTGCTGATACATGCCTCCTGAATTATTCCGCCCCGTTCCGGTTTTGCAGATACTATCAGCTGAATATCATAAGTTCCTGGCCTGGTGAATATCTTGTCAACATCCATGCCGATCGCCACTGTTTCATCATCAAAGTTCCAGTAATATGTTCCAATATCCCATCCCGGCAGGTATGTTTCGCTTGCGCTTAACCCAAGTCTTTCACCTGCATAGGCTGTATCGGGACCTGAAATATATGGCTGTTCAATATTTCTCACGTCAACTATATCCGATTTAATATTGGCCATTCTCTCCGAAGTGACCAGGTTAATTACATCGAGCTGAACAATGTATGTTCCCGGTCCCGGATAACAATGTTCGACAACATGCCCTTCAGCCGTGTTTCCGTCACCAAATCTCCATTCATAACGGAAAGGTATGGTATCATATTTTACTGCGTTCTCTTCGATGAATTCATAGCAATAGTTGTTAATCCCGAGGGGATCGCATGAGCTCTTCCTGATTATGGTCGATTTGAATTCATAGATATCGTCGTTCCGGCGCCGGTTAGAGGTAAAATAACCGATCAGCAGGTCGGGCTGGGCAATAAATGCAAAATCGTCAGACTCTGAATTTAACGGTTCAGGGAGAAGTATCGGTGTATCCCAGCCGTTCACAGTCAGCGTTGAATACCAGACATCCAGGCCGCCCGGTCCGCCCGGCCGGTTAGAGGTGAAATAGAGTCTCCCTGAGGCATGCATGAACGGATAATTCTCGACATAGGGGGAATTGACTTCCGGCCCCAGATTGACCGGTTCGCTCCACTCCCCGTCAGAATACTCGCACCGGTAGATATCTGAACCACCCTGGCCCCCGGGCATGTCCGATGCAAAGAAAAGGTATCTGCCATCGCTGGTAACTGAGGGGTGTCCGATATCATACAGTTCACTGTTATATTTGAAAGGCCGTACATTGGAAAGCTCCATCCCGGTTCTGTCGGCGATAAATATTCCGCTCCGGTTTCTGAAGTCTCTTCTCCTGGCAGGCTCACCTGTTTCAATTTCACTTGTAAAATAAACTGTACGGCCGTCGGGAGAAAAACAGAGGGGACCGTTATTGAATAAAGTGCTTCTGGGGCTTTTAAGCTCCACCGGTCTCTTCCAGTCAGCAGAATCTTTACGTTCAGCTATATAAATATTGAAAAGCCGCCTGCCGTCGAATGCCGTACGGTCCGTGATACCACTGAATCGCCTGTCGGAGCAAAAAACAAGGTCATCCCCGACAAGTACAGGCGAGATATCATTGTACACCGGCGAGTTAATCGGAAGACGTGTAATAACAAAAACCTGAGGCTGTTGCGCATGGAGCCCGGCAGTGGTCATGACTGCTGCCAGAAGTAAAAGTCTTATAAACGGGCTCTGTTTCATTGTCTGTTAAAAATAGCGCGGATTGGATGCACTTATTTTATACCCGAACTCATATCTCAGGATAAATTCACTCGAACCTTTTGAAAACGAATGCATTCTGCCATAAGGATAATCATATGACAGGCCAGCCAGCAGCTGAGGGTTAATCTGGACCTGTACTATCCCGACCACAACCTGCTCGGAACTTCTCCAGGAGGCACCTGCCCATACAAGGTCAGCTATAATAAAATTAGTGTTAATATCGAATTGTGTCACTCTTTTTGTCTTCTGGAAAGAGAAGTCTATAAGTATTGATGGCTTGATTTTTAAGATCGGGGATACTTCTACCAGCCCTCCCGCAGAGATAACAAAATCGTATTCCTTAAAACTATGATATACCTGCGTTTTTCCCCCGGCTGTTTTCTTATAGTGAAGGAGGGCAGGAATAGCAAGTCCGGCAAATATCCTGTCGTTCATGTAATAAACACCGGTACCTACGTTGGGCAGAACATATGGTTTATCGTTCGAGGAGAAGACCGGGTCGCCGGAATCGGTAAGAAGGAGTCCGGTATAATCGGTGTTGGAGATATCAGTCCCTGCCTTTAGTCCAAACGAGACCTTCCCGTTCCTCAGCCGTATATGATAGGCGTAGTCTCCATAAATACTTGTCGATTTTGTTACTCCGTATTGCATGAACTGAGCCAGAAGCCCGAGGGCAACCTTGTCGTCCTTCATCGGCGTATGAAGAGAAAGAGACTGCAGGAGGGGTGATCCGCTGGTGCCCATCCATTGAACCCTGTACGATAAAAATGTGCTTAACACTCCCCGTGAGCCTGCGTATGCCGGGTTAATTACGAGCCCGTTCTGCAGGTACTGGCTGTAAACAGGATATCCAAGGCTTATTTTCGCTGAATCAGGAACTCCCTGGCATGAGACCCTTGCTGTAATGAACAGAAATATTATGAATGGAATCAGATGGCTTTTCATAGAGTATTAAAACATTTTTGCCTCGCTCTTGTCATGGTTCCGTATTTCAAAATCGCTTGAGAATAATGAATCCGCTTTTCTTAAATACCTGATTATTACTCTTTGATGTCATTCTGAGCAGATAATAATAAGTTCCTTCAGGCAGATCGGCACCCGACGAGGTTTTGCCGTCCCACTCCTTCCAGGTATTTCCTTCGCTGTTGCTTGAAGAGAATACCTGTGCACCTGCACCATTCACGATAATGAGCTCAGCCACGTGGTTTACCGGATCCAGCCCGGATATCCTGAAAACATCATTTATATTATCGTTATTGGGCGAAAATCCCTCAGGTATAAATACGTCATAAACATTAACATCGACAAAGTCGGATCGCAGGCAGGCGCCAATTGTGACACTCCAGACAAACCTGTTCAACCCTTCAGACAAGCCTGTCACTTTTGTAAGGTTATCTGTATCATTCTGAAAGGAGCCACTCCCTTCTGCTACGCTCCATTTGCCTGATCCTCCTGTTACAGGCGGGTCGGCTCTCATCTGATAAGTATAGTCAAAGGAGAAGATGGAAGTATCGCGTCCGGCATTTATACTGAAACCCGGGGGCAGGAGATCCATTGCTAAATCCACACTGTTCGAGACGCTTGTACAGCAATTGCCTGGGCCTGATCTGACTGTTCTGCGGTATTTTACCGCGATTGTCATGGGAGGCGGCTGGTAACTGCCGCTGGAGGCATTGTTGGTTCCGGCAGCCGGAATCCACGCTATCCCGTCGGTACTCTCTTCCCAGAAATAAGAGTAGGTTCCTGCTCCGCCTGACAGGGCAGCAGTTGAAGACTGAGTAAGTGGTGCAGGCGCATCATCCATGCATACAGTCTGATTGCCGGAAATGGTGTTGTTGGCAATCAATGGCAAAACATTTATCCTCAGTACACCGCTTTCTGCAGAACACTCTCCGGATACCACCCTTCTTCTGTAATATGTTGTTGCAGTAAGGACACCTGGCTGGTAATCAATATCATTGCCTGAAACAGAAATAACTGTCCAGCTTATATTATCGGGCGATGATGACCATTGGAAAGCGTAATCTCCCGGTATTCCGGTACCGCCTGATGGCTCTCCTCCATGCAGAAGGTTTGGAATGGCGCCGGTGCATATAGTGGTATCATTAACACCTCCTGAGAGCAGTGAAATGTTGTTGACCAGCGGTTTGTGAACATTAATGGCAACCGGGGAACTTATGTCGGAACATACTGACGAATGGACCACCCGCCTGTATTGTGTTGTGTCGGAAAGGGCCGGAGGCGAAAAGACTGAGGCTGTTATCCTGACGTATCCGGGAATATCCTGCCAGTCATGAAATTTGTTCCTGTCCTGCCACGTATAGGTATATGAACCCGGGCCTTCCCCGTTCTGAGGAGCAGATCCGGTTATCTGTTGTGGAACGGTTCCCGAGCAGAGGGTCTGATCAGAAGGCGTAATGCTGTTATTCGTAATTGCGGGGTAGGCGACGATAAGCACCGGGCTGCTGATACTTGCACAAACATTGCCGGTACCTGAGAATACTGTCCGCCTGTAATATTGCTGTCCCGGGAATAACGGGCCTGCTTCATCGGGGTCATAAGCTGCATTGCCTGCGTTTCCGGCTGCTGTCACCCAGGCTGATCCGTCAGGACTGCTTTCCCAGCTGAACCTGAAGACGTTATCTCCGCCTGTTAAAGCAGGTGTGGTGGCTGAAGTGGTGCCGGTGAGGTTGGTGAACAACATTCCCTCGCATATTTCCTGAGCAGGCGTAAGGATCTGGTTATTACTGATTACCGGCAGAACTTCGATCATTACCGGACTGCTGGTACTGATGCATCTTCCTGAGGATACTCTGCGCCTGTACCACGAGGTCTGGGGAAGGCCGGCAGGTGGCATATAGGACTCGGTGCCTGTGGCTGCGGTAGTATATACCGAATTATCAGTGCTAGATTCCCATGTGAAATCGTATATCCCGTTACCGTCGCGCAGAGGGAACAGTGAATTCAATTGAGCTGGGTCCTGTCCGTAACAGATAACTGCAGGGTTGCCGACTACATTATCCTTGATAAACTGCTGGACTATAACCATTACCGGTTTACTGATATCAACCAGGGCGGGAGAACCGTTGTCGGTAACTCTTCTTCTGAACCAGGTTGTTTGTGTGATTGGTGTGGACGGTGTATAGTGTTGCTGGTTGTTTACCCCCGGAGCGGCTGAGAAACCTGCGGATGCAGATGTTGTACTTCTTTCCCACAGGAAAATAAAAGGCTCTGTTCCGCCAACAGGCTTAGTACCTGATATTTGTCCGAAATTAGTATCGGAACATATCGAATCAGTCTGATTTCCTGTAACTGCCGACCATATTGAGTTGAAAAGGAACCCGTTGAGCCTGGGACCGAAGTTAAATTTTATTTCACCGTTTCCCTGGGCGGTAACTGCCGGTCCTGGTATTCCCAGACTTACATCTCCGTTGATTTGAGGCGGCAGGGTCGTTCCCCTGACCCAGATGAGCCCTCCACTGCCGCCTCCGCCTCTGCCGAATCCGGCGCTGTTTGCTCCTCCGTTTCCTCCCCTTGCTGAGATCCGCAGCTGAGAGGTTAATCCCTGAGAAGAGAG
Source organism: Bacteroidales bacterium UBA5621 (assembly GCA_002424525.1). Lineage (GTDB taxonomy): Bacteria > Bacteroidota > Bacteroidia > Bacteroidales > VadinHA17 > LD21. Next base: position 13,490 of record DIKJ01000054.1, on the reverse strand, counting down.
AGCGACCGATCCTCCTGAACCACCTCCGCCTGCTCCGGCATCCCCGGAAGCATTTCCGGCAGTATTGCCATCAACTCTCAGAAACCTGTTGTTGCCATCGATGGAATCCGCTACTATTATTATTATTCCGCCACCGTTACCACCTGGTGATGCTGTGGCTCCCGCAGCCCTGGTCGACGCTCCTCCCCCACCTCCTAAAAAAATGCCATTCTCTATGATAGTGGCTTTAATGCTTGTCCCTCCAAGCCCTCCGGGCTGCGAGTTAGCTCCGCATCCGCCAATGATCTTCTCGGTTCCTCCATCACCCCCGAGCCCTCTGTTCGACCCGCCTCCGCCACCTGAATATTTTCCGTTCCCACCGCCACCACCCGTCAGATTGATACCCTGGCCCCTGGCGTGAAGAGGATACAACAACGCAGAGGTCCAATCGTGTATCGCAACGCCTTCTCCCTTGATGCCGGCGTTGTTATAAGTCAATGGATAAGAATCCAGGCCATTGCCGGGAACAACAAAACAAGCCCCTGCTCCGTCGGAACCCTGTGCTCCCCTGAAGCCGGTCCCCGTAACATCTATATCGGCATTAAGGGTGAGCTTCTTCCCGGCAATGATCGCAAAAACCCCTCCTGTGCCATTGGCACTGTTCCAGGGTCGTGCATGCAGGGTGCTGTTCACCACCGGGGCATGATAAAATGGAACCCTTATAAGCTGAACATTGCCGATAACATTATATGCATTCAGAATGAACTTGGTAAAGACGACTCTTCTGGAAGGTATATCAACTGATTGAACCAGCAGAAACTCATATCCGCCTGGTTCTCCGATTTTAGCCTGAATTGCCTGTCCGTATATACCCTGGTCAGTTACGATCCCGACTCCCTGCATCTGGATTAGAAGGACCGTGTCGCCGGCTCCGAACTGGGAAATTTGAGTCAGATTGTTAATAATAACATAGTCTCCTCCAACCGTATTTACCCTGGCATACTTGTTTATGGTGTCGTTGAGGATCTGGGGCATCGAAAATGAGAAGCTGCTGAAACCTGCAAAGATCAACAAGCCGACTATCACTTTTCTGATACTGCTGGACAGGCTGCCTTTCATTAAACCGTGGAATGAACCGCTAATATAACCAAATATTTGAATAGTAAAAGGAAAATTAATCAACTGCACTATGGCCGCCCTGATTTTCAGCCGCATACAACAGAGGATATTCTATATAAAACACCGAACCCTTATCTGCTTCCGACTCAAACCAGATCCTGCCACTCGCACTCTCTACATATCTCCTGACAATGGATAATCCAAGTCCCATGCCGGACGACTTGGTTGTGAAATTCGGTGTAAACATTTTATCGTGAAGGGAATCAGGGATCCCGGATCCGTTGTCTGCTACTGAAACGAGAACCTTATCTCTCTTCAGTTCAATATTAACTCTTATAATACCTTCCCTCCCATGCGGTATCGACTGTATCCCGTTTTTTATCAGATTTGAGAATACACCGTTCAGCTGTTCCCTGTCGGCGTAGATAAATATCCGTTTATCGTGGGGCCAGCCAAGCCTGAAAGTTATATTGCCGCTGCTTTTGAAAAGCTCGAGGGTGGTCTTGACCTGTTCAAGGAGATCAACCTCCACAGGCTTGACGTCAGGCATCTTGGCAAACGAAGAAAAAGCCGATGCAATGGACGACAGGTTGTCAATATATTCGATCTGGTTCTTTGTAAAGCGCTCAAGTTTTTTCTCAAATCCCGGAACACCATCCTTCCAGGACTTCAGGAGTTGCTGAATGTTAAGTTTCATGGGAGTTAACGGATTCTTTATCTCGTGGGCTATCTGTCTTGCCATTTCCCTCCAGGCATATTCCCTCTCCGATGCAGTAAGCTTTCTTGCGCTATCCTCCAGCTCGTCGAGCATCCTGTTATATTGTCTGACCAGTTCGCCTATCTCATCATTGCCGACATAGGAGAGATGTTCACTCTTTTTACCCAGCTCAACTGAAGCAAGACCGCTGCTAAGCATGTTAAGAGGGGATGTAAGGCGGCTGCTGATAAAAACAGCCAGCCCCATTGCAATAACTATAAGAAGCAGAGTGAAATTAATGACAGTGACAATAAGGTTGGATATTTCCTTCGAAAGCACGCTTTGCATCCTGAAATATGGGAGGTTAAGATAAACAAGCAGTTCATTGTCAGTATTATAGAAAGGTATGTAGGCTGAAATATACTGAAGGTTCCCGATGGTCTCACGCTGTAAATATTCTGTGCGTGAAAGACTTTTCAGGTTAAGGAATGCTGTATTGTTCATTCGCCGGCTGGTGAGATTCCTGTAAAAGATCTCAGGGCGCGAGGTGGCCAGGAGATAGCCGCTCAGGTCGTAAAGATTGATATCGGTATTGAAAATATTTGAAAGCCTTATTAGAAATTCATTCAGCGAAGCGTAGGTGTTACTGCTCCAACCGGGAATAAGTTCTTTCTCCATCGAGATCCTGGTATCCATCTCCATATATACCGAATTCATTTTTTCCCTTATGTTCTCATAATGCTTGGCCTGATACTGACGTATATTCAGGGAGGTTATGACAATCCCGACAAGAATGAATGAGAAGAGCAGGACACCGATAAATGACAGCTGAAGCTTTTGCCTGAAATTAAAACTGTAAAGGCTCCTGAGAGAGGGGCGACGGATCAGGAAAAGTACCAGACTGGTGAAGAGAAAGGTAAAGGTAAAAAGATAGGCAAACGAGATGATCATGTCGCCCGGTGTAAGAAAAGGTCTGCTTATTATAACCGTTACATTTCCGTTTATGTAAAGGATGTGCCTGAAGTCCTGATGTTTGAACTGCCTGAAGTCAGCGGTCCTGTCTACATAATTGGCATCAGTCTTATTATATGGGAACTCTCCTGTCCTCAGCACCATCTCTTCGTTGATGTATTTGGCGAATGAATAATCCCTTAGCCTTGCATAACCGTGATATCTCTTATCGAGAAGGAGCTCGGAGTATCCGGGCTGAAAAACATTTATATCGCTGTAGAGTTCGATAAATAATCCGTTCGTGATATTCTCTGAGACCTGATATAGTAATTTACCCAGATAATATGCCCTGCCCCTTTGGTTGTCAATAAAATAAAAGCCTGTCCCGGTAATCAGGTGGCCGTTGGTATCGATCCGTTCGTTGAAGAAGTCGAAACAGTTCCTGTAAATTTCATTGGTCTCTCCTATTCTCAGGTTTTCGTCATTGCGGCATGGAACAATATTAAAATTATAATTGCCAAGATATCCGTCGAAATAAGTGTCGTGCAGATAATCTGTTATTTTGTTGAAGTCATCTCGCCCGAAATATTCAACCGTCATCATGCCGGCAAGGATTTCATCGCCGGATATTTCCGGCCAGATATCAAGCAGGCTGTATTCAGCCTCCGGGTCATTCTCAGTTGAATATGTAACTGCCTGTATTTTAAGATTCTCGGTTGTCTTCTGTTCGGAAAGGATCGTAATAAGATAAAGGGACCATAATCCCAGAACCATAGAAAATATTACCGCAATATTGAAAACCCCGGTACTCCTTTTCTGAGTTATCCAGACTCCTGTTGTTGTTATTGTAAACAATAATACCGAAGGGATCAGCAACCGGGGATAAAAGAGTGATCCTGCGAGAAAAACCAGAAGCAGTGTGCCTGTCGCAAACAAAACTGTCCTGAAACCTCTTTGATTCATGGTCCGGAAAATTTTCATCAGAAAGCTAACCGGCACAAAAAACAGCAAAATCATAGTGGCGTATCCGACAGCACTCAGGAGATTCAGCTCAAGTGCCCTGTATGTCTCAAAGTTTATATTGGAATTTACGATCAGACTGCTGAAGATCGCCTGGTAAAGAATAAATACCAGTGCGACAGGTAAAAGCAGAACAAGGAGAAGAAAATAATCCTTCAGCCTGTTTCCTGAGAGCCACGGTTTGAAACTGGTGTATCTGAGAAAGACCCATGAGAAAACCGCGAGCAGGATGCTGATAATCAGAAGGTGCCCAAGTGAGGGGATAAACTTGTTGAGTGTAAACCCGTATGGTGAAAATAGTGCGGTGACATAGAACGAGAGCGGCTTGCCGGTCAGCAGGATAACGAGGTAGACCATGGCAAATACCACGAAACAGAATCCCGCCGCAAGATTCTCCTTTCCCCTGCTGACCAGCCGACCTGCAATTTCAAGAACCAGGAGTACCAGAAGAACAAAAGAAATAATCCACATCAGCAAAGGAATAATTATGAAACCGGTGGTCGTCCTGTTTATACTGAAAACAAGCGTGAAAAGAAACGTTCCGTCTCGGGTATGCACATGAAATTCTGATTCCTCTTTGTCGAAACTGAATCTTGTATTGACCGGCAACCGGAAATCCTTCTCGAAACCATTCCTTATCAAATCGTTCTCAAACCCATAGTCAGTATACACCCTCAGAAGCCCTATGATTTTTTCATCACCCGCCTTTACCATTTCAGGGATGTACCAGCCATTCTGTATGAACAGAATAGGTTTCACAAATATCGAATCGTCCGGAAGTTCCGGCACATCAATAGTGTTATCCGACCAGTAAACGAGGTTGTTCTCCTTATACTCGAGAATGGTAATTTTGTGCTGTTCTGCAAGTGCGGAGTTATTGATCTGTGTCTCTGAAATCTGGCCTTCAACACCCAGAATAACACTCCTGATGCTGTTCAGGCAACTTTCCATTATTTTCTCTTTCTCAGCCAGCAATGCGTTGAATCTCCTGGTCCGGTAACGGTATTCGGAATCACTGAAATAGACCAGTTCCGCTGCAATTGCCAGTAATATCGCAACGGCTGTAACTATTGAAAGTACCGGTATTTTTTGCCTGATCTTCATTGCCGGTGTTTTACAGACTCATCGTGGTGGTAGGGATCACCTTTGATTATCGACAGTACCCTGTAAAGCTGTTCAGTGAACAACAATCGTACCAGCTGATGAGAAAAAGTGAGTTTCGACATCGACAGCATACTGTCGGCCCTCCCATAGACCAGGTCAGAAAATCCCCATGATCCTCCTGTTACGAATAAAATTCTTTTCTTCGGAAGCATGAAGAGACCTTCAAGCCAGGCGGCAAGTTCTATCGTCGTGAATTCTTTTCCCCTTTCATCCAGAAGAATGACATAATCATCGGAAGAAACAGAATTTAATATCAATTCTCCCTCTTTCTCTTTCTGTTCCCGAACAGGCATATTACGGGTGTTTTTCAGATCCTTCAGGGCAATAATTTCAAATGGAGAGTACCTGACTATCCGGGCCGAATAATTGTCAATCCCTTCTGCTATCTGTTTATCTGTTGTTTTTCCCGTAAGCAACAAAACTATCTTCATAAGTATGGCCCGACTTTTGTATAGAGTAAAACAGCTAACTGCTTGTTACAAATGTAATAATTTATTCAAGGTTCCGGCCGGTAACCGGCAACTAAGGTTAATCCGGGGTCTGAAGGAGAATTAGATTCATATTGACAGGCGGTGTGCCGTTTAATGACGAAAATGTTAACTTTGCGACTGTAATGGTTTTGAAAGTCGCTTAAGAATTAATAAAGATTCTGATGAAATTCAAAAGAATAATTCCGGTAGTTTTGTTGCTTTGCACTTTTCTTGCTCAGGCTCAGGAGCCTGCAAGAATTCCGGGTGGAATTTCCATTGCCTTTAAAGCTGGCAATGCAAGCGAATTGTCAAAGTACATGAATGCCACTGTGGCGATAGTACTTCTCGACAAGGAGGATTTTTACAAGAAGAATGTTGCTGAAACCATTCTAAGGGATTTTTTCAATAATTATCCTGCAAAAGATTTTGTTGTCCGTCATCAGGGAGCCAAGAATGAAGCTCATTATGCTATCGGCAGTTTAAAGACCGAAAAAGGAGATTTCAGGGTCTATTTCCTCCTGAAAAGGGTTGGGAAGGATTTGCTGATACATCAGATACGAATCGAACCCGACAATGGAAAATAGGATTCTTGAGGAATTCATTTTAAGAAGTCTTGAAGAGGATCTTGGCGATGGTGATCACACTTCCCTGGCCTGCATCTCGCCGGATGCAACGGGAAAAGCCAGACTGATAATAAAGGAAAAGGGTGTGCTTGCCGGCATCAGGGTGATCAGGGAGGCTTACCCGGTAATAGACAGGAGTCTTCATCTTGAAATAATGACCGGCGACGGAACCAGTGTCAGTCCCGGAGACATTGTATTTTATATTTCAGGCTCACAGCAATCAATACTTAAATCGGAACGCCTCATTCTCAATATATTGCAAAGAATGAGCGGTATTGCCTCAAGCACCCGGGAATATGCGGAGAAGCTGAAAGGTTTACGGACAGAAATACTTGATACACGCAAAACCACGCCGGGAATGAGGTTTCTCGAAAAAGAGGCTGTGAGGATCGGCGGAGGGTTCAATCACAGGATGGGACTGCATGATATGATTATGATAAAGGATAATCATATTGATTATTCCGGGGGCATTGAAAATGCTGTCAGAAAAACCCGGGATTACCTCCTGAGGAATAATTTGAACCTCAAAGTCGAGATTGAGGCGCGCTCTTTATCGGATGTGAGTACAATTCTGTCGACAGGCGGCGTCGATCGTGTTATGCTTGATAATTTCAGCATTGACGACACCCGGAGAGCTGTTGAGATGATATCCGGCGGGCTTGAGACTGAATCGTCAGGTGGCATTAACCTGTCAAACATAAGGGCTTATGCTGAGTGCGGCGTTGATTTTGTTTCAGTCGGCGCTCTCACTCATCATATCAGAAGCCTCGATATGAGTTTGAAATCTGTTTAGGATATGCGTATTGTTGATGGCGTCAGGGAATTCAATGGCAGGGAGAGAATTAAAAGACTTGTCCTGCCGGGATTCGACGGGATGCCGATCAGCGACGTCTTCAGATTTGTTGTAAGAGGGTTCCGCAGGGGTGTGCTTGTGACCAGGGCCTCTTCTATCGCCTTCAACCTGCTGATGGCCCTTCTGCCTGCTTCAATCTTCCTTTTCACCCTGATCCCCTTCATTCCGATTCCCAACTTTCAGGAGGAGCTGATAAAACTTTTCGAAAGCATCCTGCCTCTTAATGCCTCTGATTTCCTTGAAACAACTTTCAGGGATATCGTGACCAATAAAAGCGGAGGATGGCTCATCATTATGTTCCTGGCAACCATAATCTTCTCAACCAATGGCATCCATGCCGTCATCCATGCTTTTGTAGTCACAACCCATACTTTCAAATCACGTTCATGGATACATCAGCGCAAGATCTCGGTGGTGCTTCTTCTGATCGTCGTATTTATGATCTCGGTTGCAGGTTTCCTTATCATCTCGGGGAAAACCGGAATGAACAAGCTTGCTGAAATGGAGATCATCGAAAGGGATCTGGTGATTTATATGATCCTTGGCCTGAAATGGGTTATCGTTATACTGCTGCTGCTGCTTGCCATCTCTTTCCTTTACTGGTTTGCCCCCGCCATCAGAAGAGGCTTCCGCTTCATCTCCCCGGGTTCGCTCCTTGCAACAACGCTCTTTATTCTTACGTCTCTGGGATTTTCAGCTTATGTCAATCACTACGGACAGTACAATAAGCTGTACGGCTGGATCGGGACGCTTATGATCATTCTGATATGGCTATACCTTAATTCCATAGCTCTTCTGATAGGATTTGAGCTGAATGTCAGCATAAAGGATGCAAAGGCTCATAACCTGAGCGCGGAGTCGGATTTCAACTGCAATGAAGAAACTGACTGACCAGCCTGCTTATCTCATCCGGTTTATTATAAAGCTTTTCGCTCAGATCCTTGTCGTTAAAGGCTTTCAGCTGTTTTACCACGTTGTCGATCACTCCTGCGGGGAAAATATGGTCCTTTTCAAAGCAGGAGCGTCGTTCCAGCAGGCATTCAGCCGAGTCGTGGCACGAGGCCGGCAGTAGTTCGAGTCTGGCCTTTCCCGGTCCCCCCTCATCCTTAAAAATATTGTAATCAACATAAAGTTTATCTGCCATCCCGAGGGCATTCTTCATCTCCAGTCCATGTTCCACGGCCACTACCAGTCCGGCAAAGAGCAGGTAAATATCTGCCGATCCGTCGGGAGATCTCAGTTCCACAGTCTGCTTTGTCGGCATATCCTGAAAATCAGTTGTATCGGACGGATTGGCATCCCTTATCATATTCATGGCGCCGTTCCATCCCAGAGGTACCCTGATCAGGACAGACCGGTTCCTGTCTCCCCAGCAAATGCTTGTCGGGGCCTCCTGGTGAGGGACCAGCCTCAGGTATGAGGTGGGGATCGTATTGCCGAATGCAGTCAGTGAAGCTGAGAGATCGAGAATACCTGCCATCATTCGCTTCGCAGTATCGCTTAGGGTGCCATTTTCGACCATCATATTCACACCATCCTTCTCGAGCATCATGTGAACATGCATCCCTGAGCCTGCCTTCCCTACAGTTATCTTCGGAGCAAAACTTACCTCAACACCATACTCATCTCCGAGCATTCTCAATATCCACTTGGCTATAAGAAGCTGGTCCACTGCCTCATCGATCTCGACAGTCATGAATTCTATCTCGTGCTGTTCAAAATCCTCCCCATCCTTGGAGAAGTTCCCGACTTCAGAGTGACCATACTTGATCCTGCAGCCGGCCCTGGCACAGAGTTCAAGAGCCCTGATCCTCAGATCCTCAAACCTGGCGAACGGTTTTGACTGATGATACCCCTTCTGGTCAGGAACGGGATAGAGGCATTTTGTATTCGATTTTATGTAATACTCGAGTTCTCCGAAAGCTTTCATGATCATTCCGGTCTTTCTCCTGAACCTGGTGGTTGCCTTCCTGAGGATATATTCCGGTGAACTCTCCAGGGGTTTCCCTTCACTGTTATAAAAGGAACACAGAATATCGAGAGTCGGCCTCTTCTCAAATGGATTTACAAAAGCGGTCCGGTACCGCGGGACAACATAGAGATCCGAAGAGCCTGATTCAATAAAGGAAAACAGGCTTGACCCGTCAACACGCTCACCGGCAGTGAGGATCGACTCAAGATGATCCTTTCCCGAAGGAACGAAATTGAGAGTCTTCAGCTTCCCGTCATCAGCTACGTACCTGAAATTAATCATTCCTATCCCCTTCGCTTCAACAAACCTCACTATGTCGTCGCGGGTAAATTCCTTCGAGGGTTTCTTCAGGAACTGAACCAGTTCGTTTGGATTCATTGCAATGTCGATGTTCTTCATAATCCACCTGTTTGTACAGGGCAAAAGTATATAATTAACCCGTCAACTCAAATGACTTTGCCGGAAACAGGCTGAGCTTACCCGCAATTCAGCAGGCATGAAAGGATTATTACATATTTTCATTATTTTTGTGGCCACAAAACAGCCATGATGAAGAAAGCGATCATATCTGCGGTGGTTATTTTCCTTGTAAGCTGCGGAGGGGAGAAAAACGACACATATTTCACACCTGAAAAAGCTATCCGCTATTTCAAAATGATAGAGGAGATCTGCAACAGGGACGACGGGGAACTCTGGGGAGAGAATCTGTACGGACCTCTTATGTTTGTTGATCGTTCCACCCGCAGGATCGTAGCCAACGAACCCGATAAAAACGGACTTCTCCGCGAAAAAGAAGGAATATACACGGGGTCATACCCCAGGGAATTAATAATCAATAATATTGCCGTCGACTTCGGAGGCAAGCTGTTTGCACTTTCGCCTTTGCCTGGCACAGAAGATGAATACCGCATTAAAACACGTGCGATCCACAGTCTCTTTCACCGGTTTCAGCAGGCAGGCGGTGTTTATCCCGTAACCTACAATACAAACCATCTGGATGAGAAAGATGCAAGAATATGGGTTAAGCTTGAATTGAAGGCTCTGAGGAAGGCGCTTTTCACTGAAGGCCCGGAGCAACAGCAGGCTGTAAGAGATGCTCTGATATTCAGGGGTGCAAGGAGGGAACTCTACCGGAAATTTGTCGGGGAGGAAAACAAATTTGAGTCATACGAGGGCCTTGCCACCTTTACCTATACCCTGCTTTCAACAGGTTCTCCTGAAGAGAACCGCACCAGGCTCATTGAGTATCTCGACAGGATCTATTCGTTCCAGTCCTATTCAAGATCTTACGGGTTTGTTCTTGGGGCGCTTTATGCCAATCTCCTCCATCAGGGAGGGTTCGACATGAAAAGCATCCGTACCGATACCAGCAATCTGGGCTCCCTTGTCAGGGAACTCTACGAGATAAATTTGCCCGAAATCTGCAGGGATGTGGCGGGAAGCCTGGCTCTGAATTATGAAATCGACCTTATTTACAGGGAGGAAGAAAAAAGGGTGGCCGACATCAGGGAAAGAATTCATAGTCAGGTGAGCGTTTTTACTGAAAAACCAGTGGTCTTCCTTGAGCTCGAGAGCCCCTATTTTGATTTTGAACCCGAGGATATTCATTTCCTCGATACACTAGGTACCATTTACAACTCCATTCGTGTGTCAGACAACTGGGGAAAGCTTTCTGTCGACAAGGGGGGGTGCCTGGTCTCAAACAATCTCAGGAATATAAGGATAACTGCCAGGGGACTTAAAGAAAGAAAGACACATTATTACGGGGATGGGTGGCACCTGATTCTCAACAGCGGATGGGACCTCGTTGAAATGAATGACAACTACACCGTCAGGAGAGTGATGCCTTAGATCTTTTACCTCGTTGATCCTTCCATGCCGGACCACATCCGGTTTATTGCCCGCCTTCTTTCGAAATGAACCTTAGCGCTTCCTCCAGGTTCCGTATTTTCAATTCAGCATCACTTTTCTTTTTCCTTTCATGCTCCAGGATAGCGGCAGGGGCGTTGTTCACAAAGCTCTCATTATCAAGCTTCCTGGTGACTGCCGCAAGAAATCCCCTGTAATATTCAAGCTCCGTATTTATTCTGTCCAGCTCCTTCAAGGTATCGGCTTTTTCACCGAGAGGCACGTAAAATTCTGTTGTCCCGACCCTGAACGAAGCTGTATTCTCCTGTTTTGTGCCGACAAACCTTATTTCTGTCAGATTGCACATCTTAATGATAACCGGGAAGAATCCGGTATCGAAATCTTCTTCGGCCGGTCTGATTGCGAGTTCCAGCTTCTCCTGGTTCGTAATCTCCTTCTCTTTCCTGATCGTCCGGATCGAGCTTATGATCTCTCTGGCCACATCGAACCTGGCTATAAGATCTTTATCAGGTTTCCTGGCTTCAGGTTGCCGGCTTGTTGTAATGCTCTCACCATCCCTGCGTTCAGCCAGCAACTGCCATATCTCTTCCGTTATGAAGGGCATGAAAGGATGGATTATTCTCATCAGCTTGTCGAACAGTGCAATGGCTTCGTTGTAACTAGTGTTGTCGACCGGTTTCCCGTAGGGTGGTTTTATTATCTCGAGGTACCATCCCGAGAACTCATCCCAGAAAAGCTTATAAGTGCTCATCAGAGCTTCCGATATCCTGTATTTCCTGAAATCTGATTCAATTTCGGACAGCGATCTGTTCAGGATATTGTTCATCCATTCTCCGGCGGCTTTTGCAGATTCCGGCCGGGTAATCGTTTCATCACATTGCCAGCTCTTCACGAGCCTGAAAGCGTTCCATATCTTGTTTGCGAAATTGCGGCCCTGCTCCGGCAGAGAGTCCTCATACAGGAGGTCGTTGCCTGCGGGGGAGCAGAGCATCATGCCGACCCTTACTCCGTCAGCACCGTATTTTTCTATCAGGTCAAGGGGCTCCGGCGAGTTGCCGAGCGATTTCGACATCTTACGCCTCTGCTGATCGCGTACAAGGCCGGTCAGATAGACATTGCGGAAAGGTTTTCCACCGGCATACTCATACCCTGCAATGATCATCCTTGCAACCCAGAAAAAGAGTATCTCGGGAGCAGTGATCAGGTCGTTGGTAGGATAATAATATTTCAGTTCCTCATTGCCGGGATTATTTATCCCGTCAAAGGAGGTTATCGGCCAGAGCCACGAAGAGAACCAGGTATCGAGCACATCTTCATCCTGCCTCAGGTCGGACTCCTTCAGGCTGGTGTTGCCGCTCTTTTCCCTTGCGAGCTTAAGGGCCCCGGTCAGGCTGCCGGCGACAACATACTCATTATTGTTATAATACCATGCAGGTATCTGGTGGCCCCACCACAATTGCCTGCTTATGCACCAGTCGCGGACATTCTCCATCCAGTGGCGGTAAAGGTTTTTGAACTTGGAAGGGTGCAGTTGTATCTCCCCGTTCATTACGGCATCGAGCGCAGGACGTGATATCTCCTTCATTTTCAGAAACCACTGCATGGAGAGCTTGGGCTCAATTATTGCGTTGGTGCGTTCGGAACGACCAATCTTGTTGTTGTATGGAACAACTTTCAGCAGGTTCCCGCCGTTACGCAGTTCATTTTCTGCCATCTCCCTTGCAGCGAATCTGTCGGCACCCGTAAAAAGGCCGGCCCGTTCACTTATTGTACCGTCGTCATTGAAAATATCTATCGAAGGCAGATTATGTCTTATCCCTATTTCATAATCATTTATGTCGTGAGCAGGTGTTATCTTCAGACACCCGGTGCCGAACTCCATATCGACATAATCGTCAAAAATGAAAGGCACTGGCCTGCCGGTCATTGGAACGATGACCTTTTTACCTCTCAGTCCGGCATATCTCTTGTCTGCCGGGTTGGCACAAACGGCCGTGTCGCCGAGAATAGTCTCAGGGCGCGTTGTGGCAACTGTAATATAGTCATCTTCGCCCTCGATCCAGTATTTTACGTAATAGAGCTTCGACTTCTCCTCAGTATGGTTTACCTCCTCGTCCGAAACGGCGGTCCTGGCCTCAGGGTCCCAGTTGACCATCCGCACTCCCCTGTAAATAAGACCTTTATTATGCAGGTCGACAAATACTTTAATCACAGAGTCATATCGCTTCTCATCCATCGTGAAGAGGGTGCGACTCCAGTCGCATGAAGCACCCAGCTTTTTAAGCTGTTCGAGGATAATTCCGCCATGTTTCTCTGTCCACTCCCAGGTATGGCGGAGGAACTCCTCCCTTGTAATGCTGTGTTTTTCTATCCCTTCCGCCTTAAGTTTTGCCACTACCCTGGCTTCGGTGGCAATGGAAGCATGATCTGTGCCGGGGACCCAGCAGGCATTTTTCCCCTGCATCCTGGCCCGGCGTATAAGTACATCCTGGATGGTGTTGTTGAGCATGTGGCCCATGTGGAGGACACCTGTGACGTTGGGAGGAGGAATAACGATAGTATATGGTTCTCTTTCGTCGGGTGTGCTCTTGAAGAATCCATGCTTCATCCAGTAGGCGTACCATTTGTCTTCAGTCCTGCCGGGTTCATATTTCGAAGGAAGTTCCATTGTAATGTGAGAGTGTTTGAGGTATAAGATTTGCAAAAATAGGAAAAATTATTTGAAGAGCTAAGGGCAGGGGGCAGGGGGCGGGGAGCGTAAGGTTGTTTGATT
>DIKJ01000170.1:15330-55923 GCA_002424525.1 Bacteroidales bacterium UBA5621 | reverse complement strand
CTTTCCCCGTGCCTCGTAAGGATAAAGGACCGGATATTCTTCATTTCTGACATTGACGGTCTTAAACTGAAACCATTTCTCTCAAAAGAGTATATTCTTATCCCACAACAAAGTGAGCTTAAATATTTTTCAGGATTTGCCCTGAACATGGTAAACAGATTTAAGGCTGAAGGGAGTGCCATACGTATTATCATTTCCCCACCGGACAAAAAAGCTCTCCTTAATCTGGAAAACGGGTTCAAAGGAACACCTGTTCTGATACTTCAATATCAATATTCAGCCAGTAAAATATTTGCAAATGATCCGGATAATTCATTTACCTCTTTTGAAAGTGATTCAGGAATATATGTTTACAGGAAACATTTGAGGGATTATCACTGGGAGGCAATGTGCAGGGAAAAGCTTGGAGAGATGGGATTTTTTGCCGATGATGACATACATTTTTACAACTATTCTCAGAACTCAAATCCAGATGCTGGTGATCCATATACTTTGCTGGAAGCGGTTAACCGGAATTATCATGAAATTATCGGATCCGGTTTCGTTCTCACTTCCGGTCTTAACAGAAACTATAACCTGAAGTCTGTCAGCATGGAGATAAGCAGCCGGATAGAAAATGACTGGTTTGATCTGCATGCAATTATTAAAATCGGAGAGTGGGAGATTCCGTTTATCCGCTTCAGGAGAAATATCCTTGAAAATATACGCGAATATGAATTACCTGACGGATCCATTGCAATTCTTCCGGAATCGTGGTTCCCGGAATACAGGTCACTGTTTGAGTTTGGTAAGATTACTGGAGACTCTCTGATAATTCACAAACAACATTTTGCACTTCTTCCGGGTGTGGTAAAAGAGGAAGAGGATGAAGCTCACAGGAAGCTGAAAAAACTGTTAAACCCCAAAGAGTTAGAGTCTATTAAACCTTCCGCGGGACTTACATGCGAGATGAGGCCATACCAGGTGGAGGGGTTCAACTGGATGTACTGGCTTCAGACCTCGGGGCTGGGCGGATGCCTTGCCGACGATATGGGTCTTGGAAAGACGGTGCAGACGATTGCCCTCCTACAGTATAATATTGAAAGCATAAAGCCCCGGTCAGGCCCGGAGGTGATCACTGCACTAACGCTTTTTGACCACCCTCAGCAAAGGCTGACATCACTGATCATTGTTCCTGCTTCGCTCATCTATAACTGGCAAAATGAGATTAAAAGGTTTGCCCCCGGAATGAAAGTTTTCTGTTATGCAGGTGTCAACCGGAGAAAAGCACTGGGACTCTTCCATACCTTTGATATAATATTGTCGAGTTATCATACAGTAAGGCAGGATATCGAACTGATGATTCCGTTCAGGTTTCATTATGTCATACTTGACGAGAGCCAGGTGATAAAGAATCCGTCCTCCCAACTTTTCAGGTCCGTTTCGCGTCTGAATTCCGATCACCGTCTGGTACTGACCGGTACGCCTGTCGAGAACTCGCTTACGGATCTCTGGACACAGATGAGTTTTATTAATCCCGGCCTGCTCGGCACTGTTGATTACTTTCGCAGGGAGTTCTCAGGGCCCATTAGCAGAAGTAACGGAGATGAGCAGGAGCTTAAACTGAAAAAAATAATTAAACCATTCATTCTGAGAAGAACAAAGGAGATGGTTGCTTCCGATCTCCCCCCTGTATCCGAACAAACGATCTTCTGCGATATGACTGATGAACAGGCCAGTATCTACGAGGAGGAAAAATCAGCGGTACGGAATCTGATAATAGGAAACAAAGGTTCTGAACAAAAGAAGAATACCTCAATTGAGATCCTCCAGGGTCTAATGAGGCTCAGGCAGATATCGAACCACCCTGTGCTTGTTGATGAAGAGTGCACGGCCGATTCAGGTAAGTTTGAAACAGTAATTCAGGATATTGAGAATGTAATCTCTGAAGGTCACAAAATACTTGTCTTCTCATCGTTTGTAAAACACCTGAATATATTTGTTAACGCACTTTCTCAAAGGCGGATTTCATTCTCCGTTCTTACGGGAGCCAGTACGAACAGGGAAAAAATAGTAAAAAGCTTTCAGGATGATCCGGCCAGAAAGGTATTTCTGATCTCCATTAAAGCCGGAGGCCTGGGTCTTAACCTTACTGCAGCCGACTATGTTTTCATTCTCGATCCATGGTGGAATCCGGCAGCGGAACTGCAGGCAAGAAACAGGGCTCACCGGATTGGTCAGGACAAAAACGTCTTTGTGAATAAATATATTTCCACCGGGACCATTGAAGAAAAAATTATCCGATTGCAGGAGAATAAAACGAGGCTTGCAGACTCTTTTATAAGAAGCAGCAATCCTTTGCAGGATTTTGACATTAACCAGATACTTGATCTGATCTGATTATTTCTTTATCTCCCCTTTCCGATTCCCGCCTCCGCTTACCTGCCGCCAGCTCCGGCGGGCAAAGCGCGGAACTTCGTCGCCACGGCTCCTTGTCTCCCCCTCCTTCCACCCTGTTACTCCTCGAACAGGCGTAATTGCCTCTCCTCGTCATTCTCCGATTCAAGATTTGAGACCGAGACTCCCAGCAATCTGATCCTCTCACCCTCAAGGTCAAGGGATTTACGCAGCTCTGTGACTCCATGGTGGAGGCACTCAAAATCACGGATGTATTTCGGAAAAGTCCTGCTACGGGTGATCTGCCTGAAATCTGAAAACTTGATTTTAACAGTGATAGTACGACCTGTTGTTCCTTCATGTTCAAGGCGTTTCATCAATTCCTTTTCCACCTTGTAAAGCTCGGCTATGATCTCAAAATTTGTGACAAGATCCTTTTCGTAAGTGATCTCAGTACCTATTGATTTGCGTTCCGACTCAGTCTCGACCGGACGGTCATCTATCCCCCTCACAATGTCATAATAGAACTTGCCTGTTTTGCCGAAGTTTCTTATGAGGGCAGCAAGGTCCAAAGATTTCAAATCAGCACCTTTGTGGATACCTATCTTATGCATTTTTTCAGCAGTAACCCTGCCTATACCATAAAACTTTTCGACAGGAAGTTCCTCAATGAATTTCTCAGCTTCTTCAGGAGGAATCAGAAACAACCCATCTGGCTTCTTTATATCTGATGCTATTTTCGCCAGAAATTTATTAACAGAAATCCCGGCAGAAGCTGTAAGCCCGGTTCTTTTTCTGATCTCATTCCTGATCTCTTTTGCGATCAAAGTCGCTGATCCAATGCTTTTCTTATCAGAAGTTACATCAAGAAATGCTTCGTCAATTGAGAGGGGTTCGACGATATCGGTGTATTCCTTAAAGATCTCAAAGATCTTATCCGATATCTCATGATATCTCTCAAATCTGTGCCTGACAAAGATCAGGCCGGGGCACAGTTTTTTTGCTGTCACTGAGGGCATGGCTGAGCGAACTCCGTATTTCCTGGCTTCATAGCTGGCTGCAGCCACAACATGCCTCTCCCCGCTCCCGCCAACAGCCACTGGCTTACCCCTGAGCTCCGGGTTATCGAGCTGCTCAACGGATGCAAAAAAAGCATCCATGTCGATATGAATGATTTTTCTCAACCTCTGTTGCCGGTCCGTGATTCGGGATTTAATTCTTCCACTACGACAAATATCATAGTATCAGCAGCATGTTATTGTATTCAAGTATCCGGGTCGTATTCATCAAAGTATTATCCTTCATAAAAGCGAAGCTTGTTTTTCAATGTCTCAACCTCATTCTGCAGGTTTATTATTCGTTGCAATAAATAAGTAATTGTCTCAATCCCTTCCAGGTTAATATCCATATCGTAATAGAAACGAACAATCTTCTCCAATTGCGGAAGCTGGCCGGCATCAACAAAAATTGTTTCTTCAATAGTGGTAAACTCTATTAACCCGGCTTTTTGTAATGTGCTGATAAATGAAATTTCGATCTTGTAGCTTTTACAGAACTCATTCACCGCTATTAAATTTCCTGTTTGCATTGTTTACATATTAGAATTTACAATTTTGATAATTCAATAAATAACTCTTTTTGCTTCTCGGTTAAACTGGTTGGAATCTTAACCGTGTAGGTTATGTATAAGTCCCCGAACTGCCCATCTTTTTTATAGACAGGAAATCCTTTACCTTTAAGCTTTACTCTGCCGCCATTTTGTGTTTCGGGCTTCACTTTCAGTCTCACTTTCCCGTTGAGGGTTTTTAAGGTGATTTCGCCTCCCAACACTGCTGTATATAATTCTAAATCTGCCTGTGTATATAAATCATTGCCCAGTCTTTTAAATCCCGGGTGATCTGCAATTGAAAATGTTAAATATAAATCACCATTCGGCCCGCCATTTATTCCCGGACCTCCATGCCCGGCAATTTTAATGGTTTGCCCGTTTTCTATCCCGGCAGGTATAGTAATCCGTATATTTCTACCATTTACAGTCAGGGTTTGTGTATGGGTTCGATATGCATCTGTGAGATTGAGTTGTAATTGTGCATTATAATCCTCACCCCTGAATTTTACCTGTCTGCTTCTGCCGGCATTTGCAGAGCCCCCAAACATAGATTCGAAGAAATCGGAAAAATCCGTACCGGATTGTGCACGGGAATACTTATAGCCACCAAAATCTGATGATTGTTCCTGATGCTGTTTTGCATTTTCAAACTGTTCAGCATGTTCCCAGTCTTTCCCGTATTTATCGTATTTCTTTCGTTTTTCGGGGTCGCTCAATACTTCATTCGCTTCATTGATTTGCTGGAAATTCTTTTTCGCATCTGCATCGTTGGGATTCAAATCGGGATGGTATTTTCTGGCAAGCTTCCTGTAGGCCTTTTTAATGTCACTTATGGTGGCCTTCTTGTCAATTCCCAATATCTTGTAATAATCGATGAAAGTCATTTGTCTTTCAAATATTAAATAACAAAAACTATTGTATACTCTCTCCAAATAAATACCAAATCACGGAAGCTCTCAACCACCCGCTTCCCATTATTTCGCCGGAAAGATATGCCGAAATTTTATCAGAAAGATTTAGCTTTTTCTCATGAACAAATCTATGTGTAATAGCCGAAATAAGGAATTTATTTATACTGGCAATGGAGTATCGGCTACCGGGTGCAATATTTCCTGCGGCTGAGGTCAGGGTGACTGAATTTTCACCAGATGCTAAATGAAAAACACAACCTGTTATAATGTTCCTGGAAACTGTCTGATTTACAATTATGTCAAGTGTGGCCTGGCTTATTTTTTCCATAATGCTCTTAAGTTGTGAAATTTGGTTTTATAAAGTTACTTATTTTGCTTTCAGTTTGAAGCTCTCCAAAACACATTTCAATATCCTAATGCGGAAGTGCCTAAAGTAAAAGGCTTAAAAGGTAAAAGGCTTTGCGGAGCTGCATCGCCACGGCTACTTGTTTCCTCTTTCCCTCGTATTTTGTTATCTTAGCAAAAAAACCAATCATGAAAGTAATAGGCTTCAACTGCAGTCCAAGGAAGGGAGGAAACACTGAACTACTTATCAGGGAAGTATTCAAAACCCTGGAAAAGAACGAAATAAAAACGGAGCTTATCCAGGTGGGAGGCAAAAAAGTCAGTGGTTGCATTGCCTGCATGAAGTGCAGGAAGGCTGCTGACGGGAAGTGCCACCAGGAAAACAAGCTGATAAATCAGTGCATAAGAAAAATGGTAAAGGCGGATGCCATCATTATAGGCTCCCCCACATATTTTTCTGATATCTCTACAGAAGCAAAAGCTTTGATTGACGTAGCCGGATATGCACTACGCGGCGCCGGCAGTCCGCTGAGGAGGAAGATCGGAGCGGCTGTGGTGGCAGTAAGACGTGCAGGCGCTATCCATGCGTTCGACAGTATTAATCATTTTTTCCTTATCAACGAGATGATCATTCCGGGCTCTTCCTACTGGAATGTCGGTTTTGGCATGGGCAAAGGCGATGTTACTAAGGATGAGGAGGGCATGAAGACAATGAGAGTGCTTGGAGAAAATATGGCGTGGCTTTTGGGTAAGGTCGAGGCGTGACCTGTTCTAGTCGTCCAGCCAGGCAACTTTTTGCACTGCTTTATGCTCTTTGCCAACAATATCCCTGTAAAGTTCCGGCCGTCGTGCGCGGGAATACCTGTATCCGCCGGCAAGAAGAAGTTTTTCAGGTGTCACTTCTGCAGAAGATATCTCATTACCAAGGCTTCTGCATTCAGCAATGATATCACCAAAGGGGTCCAGGATCATTGCACATCCGTTCTTCAACTGGTCTCCATCCATGCCTACCGGGTTGGAAAAAACCACATATACACCGTTATCGAAGGCTCTTGACGGAAGCCATTTCATGATCCACTCACGACCTTTCGGACCGTCAAATTCAAGCCTCATACTACCGGGGTCCCTTTCCCTGTTTTTCCAGAGCTCCATGTTGAAGAAACCTGCACCCGGACGAGGAGAAGGGGTTCCCATTGTAACATGCGGCATAAAGATTATGCGAGCGCCCAGAAGAACAGTTGCCCTTACATTTTCTATGATATTGTTGTCGTAGCAGATCAGCATGCCGCATTTCCAGCCGAGCAGATCAAAAATGGTATATTCATTGCCGGGTGTAACATGAGCATTTATGAAGGGGTGTAATTTTCTGTGCCTTGCCACCAGTCCGTTTTTATCCACACAAACTGAAGCCTTATATATCCGGTCATCTTCATCTTTTTCGAAAAGTCCCGCAATTATTGCAATATTATGCTTTGCAGCTATCTCAACAAGTTTAGCTGTGCTCTCACCACCGGGAATAAATTCTGCCAGTTTCAGCATCTGTTTCTTTGTCAGGCTTCTGGCAAAAGTGTACCCTGTAAGGGAGCACTCATGAAAGGTTACGATGTGTGAACCTGCACCTGCTGCCTTTTCAGCCAGTCTCTCAATAACGGAAAGATTATAAACTTTATCACCGCTTCTGTTTTCAAATTGTGCCGTTGAAATTCTTATGCTTTCCATGGATGTGAAATTAAAAGGCCGGCATAAAATATACCGGCCTTCAAAATAATCAAAATAATTCTAATATTGTTCGCGCTCCACGTAATGTGTATGGAGAAGTTCGTGAGCCTTATGGCTGTTGGGTTTGCCCAGGAAATCCTTATAGATCGCAATAACGTCGGGATTCTCGTGCGATTTGCGAAGTATCATATGTTCATCTTCCGAATAAATCGCTTTCATGCGGTTTTTCCGTATTTCCATGCTCGTAGGTATTGGCTGGCCTCCGCCCCCGATACAACCTCCGGGGCATGCCATTATCTCCACAAAATGATAAGGAGATTTACCCTGGCGTACCAGGCGCATGATCTTATTTGCGTTGGTCAATCCGTGTGCGATGG
This sequence comes from Bacteroidales bacterium UBA5621, assembly GCA_002424525.1. Classification (GTDB taxonomy): domain Bacteria; phylum Bacteroidota; class Bacteroidia; order Bacteroidales; family VadinHA17; genus LD21. The sequence goes on along the minus strand of DIKJ01000170.1, from coordinate 48,586 downwards.
CGGTTTTAAGCTCTGCACCCTCCAGGAATTTCCAGTCATCGGTGCAACCTTCGATCTTTATTGTGACTTCCTTTACACCTTCCATACCGCGAACCGGAGTGATATTCAGGTTGTTGAACGGAACTTCACGTCCGGTCACAATTTCGTAGGCTGTACGGAGTGCAGCTTCCATTACACCTCCCGTTGCGCCAAAAATGACTGCAGCACCGGTAGAATCACCCATAATTGAATCATAATGAGACGGTTCAAGGTTTCTGAAGTTAATCCCTGCCTGTTTGATCATAACTGCGAGTTCGCGGGTTGTAAGAACGTAATCGATATCCTTATAACCGCTGTCCCTCATCTCCGGTCTGTCGGCCTCGTATTTTTTAGCAGTGCAGGGCATTACGGAAACTGACACAATTTTTGAAGGGTCGATTTTCCTTTTCTGCGCATAATATGTTTTTGCAAGTGCCCCGAACATCTGCTGGGGGGATTTGCAGGTCGAGAGGTTAGGAAGGAATTCCGGATATTTATGTTCAATGAATTTTATCCAGCCGGGAGAGCACGATGTAAACATCGGAAAAGATATTTTCTTATCTCCGTCAACCAGGGCTTTTTTAAGCCGAGTGAGAAGCTCCGTCCCTTCTTCCATAATAGTAAGGTCGGCGCTGAAGTCGGTATCGAGCACCGAGTTAAAGCCTAGTTGTCTGAGGGCAGTAACCATTTTTCCGGTCACTCTTTCTCCCGGATCATAGCCCAGATCTTCGCCAAGAGCAACTCTCACAGCCGGAGCTGTCTGGACAACTACATGTTTTTCAGGGTCGTAGATAGCATCCCATACCTGATCGATGTATGTTTTTTCCACAAGAGCACCCGTCGGGCATCTGTTAACACACTGTCCGCAGTTAGTGCAGACGACGTGGCTCATCGGCCTGTCGTGGAACGACGAGATTTTCTGATGGGCTCCCTTGTTTGCAACAGCGATGGCTGAAATATATTGTAATTCGGAGCAGGTCCGGACACAGCGCTGACACCTGATACATTTACTGTCATCCTTCATAAAGGAGGGGGATGACCTGTCGATCTCATAAGGGTGATCTTCCACCAGGTCAAGAAATATCGTGTCGCCGAATGCGAATTCGTTTGCGAGTGACTGCAATTCGCACTTCTGGTTTTTATAGCATTTGGTGCAATCGGATCTGTGCTCAGAAAGAAGGAGTTCCACTACATGCTTCCTTGCATTCCTCACCTTAAGCGTATTTGTGTGGATGTCCATTCCTTCGGCAACAGGCATGGCACATGCAGCGATAAGCGTTCTGGCACCTTTCTGCTCAACCAGGCACACGCGGCAGTTGCCGGCGATACACAGGTCGGGGTGATTGCATAAGGTAGGAATATTGATGTTCAATTTCTTTGCGGCATCTAGAACAGTGGATCCGGCCGGAACAGAAGTTTTCTGGTCATTTATTGTCAGATTTATCATAGTATTTTGTTTTTCAATTAAGATTAATAGATGATCTCCTCCCTGAAGTTTTCAACAATTGTTCTGAAAGCATTCCCCACCGATTGACCCAATCCGCACTTCGAAGCCACTTTCATCGTTTCGGCAAGCTTCACCAGTTCGTTAAGGTAGGTTGATTTAACATCTCCTTTCTTGACATTCTGAACACCTTTAAGCAACTGCTGGCACCCTACTCTGCAGGGGGTGCACTGACCACAAGATTCCTCAGCAAAAAAGTCCAGGTAGTTATGCAGAACGTTATACATTGATCTCGAGCTGTTGAACAGTTTCATGGATCCGCCTGTAGGGACACCTTCAAAACCAATGATCGTTTCATTGAATTTCTTCCTTGGGACGCAGAAGCCTGACGCTCCGCCCACCTGTACCGCTTTCGTGTCGCCATCGCCGAATTCATTCACAAACTGCTGTACCGTCATTCCAAGTTCAAGTTCAAATATGCCCGGAGTTGGCGTATCACCTGAGACAGAGAATACTTTTGATCCCCTGGAATCTTTTGTGCCGAGCTGATTATATGTTTTGGCCCCGTGCTTGATAATCTCCATCACGGTGACCAGTGTCTCGACATTGTTGATTGAGGTGGGTTTATAAAAAACGCCCGAAGTGGTCGGGTATGGAGGTTTGTTGCGGGGTTCACCGCGATCGCCCTGTATTGATTCAAACAGGGCACTCTCTTCACCGCATATATAAGCGCCGCTTCCCATGTAGTATCTGATTCTGAAATCATAGCCGATTTCGTCGATCATTTTATGAAATAGTTCCAGTTCCCTCATCAACTGTGGAAGCAGGAATCTGTATTCACCACGCAGATAGACTATTCCGTTCTTAGCACCGATCGCCTTGCTTGCGATAGCCATTCCGCCGTAAACCTTGTATGAAACCCTGTCAAGTATTTCACGGTCCTTGAAAGTCCCCGGTTCTCCTTCATCAGCATTACAAACTATATATTTGTCAGGATCTTTCTCCGATGCGGTATACTTCCATTTCAGTCCGGTCGGGAATCCCGCACCTCCCCGTCCTTTCAATCCGGATTCAAGTACCTCCTGGATAATCTGTTCATTCGTCATTTCAAAGGCCTTTGTCAGTACCTCTTTCGGATCTATCTTTTCGAAAATAAGGTCAACCTTATTTAGTCCTGTATTATTTTCCATTATATCCTGGTATTATTATTTGTGCATATAACCTTTTATAATCTCAACCACCTTTTCAGGGCTAAGTTCAGTGTATGGGAGATCATTGATCAGAATAGCGGGTGCTTTGTGGCACCATCCGATACAGTTGGTCTCAAGCAGGCTGAACATCCTGTCAGAAGTTGTTTCTCCTACTTTTATTTTAAGCATATCCTCGATGGTTTCAATGATCTCGCCCTTCCCCTTCATCGAGCATGTTATTGTTTTACAGATTCTTATCACATATTTTCCTCTCACCTTTGTGTCGAGAAATGTATAGAATGAAGCGGTGCCATATACTTCTGCGGCAGAAATGTCGAGTTCCTTTGCCACTTCAACCATAGCCTCATCAGTAAGGTAACTGTGCCTCTCAACAATCCCCTGTAAAATAGGCATCAGGCTCTCCCGCAGGCGGCCGTGCTTTTCAGTCAATTCCTTCACCAGATTTCCTACTTGATACATATCTATCTTATTTTTAAGTAATTAAATATAATTATTTCGTGAAATTATCCATTTTGAAAGCGGTGTTAAAATAATAACAATACTTCTTAAAATAAAAATACTTATGTCATTGTTCTTTATTTAGAATGATTACAAACAAGAAGGAAAAGGGATCTTTTACAAATCAGGGTATGTTTTAAAACAACTGAGGAAAACAGCGTAAATACTTGGATTTAAATGAAACTAGAATTATCTTGTTATGGATATCCTGCAACCATTTAGTAATCCACCAATAAAATGCTCAGAATAAGAAAGATAATAAATCCTTACATGGCTTCGAATCTTGCAGCCATGGAACAGGTGAAGGCCATCATGAGAAAGCAGTTTCCCAATCTTATTAAGGATAAGGTCGATATTCTTGATGAACAGCTGATCAATCCTCTGAAATTCAGATATCAGTCTTTTCTTCTCCTGGCAGAAAACAATCATGAAGCTCTTCTGGGTTATTAACGATAAACACTCCATTCATCACATCCACCAGAGGGGCTATGTTGAATCGCCTGTCAGGATTCAGGGAAGAGAAAGGCGAAGCAGCGGGGTATGGATTCAATCTCAATTATCCACTGGAGGAGAATGCTGACCCGGAAACCTTCAGGGAAGCGCTTGGCAAAGCATTGTCGCGTATCAGGTTATTCAAACCAGCCTTTCTGATCATAGCTCTGGGATTTGATACCGCTAAAGGAGACCCGACAGGGACATGGAGGCTTTCGCAAAATGATTTTGAAAAGAACGGCTCTATGATCGGGAAATTAAACCTGCAGACACTTTTTATTCAGGAGGGTGGTTATAAAACGCAGACCCTGGGACTTAATGCCAAAGCATTCTTCAAGGGTTTCTCGGAAGCACACATGGCGAAAACGAAATAATCTCTTTATTCCTGATACAATATCTTACTTATGGCTCTGATCAATGATCCATTCAAACCACTCATCAAGGCCGTCGCCCCTGGTGCAGGAGAGGCTGAAAAGAGGAACTGAAGGGTTGATCTTCCGCAAGTCGCGCCTGAAACTTTCAAAACTGAAATTAGTATAGGGCAACAGGTCGATCTTGTTGAGTATAACCGCACGTGCTTCCCGGAAAAGCATCGGGTACTTGGCAGGCTTGTCATCCCCTTCGGTGGTACTTATGACTGCCAGTTTGAATGTCTCGCCCAGATCAAACTGTGAAGGGCAGATCAGGTTGCCTACATTCTCAACAAACAGCATATCGAGGTTGTCCAAATCAAATGAACCCAGCACCTTTGAGATGCTGTGAGAATCGAGGTGACAGCCTCCTTCTGTATTGATCACAACGATCGGAATATTATATTTTTTAAGCCTTTGTGCATCCCGGTCGGTAGTAATATCCCCTTCAATCACGCCCAGCCTTAGCTTCTCTTTCAGCTCTCCGCATGTTCGTTCCAGCAAAGTTGTTTTTCCTGCTCCCGGCGAACTGATGATATTCACCATCACTACATTTTTGTCTTTGAGCAGTGCCCTCACCTCATCCGCCCTATTCTGGTTCCTGTCCAGAATGTTCTTCATAATTTTAATTTCCATGCTATTCTCCTTCTATGCTTTTTACAAACAATTCCCTGCCGTTAATAATCTTAAGATCTGCTGAGCCGCATTTATGGCATGCAAACATGTTATCCTTTACTATGAATTCTGTCCCGCACTCATTACAAGTCATTTTCACCGGCACTATTTCAATCGTCACTTCAGCTCCTTCGGCAGAGGTATCCCTTACACATTCTGTAAAAGCGAACTGAAAGATCTCAGGCACAATCTGAACCATCTGCCCGAAGGTAACGTTTACCCGGGTGACCTTCTTCAGGTTACCCTTTGAAGCGGCTTCGAGGACAATATCCTTCAGGTCTTCAGCAATTTTTAATTCGTGCATATATTATTATTCAGCAGATTCTCGGAAGCTGCAAGCCTGCCGGCATTTCAATTATACGTCTTCCGCCGGCGACGGTATTCAGCAGAACATGGTCAGGATTCTCCCTGACAATTTTTCCAATCACAGACGAGCCGGCACCTGCCGGATGTGAAAGCATAATGTCGAGTACCTTCAGATACTCCTCCTCCCCGGCAACCACAAGGATTTTCCCCTCATTGGCCAGTGAAAACGGATCAAATCCAAGGACCTCGCATAAACCTTTTACAGACTCATCGACCGGAACGGCTTCTTCATTTATTACAATCCCCTTTCTTATAATGTCTTTAAGTTCATTTAATACGGCAGCGAGACCTCCCCTGGTAAGATCTCTCATGAAATGTATCTCATCGCAACTTTCCAGAACATTTCTTATGAGGCCGTTCAGGGAGCAGCAGTCAGAAAGAACACCAGATACGAAGCTTAAGTTATTGCGGGCACCCAGCACGGCGACTGCATGATTTCCAAGGGGACCATTGACAAGAAGCCTGTCTCCTTCACGGACATTTCCGCCCTTGCTGATCTGTTCCCTTCCCGGACGGAGGAACCCTGTTCCTGTTGTAGTAATAAAAATCTTATCACACTTCCCCTTCCCGACAACTTTAGTGTCGCCTGCAACAATCCTTACACCGGCATTCAGAGCTTCGTCTGCCATCGTTTCAGCTATTCTTTCAAGATCCGCCACCGGAAATCCTTCTTCGATAATGAACGACACAGCAATATATTCTGGATCCGCCCCTGCAACGGCCAGATCGTTTATGGTACCGCAGATGGCAAGCTTCCCAATGTTGCCACCAGGAAAAAAAAGAGGGTCAACCACATAAGAATCAGTTGTAAAAGCAAGCCATGCACTACCGGAGTCCCCGGTGGCTAATACGGCCGAATCGGTTAATGGTTCTTCAATCCCGAACCTGCCGAGAAAAACATCCTTAATAAGCTTCTGAGAATGTTTGCCCCCGCTTCCGTGATTAAGTGTTATAAATTCATCCATGAGGCCTGTATTTATAAAATGTGTTGCATGCCCCTTCATTCGATACCATACATGCCCCTTCAGGAGCCAGTGGTGTACAGGCCGTGGCGAAAACAGGGCAATCAGAAGGCGTTTTCACTCCCCGGAGTATCTCACCGCAGATGCATAATGTTTCCCGGCTGGTTTGCCTGACAGCCGGGCTGAAGACTTTTTCGGCATCAAACTCTTCGAATTCGGGTCCTGGTTTCAGTCCGCTTGAGGGGATGATTCCAAATCCCCTCCATTCGGCATCGCAATACACGAACACCTTACCAAGTATATCCTGTGCAATTCCATTACCGCCGGGTGTGACTGCTCTCGTATACTGGATTTCAATCTTTGGCGCCTCATTGTTGATCTGGTTTATCAGCATCAGCAGAGCCTGCATAATATCGAGCGGTTCAAATCCTGTAACGACGCAGGCCTTTTTATGCTCCTGTGGTATAAAATCAAATGCGTCAGATCCTGTGATGGATGCGACGTGTCCCGGGCAAATAAAGCCATCGATCTTCATACCATCCTTTATTACTGCTCTGATTGCAGGCGGCATTATTTTATGGGCGCTTAACAGGAAAAAATTTCTCAGCTTTTTTTCTTTGGCCTGCATCAGAGTTATAGCAGTTCCCGGGGCCGTGGTCTCAAACCCGATCCCCGGAAAGATGACTCGTCTGTCAGGACTGGCTTCAGCGATCCCAAGAGCATCGAGCCCAGAAAAGATAACCCGTATATCGGCGCCTTCCGCCCTTTTCTTTTCCAGGGTCGATTCAGATCCCGGAACACGCATCAGGTCACCGAACGTGGCGATTATTGAACCCTCAGTCTCAGCCAGAACTATGGCCTTATCAATATAGTCGGTGGCAGTAACACAGACCGGGCATCCAGGTCCTGAAATAAGTCTGACATTCTCCGGCAGCAGCGATGGGATGCCGAACCTGTGAATTGCTGCTGTATGGCCTCCGCACACCTCCATAAATGTATAGTTCCGTCTTGCCGATCTCTTAATAAGTCCTGCCATTTTCAGGATCAGATCCTTGTCGCGGTATTCGTCAATATACTTCATCCTGCTTTTATTAACCGGAAGCCTCATCAATTTCCCTGATGATGCTGAGTGTTTCAAGAGCCTCCTTTTCACTAATCTTCTGGATGGCAAAACCTGCATGAAGGAGGATATAGTCTCCGATTGCAGGATCTTCGATCATATGCAGGCCGGCTTTAAAGAATGCCCCGCCGGCAGAGACAACCCCCATGTTACCTTCTATCGATTCTATTCTTGCTGGTATGCTCAGACACATAAGCCAAGTTTTTTAGATGCAATAATTATCTGGCCCAGAGAAATACCACCGTCGTTTGCCGGAACCAGGTGATTGGTATATACTTTAAATCCGGCTTTCCTGAGGATGGAGGCAGATCGTTCAAGAAGATATTTATTCTGAAACACCCCTCCTGACAGGACCACTTTTTTCAATGAAGTCTCCTTCCGCATCCTTTTTGACAGGTCGAGGATGATCTGAGAAACAGTATTGTGGAATTTCGCCGCTATCATCGAAGCATTCGTTTCATGAATGTCTTTAAGTATTTCAGAGAATGTATCTTCGAAGCTGATTATATTTCCGGCGTTGAAAGGATAATAAAGGTTTGTCTTTTCATGGATAGCCGATTCAAGACGCATTGGAGGTTCAGAGTCAAAGGTGGCTTCGGGACAGACTCCGGTAAGAGCGGCTACTGCGTCGAACAAACGGCCCGCACCCGATGAGAGGGGAGAATTGACGTTTTGAATCAGCATCTCTCTGACTATCCCGATCTCTTCATCATCAATCGACTGGAAAAGGGGAAGTGACTTATAATCAACAGTATCTCCAAAATACCTGAAGAGCACCGAGAATGCCATTCTCCATGGCTTTTCAACAGCCCTGTCGCCACCTGGCATCGGAATATAGTCGAAATGAGAATATCTCTCAAAGCCCTGAAGGTCGGCAATCAGAAATTCACCCCCCCATGTATTTCCATCAGTACCGTACCCCGTGCCATCCAGGCTGATGCCGATAACCTTTTCATCCAAACCGTATTCAGCCATGCATGATGCGATGTGGGCGTGATGATGCTGGATCTTCAACAGCACTATATTCCGCTCTTCTGCAAGCTGTCCCGCATAAATGGTTGACAGATAGGCCGGATGCAGATCACATGCAACATAAGCCGGTATAAATCTGAAGAGTTCCCTGAAGCGATCGACTGCAGATGTAAAAAAGTTATATGTCGAAAAGTTTTTGAGGTCGCCTATGTGCTGGCTCATTACTGCCTGAGTGCCCTTACCCAGGCAGAATGTGTTTTTTTGTTCCGCTCCTGTGGCCAGTATGCCATCAACATTGCAGGAGAGATCCACCGGATGGGGGACAAAACCCCTTGAGCGACGGATAATGCTTATCTTTTTATCGATCACCCTCACCACTGAATCATCTGTCCTGTTAATGATTTCCCTGTCATACCCGACAACTGACCCTGCAACCGGCATCAGTTTCTCTCCGGCAACGTCGTCGCCGATAATTACGGGATCGTCTGCCAGGTTTCCGCTTGTCAGGACGACTGCAGGTGTTTCGAGAGTGTTAAAAAGCATATAATGGACCGGCATATAGGGAAGCAGTGCACCGATTGTACTGAGTCCGCTGCTGACAGATTCAGAAAATGGTTTTTTCCGGTCAAGGATCAGGATCGGCCGCCGCCATGACAGGAGCTCTTTTTCCTCCGCATGGCTCACATGACAATAACTGCGTATAGCTGAAATATCCCTGAACATGACGGCAAAAGGTTTTAAATCACGCTGTTTTCTCTTTCTCAGTTCTCTAACCGCATCATTATCAAGCGCATTACACACAAGATGGTATCCACCTGTTCCCTTTATTGCCACGCTTCCCCCGGATGCGATCTGGCGTGCTACTTTTCCCAGTATCTCCCGGATACCCGATATTCTAACTTCCCCGTCATGGTAAAAATATTGTGGTCCGCATGAATTGCAGGCAACAGGCTGGGCATGAAACCTCCGGTCCAGTATATCATTATAATCAGCGGAGCACCTGACACACATGCTGAACCTGCTCATTGCCGTGTTGACACGGTCGTAAGGAATGCTTCTGACAATCGTGAACCTGGGTCCGCAATTGGTACAGTTGATCAAGGGGTAATCCTTACGTTCAGGATCATTTTCAAGATCAGTGAGGCAATCATCACAGACAGCGATATCAGGACTTACCTCGGTCATCTGCTCATCACGATCCCTGCTGTCGATTATGCTGAAACTGCTGAAACCCTCTATCAGTCTCGGGTTGACCTGAATTGCCTTAATCTTCGAAGCCGGAGGGGCTGATTCGAGCAGTTCATTGCTGAACGTATCGACGGTTTTCAGGTCGGCCTGCAGTACTACTGAAACACCACCCGTCCTGTTCTCAACCGTACCGGAGAGTCCGTGTCTGGCTGCCAGCCGGCAGACAAAAGGTCTGAAGCCTACTCCCTGTACCAGTCCCCTGATCAATATTTCATATCCCTGTATAATAATTCAATGTTTTTCAGTCCGTCACCGCTCATAAGCTGGTGAACGTAATAAATGACGCTCTCCAGTTCGTCGCAGAGGTTCACGTTATTAATCACTATTCCTGGTGGTACCTTCAATAAAACAGGAGCGAAATTTACAACCCCTTTGATGCCGTTGCGGACCAGTTCATCGCATACTTCCTGAGCAGAGATTTCCGGTACCGCGATAATTGCCACCCTTACCCTGAACCTGTCGATAATCTCTTTCAGCCGGCTCATAGGGTAAATCGGGAGATCTGACCTGATTTTATGCTTAAAGGGATCTATATCGAAGGTAGCAACAATATTCATGTTACGCTGAACGAATTTATTGTACTTCGAAAGGGCCATTCCCATATTTCCCATTCCGATAAGCACAATGTTGTGATCCTTGTTGCGGTGAAAGATCTTTTCCATCCTCTCAAGAAGATCATTAATGTCATAACCTCCTCTTTTATTACCTTTTATATTGAACTCGGAGAAATCTTTCCGTACCTGGTCGGCGGTGACACCTGCCTCGTTTGCCAGGGTATATGAAAAGACCTTCTCGACCCCCATTGTTTTAAGTCTGACCAGGCACGCCCTGTAAAGAAATATTCTTTTAAGGCTCTTTTTTATCGCTTGTTTTGTGAATTGTTTCACATCAAATCTCATTTAATTGATATCAGGTGCAAGTTAAATAATTTTTCAGACAAAAAAAGATTTTTTTTAAAATATTGATATAATGTTTTTTACGGCTCAAATTATCTTAATTATAGAAAAAAAGCAGTTTTTTATTTGTTTTTCCTATCATTGAATCTATTTTTATATGTGAATCTTGTCACATAAATGCATCACCTGATCATTAATAAGGAGGAATGGGATAAGGCACTTGAAAAGTTGCTGTTATCCTACACGGTTTTCGCTCCTGCGAACAATGAATTCGGGCAGGATTATGAACTGCTCCGGCCCGAAGATGTCTCAAGGATCATATACAATAAGCCCAAGCCTGCCACTCCGCTCAAAACTTTTTTCCTGCCTCTTAAAGAGAATGTCACTACGGAACCCCGCCATGAGAAACAGCGGATAATTATGGGGATCCCGAATTGCGATATTGAAGGCCTGGGACTTCCGGAAGAGATGTATCTGAATGGTGAGTTTGATGATCTTTTCTTTCAGCGCAGAAGGGAAAACACAATTCTCATAGCATCCGATTGTCTGGGGATCCAGGAGCATTGTCATTGCCTGTCGTATGGTATAAGTCCATTCACGGCCGGCAAAGCTGATCTGGCTCTTATCCTGCTGGAAGACAAGATGATAATCAGGGTGATCACAGAAAAAGGTGAGGACCTTATTAAAAACGTCAGTCATTTAATGCCCCTTACTGACAATAGTATACTGGAATCCATTGAAAGGAAACATCAGATTACCGAGGATCTTCTTAAAGAAAAAAACAAAGGTCTTCCTGACTATGCCACGACCGGCAGGCTGGTAAAAGAGGCTGGCCCGGCGATCTGGAAGAAATACTCATCAAGCTGTGTATCGTGCGGGGCGTGCACACTCATCTGCCCGACATGTACCTGCTTCCTGCTTATCGATAAGCCCGGTTTTGAAAAGATCCGGCAGACAGATGCCTGCCAGTACCCGGGTTTCCAAAGGGTTGCAGGAGGTGAAGACGAACTTTTTGAACTGCACAAAAGATTTAAAAACAGGTATATGTGCAAGTATGTCTGGAAGCCTGAAAGATTCAGGTCAATCGCATGTACCGGTTGCGGAAGATGCATAGAGGCATGTATCGGCAGGATAAGCAAGAATGAGCTTTTTATGGAACTCGTATAAAAGTGGATATGGTCAATCACAGTAACATATACAGACCTCTCAGGGCAAAACTGACAGATGTAATTGAAGAATCGCCACTGATTAAAACTTTTATCCTGGTCCCCGAAAGCAGGTTTTCCTTTAAGACCGGTCAGTTTATTGAACTCACTGTAGATGGCATTGGAGAGGCTCCCTTTACTCCGTCCTCATCCCCGCTCGTAACAGACACACTCGAGGTTACTGTGATGAAAACGGGTTATGTCACAGAATACATGCATAATCTGAAACCCGGCGCTTTTATGGGAATACGGGGGCCCTACGGAAGAGGATATCCGGTTGAAAAATTCCATGACAAGGAGGTTCTTATACTCGGGGGAGGTTGTGGCCTTGCTCCGATAAGGTCGCTGCTCTACTCACTGGAAGACATTACCGGTAAGCTCAGAAAAGTGATCCTGTGCTATGGGTCAAAAACCCCGAAGGATTGTGTCTATAAACCATTGTTTGCAAGGCTGAATAAGATCAGCAAGTTTGAAACTTACCGCACTGTTGATAAACCCGACGAAGAGTGGACCGAATCGGTGGGTGTTGTTACCAGCCTTTTAAATAAAGTTGATGTCACAGTTAAAAACTCAATTGCGGTCGTATGCGGCCCTCCGATAATGATGAAATTCGGGACTATCCGTTTGCTGGAAATGGGTTATCAAGATGACCAGATCTATCTTTCGATGGAAAAGAACATGTCGTGCGGACTTGGCAAATGCGGCCATTGCATGATGGGAGAGTTTTTTGTCTGCAAGGACGGCCCGGTATTCACTTATGATGAAATTAAAGATCAACCCAATATCTGGAGCTGAAATGTCTCAGAGGATATTAATAGATATGATAAAGCTCAGGGCTGCCATGGTTGAAAACTCCGGCCTGGAACTGCCTGAAGCCTTATATTATACATCTGCGAACTCAAACGGATTGAAACCGGTACGTGAGCTTGCTGTGTTCCGTTATACGTGCCGGAGGTGCGAAGATGCCCCGTGCGTTGAGGTCTGTCCGACAGAAGCTCTGGAAAAAGATGAGGAGGGGATCATTGTTCGCCACACAAACCTCTGTATTTCGTGCAAATCGTGCGTTACCATCTGCCCTTTTGGCACAATGATGACCGACTTCTTCAAACATCACAGGAACAAGGACCTTTTTTATGACCTTACCGATAAGAAAGATATGGAAAAGTTCGTAAAGTCGTGCCCTGAAGGAACAGTAACGTATATTGATACCGATGAGCCTCCGGGTGACAATATCTTCATTCTTAACGAAAAGGTGCTTATAAGAGACCATATGTATATCACTGAAAAAGAATAACAACAGAACAATGGCAATTGATCTTTTTTATTTCTTCGTGTTTCCCGGGCTAATTTTTGCAGCCATTACAGGTGCATTCCTTTCCTGGTTCGACAGAAAGATAACTGCCAGAGTTCAGTTCCGTAAGGGGCCTCCCCTTCTTCAGCCATTTTATGATTTCTTCAAGCTTCTGCTTGTCAAGGAGACAATTTTACCAAAAATGGGATCCCCCGTGGTCTTTTTGCTCGCTCCGGTTTTCTCGGTCTTTGGCGCCACAATGGCAGGGGTCTTTATTCTGCTGCCGCTATTTAATATTACCACCGGCTTCAGGGGAGATCTTCTAGTGATCTTCTACCTCCTTACGATACCATCATTCTCTTATATAATCGGATCGCTGGCGTCAGGAAATCCTCTTGCCTCGGTGGGTGCTTCAAGGGAAATGAAGCTAATCATCAGCTATGAACTGACATTTCTTCTTGTTATCGCAGGTATCATAATGAAAGCGGGACAGCTGTTCGATCTTAATTCGATTATCAGCATACAACAGGCGGGCACACCATTCATCGGAAGCCTTTCAGGAGTGCTTTTATTCATAGCCGGCATATTCTGCCTTCAGGCCAAGCTTGGACTGGTGCCCTTCGACATGGCTGAAGCTGAGACAGAAATAACGGAAGGCATGTTCATCGATTACTCCGGTTCTGCCTACGCCATGATCAAGCTCACAAAATATATAATGCTGTTTATTCTGCCGGCATTCATTGTAGCCCTGTTCATGAATGGTTTCAGGCTTGAGGGTATAAATATCCTTTGGGCAATACTGAAGATTATCGTTGTGGTTTTGCTTCTTACCCTGATCAGGAATACAAATCCGAGAGTAAAGATAAAGCAGGCTGTCAAATTCTTCGCGATATGGATGAATCTGATAGCTGTAATTGCTATAGTACTGATTGCGTTTGGTTATTAAAAAACATAATCGTGGGTTTTAAAGATTATTGCTTCAAAAAGTCTCTGTGGGTCTTCCACTTCGGAGGAGCATCCTGCAATAACTGCGATATTGAGATTCTCGACTGCCTTACACCCCGTCACGATCTGGAGCGGTTTGGCATTCTGCTGGTAGGGAGTGTGAGGCATGCAGATGTTCTTCTGGTGAACGGATCGATAAACAAACGGGATAAGGAGAGACTACTGGAGATCTATCATCAGGCTCCAAGGCCGATCCTTGTTGTAGCGATTGGCGCATGCGGATGCACCGGGGGTATTTTTGCGGAGGGAATGACATTCGCCGGTCCTGTGGACAAGATCATACCTGTGGATGCCTATATACCGGGCTGCCCTCCCAAGCCTGAGGCGCTGATTGCCGGGATAGTGAAGCTGGCGGGGAGGAAGTAAGAGCGGAGAGCGGAGAGCGGAGAGCGGAGAGCGGAGAGCGTAGAGCGTGGAGCGTAGAGCGTAGAGCGTAGAGCGTAGAGCGCAGAGCAGGGGGCAAAGGGCAGAGGGCAGAGGGCAGAGGATAAAGGGCAGTGAGCTCAGGGATAGAATAACGATGTAGCCTGGCGCACTAAGTGCTCCAGGTACGCCAGGTGAGCCAGGTACGCCGGGTGATGGTTAAAGGTTTTGAGGTAAAGGAAAATTAAATAGATGAGCAGAGAGGAAATCATAGACCAGTTCAGGAAGAAATTCGAACCGGAAATCCTGGATGTGACGGAAAAGAACCCGAAGAGGATGATAGTTACCGTCAGGCCGGAGGCGATTCTGGAAATAGCTGAATATCTCTACACCAGTGCAGGATTCAGGTTCATAATTGCAACTGCTCTGCATACCAGAAAGGGATTTGAGATTCATTACCATTTCAGCAGGGATGAGGCTGGCCTGATCCTTAATATTCATGTAGTTCTTGACAAGGATGATCCAAAGATCGAGTCTCTTTCGAATTTGTTCAATGCCTCAAACTGGATTGAAAGGGAAATGCATGAACTGTACGGGATAGATTTCGTTAATCACCCCAATCAGGAGAAACTGATTTCGGAGGGAAACTGGGCCGAAGGCGTATATCCGTACAGGAAGGAGTTCAAGTAATAACCGGGTAATCAAAAAATGAGCAAAAAGACACTCATACCGATAGGACCCTATCACCCTTTGCAGGAAGAGCCGGAGCTATTCAAGCTTTACTGCGACGGAGAGATTGTAAGGGATATAAAATGGGAAACGGGATACAACCATCGAGGAATAGAAAAACTCAGTGAATCAAAGACATACGACCAGGTCTTCTTCCTTGTCGAACGGATTTGCGGTATTTGTTCCACCTCCCACCCTTTTGCTTTTGCCAACGCCGTCGAAGAGATAATCGGTGTGGAGGTCACCGACAGGGCGAAATATATCCGTTCCATCATTGGTGAACTGGAACGCATTCACAGCCATCTGCTCTGGGTCGGTCTGGCCGGGCATTTCCTGGGATACAATACCGTATTCATGTGGGCGTGGAAATACCGCGAGCCGGTGCTCGACCTCTTTGAGATGATTACCGGGAACAGGAACAGTTATGCCATGTTCAGGGTGGGCGGAGTAAGACGCGATATCGATGAAAGCAAAATACCGGAAATACAGAGTGTCCTCGACGGTCTCAAAACTAAGACCGATCTCCTGGCCGGAGCGGTAATGGATGATCCGGTTATACATGCGCGTACAAAGGGAGTGGGTATCCTGACAAAGCAGGACATCCTTGATTATGCTGCTGTCGGTCCCACTGCAAGAGCCTCGGGAGTAGCGATAGATGTCAGGAAAGATGATCCCTACGCTGCTTACCCGCTTGTAAACTGGAAAGTTATTACGGCAGAGGCAGGGGATGTATTTGCCAAGGCTGAGGTAAGATTGCTCGAAATGTACGAATCTGTCTCAATTATTGAACAATGCCTTAAGGGCTTGCAGAAATCCGCCGGTCAGGATATTGCATTAAAAATAAAAGAGATCCCTGAGGGTATGGGTATGGGCCGGGCTGAAGCCCCGAGAGGCGAAGTGTTCCACTGCGTCTTCTCTGACGGCTCCAATTCTCCGGCCAGGCACAAGATAAGAGCTCCGAGCTATGTAAACATTGCAACATTCAAGAAAGCATGCATAGGTCAGACAATAGCTGATGCCACAATCTCACTGGCGGCAGTGGATCCCTGCTATTGCTGTACTGAAAGAATGGCTGTTGCCTATGACTCGAAATCGGGCAAGAGGCTGATGAATGCAAGGGAGCTTACAGAACTGTCCTTTCAGAGAACGTCTGAAATAAAGAATAAGCTTATTTAACCGGGCATGAACGAGTTTATTACAATAACATCTCAGCCTGCTGTCTGCAGTTATCTGCAGTTCATGATCTTTATTCCTGTTGCAGCAGGGATTGTTCTTTTCCTGGTTCCTGAAAAATATATCCGGATAAAGGGTATCCTATCTGTTGCCGTCAGCCTGGTCACCGGCTACCTTACGCTCGCCCTGTTCAGTTCTGCAATCAGAATGGTGGCATTGGATGACCTTGTCGCAAAATCGTGCATGACTCTCTTTGGAGTGAATCTCCTTGACGGGACATCAGGATTTCTGACCATTACGACAGATAATCTCAGCAAGCTCATCATCGTCTTCATAAGCCTTTTTTCTTTCCTGATACTCTTATTTTCGCTGGCTTATATTAAACAGGGCAGGGTTAAAAACTATTACCCCTGGTTTCTCATAACGCTGGGTTGCTCCTATGGAGCTGTTCTCGCTGACAATCTGCTATTGTTTCTGGCCTTCTGGGGGATTCTCGGAATTACCCTTTACAAGCTTATACCGGGCAGTGATGAGGAGAGCTCAGCCACAGCCAAAAAGACTCTTATTCTTATAGGAGCATCAGACACTATTCTGATTCTGGGCATTGCCATGCTCTGGAGGCTCACCGGATCGCTCAGCATGAACGCCATTTCTCTTCCGACGGACAATATTCTTGCCGTTACAGCTTTCGTTGCCCTGCTGGTCGGCAGTTTCACAAAAGCAGGCGCTTTCCCGTTCCATACATGGGTGCCGGATTATTCAAAAGATGCACCTGCCTCCTCCTCCGCCATTCTGCCTGCATCGCTCGACAAACTGCTGGGGATCTACTTCCTGGCAAGGATAACCACCGACCTGTTTATTCCAGGTGAGTGGATGAGACTGCTTCTTCTCTCGATCGGAGTAACCACGATTATCACGGCCGTAATGATGGCGCTGGTACAGCATAATTACAAGAAATTACTGGGCTATCATGCCGTGTCACAGGTCGGATACATGATCACGGGCTTTGGACTGGGATCGCTGATCGGGATTGCCGCCGGATTGTTTCACATGATAAACAACGCCATCTACAAGAGCGGGCTTTTCCTTTCAGCAGGTTGCATAGAACAGCGGACGGGTCAGGAAAATATTGATGAGCTCGGAGGATTGTCGAAGGCTATGCCCATAACATTTGCAGCCTCACTGATCTTTGCGATGTCCATTTCAGGGATCCCTCCCTTTAACGGGTTCGCTTCAAAATGGATGATATACCAGGGGATCATCGATTTCGGTGCCGGACCAGGCATTGCCAGCAAACTCTGGGTGCTATGGCTCGGACTGGCTGTTCTTGGATCGGCTCTCACCCTTGCCAGCTTTATTAAATTCATCGGGGGAGTATTTCTTGGTCGCCGTAATACAGCCTTTGAAAAGGCAAAGGAGGTTTCTCCTCTTATGTGGCTCCCGATGGTTATGCTTGCATTATTCTGCATTTTCTTCGGAGTATTTGCCACAAATTTTATTGTACCAAAACTGATTATGCCGGTAACAGGCGAATTTCAGTTTACGGGATTCTGGAATTCCGGCCTTGTCTCACTTCTTATTATAATATCAATCGCACTCGGCGTAATTGTCTATCTGGCAGTCAGCATTAAAAGATTCAGGACCGAAGACAGCTTTATCGGGGGTGAAAGGTTTCATGAAAAGACAGGTTATCCGACTCCGGAATTTTACAAGACTATCGGGGAATACAGGCCGCTGGCCTGGATGTATAAAAAAGCAGAAGAGAAGCTATTTGACATCTATGATCTCTCGAAACATTTCGTCCTGTGGCTGAGCCATAAACTGAGTGAGGCGCATACCGGTGTACTGCCGGCATATGTTATCTGGGTTTTTGCAGGTTTGATTATTATGTTACTCATAATGATATAAATAAAGATTTACGCTATGGAACTGGCAATATCAGTAATTGTGGGATTCATGATCCTGGGAGCACTTTACGCTATTCACGCCCGGGACCTTCTTTCTGCTGTGATAGCCGGGGGCATCGTGGGTTATGGTCTTGTTATCTGCTTCCTTCTGCTTAAAGCACCCGATCTGGCAATAGTTCAGATCGTTGTTGAGACAATAACGCTCATTATAATGGTTGCCGTCGTTCTTGACAGTTCACGCGAAGAAGCCTTCACCAAACCCGACAGCAAAGGATATGTGACTGCAGCCACGGCTATTGTGATCATGGCGGTCTTATTCTATTTCCTTGTTGTATCATCTGCTTCACTTGACCGGCTCGGGGAGGGGGAATTGCGCATGTCACAATCATATATTGAAGGGGCAGTGGAAAAAACAGGCAGTGTTAACCTTGTTACGGGAGTGCTCTTTGATTTCAGGGGATACGATACCCTTGGCGAGGCAACAGTGCTGATAACCGCCGTACTCGGAGTACTGACCATATTAAGGATAAAAGGGAAGAAATGAAAGGGATGACAGTTGTTGTGAAGAAAACGACTCAGCTGATAGCCGGGCTGGTTTTCCTGTATGGGATTTATATAATAATCCATGGTCACTTAACACCCGGGGGAGGGTTTGCAGGGGGTGTTATTCTTGCCGGATCATTCATATTGCTTATTCTGGCCTATGGAAGTGATTTCCTCCATCTTGTGCGTGAAGAGGCCGGAACTACATTGTATGAGAACCTTGCCATTCTGGTTGTCCTGGTGCTGGCTCTCTCAGGTCTTCTGCTTGGGACACATGTGTTTTTCCTCAACTGGGCTCCGAAAGGAGTCGCTGGTGAACTCATCAGTGCAGGCCTCCTGCCTTTATACAATATTTTTATTGGCATCGAAGTGGCTGCCTCGATACTCTCAATATTCCTGGCTCTGGTAATTTTTAAAGAAGAAATAACAAAATGACGGTATACTGGTTATGTTTCATACTATTTCTTACAGGCCTCTATGGAGTGATCACCAGGCGCAATCTGGTTAAAATCGCCATTTCGTTGTCGATCATGGAGTTCAGTATCTTTCTGCTGCTGGCACTTGTCGGGTATGCCGACGGAGCCGTGGCTCCCATCGTGGATCCGGCTGATCCGTTTAAAGTCTATGTCGATCCCCTGCCGCAGGCAATGGTCCTCACGGCAATTGTAATAGGCCTGGCAACTACCGCAATGCTGATGGCTGTCATTATCAGGCTTTACAGGAAATACGGGACTTTCGATATCAGAGAAATAAAAAACTTAAGAGGATAAATGATGAACCCGCTGATACCATTATTTGTTGCTGTGCCGCTTGCCGGAGCTTTTCTCATTATGATCCTCGGAAGGTTTATAAAGCATTTTGACAGGGTCGCTGCCTCCCTGGTCCTTTTATTCCTGGTCATAATAAGCCTGCATGCCATTGTTTCATCAGGAGGATCCACTTCCGTTTACAAGGTCGGGGGATGGGAAGCAGTTAACAAGATACCTATCGGGATATATATGGTTATGGACGGGTTTTCCGTGATTGTCCTGTGCATAGTTAACCTTATAGGACTCCTGTCGGTCATTTACTCAATATCCTATATAAGCAGGTATACTTCTGAAAACTTTTTTTACTCGCTGTTCTGCCTCATGGTGGCCGGGATGAACGGAGTGGTACTAAGTGGTGATCTCTTCAACATTTTTGTGTTTCTGGAGATTTCGGCAATTTCATCATATGCCCTGGTAGCCTTCGGCGTGGAAAAGGATGAGCTTGAAGCCACCTTTAAATACCAGGTTCTGGGCGGAGTGGCCTCTTTCCTGATACTATTCGGGATTGGATTTATCTACTGGAAAACCAAAACGCTCAATATTGCGGATGTCAGGACAGTTTTCAGTACAGGTTACGACAGGAACTATTACCTTCTCGTTCAGATACTTCTGCTTAGCGGTTTTGGTCTGAAGGCAGCCATTATTCCTTTTCATGCATGGCTGCCCGACGCACACTCGTCAGCCCCCTCCCCTATTTCCGCGATGTTGTCCGGTGTACTGATCAAGGCAATTGGTATCTATGTCATTATCAGGCTCTTTTTCAACATGTTCGCTATCAGTGAGGGAATGGCCGTTCTTATAACCACACTCGGCACATTGTCGATGTTCATAGGTGTCTTCCTGGCCGTCGGACAGTGGGATATAAAAAGGCTTCTGGCTTATCACAGTATCAGCCAGATGGGGTATGTTGTATTATCGGCCGGAATAGGGATGATCCTTATTTCAAGAGAGATCAGGTATGAAGTCGCAGCTCTGGCAATAGCAGGCTCCATTTTCCATCTTATCAACCATGCAGCTTTCAAGAGTCTCCTCTTTCTTAACGCAGGGGCTATTGAATACTCTACCGGCACACGCGACCTGAAAGAGATGGGAGGCCTGTCAAAAACAATGCCTGTCACCTCGGGCACTTCTTTCGTTGCATCCCTTTCGATCTCTGGCATCCCCCCGTTCAACGGGTTCTTCAGCAAGCTCATCATCATAATAGCTGCCGTCATGGCCCGCTTCTACCTTCTTGCGGCTCTTGCTGCGCTTGTTAGCATTATTACGCTGGCTTCATTCCTGAAATTCCAGCGATATGCCTTTTATAATCAGGATCCTGACAGAAAAAAGACAAAGGGTAAAGAGGTGCCGTTCCCAATGCTGTTCAGCATGATCATCCTTGGTATGATCTGTCTGCTCCTCAGCCTTCTGGTCATTCCCGGGATCAGGGAGATGATCCTGACCCCTGCCACTGACATTCTCATGGATCCTTCAAGATACACTTCACAAATAACAGGAACATAAGATGAGGTATATAGCTGTTTTCATACTCGCTCTGATATTCTGGTTACTGATCACTTTCAGGTTCACCGTTCCAAACCTGATCGCCGGCTCCCTGGCTGCCCTCATCTGCTCTGCAATCTTTGCCAGGTATTATTTTCACAATGTATATAAATTCCTTCAGCCTCACAGATATTTATGGTTTTGCGTATACCTGTTCTTCTTTGGTTGGGCCTGTATTAAAGCCAACTTTGATGTAGCGTACAGGGTCCTGCACCCGCGTATGCCGATCAAACCAGGTATAGTCAGAGTGAAAACAACCCTCAGGTCAGAATTTGCAAAGACACTGCTTGCCAACTCGATCACCATGACTCCCGGCACGATAACTGTCGATGTTATCGGTGATGACTTCTACGTGCACTGGATATACGTGGAGTCCGAAGATCCTGAAGTTTACACGAAAATGATAACAGGGAAATTTGAAAAATATATTAAACGATTTGCAGAATGACTGATCTACTTACCATACTGCTTTTTTTACAGATTGCCCTAAGCGTTGCATGCCTGTACAGGATCATCCGGGGACCCACAATACCTGACAGGATGGTGGGTATTGACATATTCGGGATTCTGGTGGTTGGGATCTGTGCAATAATCTCAATACAGACTGAAAAATCGTTTATCCTTGATATAGGAATAGCTTGGATAATTCTGAGTTTTATCGGAACACTGACACTGGCCAAATACCTTAGCGGGAAAAAACTTAACGAGTAATATGATCACTATCATTTTAATATGCATCGGCGTCCTGTTCAATATTTTCGGATGTGTCGGACTGATCCGTCTGCCTGACGTGTACAACAGGCTCCAGGCGGCAACGAAGTGTGTTACCCTGGGCTGCTGCAGTATTCTGCTCGGTGTCGTGTTTCATTACGGATTGAGCGACGCCGGGTTTAAAGCACTGTTTGCTATACCCATTCTCTTTTTCAGCGCTACGGTTGCCGCTCACGCACTCATACGGGGAGCCTACCATTTCGGCACAAAGCTGGGAGAAAAGAGTGTAAAAGATGACTATAAGGAGGTCGTGAAATGAAGTATCCAAAACTGAGAGAACTTAAGGAGGCGGTTATATCACTTGTCACTCCGGCTTACACTTCGAAATTTCCTGCCGAACCGCATGTGCCGTTTGAGGGATTCAGGGGAAAGCCAGTAGTTGACGATGCCAATTGTGTAGGTTGTGAGACATGTGCAAACGTATGCCCCCCGTGTGCAATAACCAATACTGACGATAAGGAACGAGGCATCAGGATCATCAGAAGAGACTACGGCAAGTGTATTTTCTGCGGGCAGTGCGAGGAGCATTGCATCACGCAAAAAGGCGTTAAATTGTCGGATAAGATCTATGAAATGGCGGTGTTCGACAGGGAGAAGAGTGTGGAATATCAGGAAAAGGAACTCCTGATCTGTGAAAGCTGCAATGCTGTCATTACCACAAAGGAGCACCTGCTGTTCATGCACAGGAAACTGGGGCCGAAAGCCTTTTCCTCGATAATGAACCTCAATATCCTGAACCAGAAGCTCAGGCTGGAGGAGGGGCAGGATGTAAGTGTCGGTATTAAGGACCAACTCCAGAGGAAAGATATGTTCAACATAGTCTGTCCCAACTGCCTGCGGCAGATACAGATAAAATATTTATTCAAAGGTGCCTGAGAGTCTTGACGATCTGTTGTCGCGGAATGACAGGGGGATTCTCTTTGTGGGCATAGGGAATGTTCTCAGGCAGGATGATGGCGCAGGGGTATATATAAGCAGGGGTATAAAAAACAGAAGAAATATTTCATCCCTGACAGTTGAGGTAAGCATTGAAAACTATATAGGAAAAATAAACAGCCTTAATCCCGGCATCCTGGTCCTTATTGATTGTGTCGATTTCAATTCTGCACCAGGAACGACAAGGCTTCTCCATGTAAGCCAGACAGAGGACTTAACATTTAACACGCACAATATTTCACTTGGAAAAATTTCAGAATTTTTTGCGATGCCTGTTTTTATTCTGGGTATTCAGCCGGAAAAAATTGATTTTGGAGAAAATTTATCGTATATTGTAAAGGATCAAGCAGACAAAATAATTAACCTAATTAACCGACAGGAGGGACTTTATGGCAAGTGAATATTTATGTAAAGTTTGCAGGGGACATCTGAACGTCAAGACCTCGATAATCCTTGCAGCCCAGAAAGTGAACAGTTCCAAGAGAGGATTGGTTTACCTCAATCCTGAAATAGGGAACTACACGATCACAACACATCCCACTTTTCAGATCACGGAAGGGGAAGAATACATCTATACCTGTCCGATCTGCGCCGCCCAGCTGAACAGCAGAAAATACTATCACCTGGTCAGGATCATCATGATTGATGAGGACAAAAAGGAGTATAACATCTACTTTTCAGATATTGCCGGGGAGAAATGTACCTATAAGATAAGGGGAAGCAGGCTTGAAATGGCCCAAGGTCCTGATGCACAGAGGTATGACAGATATTTTGAAGTTCCTGAGGAGGACAGGAAATATCTATAGCCCCCTTTTATTCTGTCATTTAATATTTATATTTGCTGCCACTATCTATATAATGCTCTAATTTTTTATTTGATGGACTGTGATTTCAGCAAGCTGGCGGCAGACAATATCCGAATACTGGCCATGGCCATGGTTGAAAAGGCCAGATCGGGACATCCCGGCGGCGCAATGGGTGGTGCCGATTTTATTCATGTCTTATTCTCTGAATTCCTGAACTTTGATCCCGGCAACCCTTCCTGGATCAACCGCGACAGGTTTTTCCTGGATCCCGGTCATATGTCTCCGATGCTTTATTCAGTCCTCACATTAACAGGTCATTTTTCCACTGAGGACCTGAAGAATTTCAGGCAATGGGGCAGCTCAACACCGGGTCATCCGGAACTTGACGTCACAAGGGGAATCGAAAACACTTCGGGGCCTCTCGGCCAGGGTCATACCATGGCTGTGGGAGCAGCATTAGCAGAAAGATTTCTCGTGGCCAGATTCGGAGAATTGTTCTCACACAAAACCTTCACCTTCATTTCAGACGGAGGAGTGCAGGAAGAGATCTCCCAGGGAGCGGGGCGTATTGCCGGCTATCTCGGATTGAGCAATCTCATAATGTTTTACGATTCAAATAATATTCAGCTCTCCACAGAAACCAGCGCGGTTACAAGAGAAAACACAGCGATGAAATATGCTTCGTGGGGGTGGAGGGCTATCGAAATCGACGGCAACGATCAGTATCAGATCAGGAGCGCCCTCCGTAAAGCAGTCCGGGAAAAGAGAAAGCCTGTCATAATTATCGGTAAAACAATTATGGGCAAGGGTCTGGTCGATGAGGAAGGAAGAAGCTTTGAACGGAAATCTTCAACCCATGGGATGCCGGTAAGTGAAGCAGGGTGTTCATACGAGAAATCAATAGTGAATCTGGGGGGAGACCTGTCTGATCACTTCCGTATCTTCGACGATGTGAAGGAACTTTACGGCAAGATGCTCGCCCGCAAGACAAAGAAAGCAGCAGAATGGAAGCAAAAGAAACGGGAGTGGGATTTACAAAACCCTGAAGCCTCAGAAAAGCTCCGTGCATTTTATTCAGGAGAGATCCCGGATATTGATTTCAGTTCGTTTGTTCACAAAGAGGGTATCGCTACCAGGGCCGCATCAGCGGGCATCTTATCGCTATTTGCGAAAGAGATTGAGAATATGATTGTTGCTTCGGCCGATCTGGCCAATTCAGACAAAACTGATGGATTCCTGAAAAATACAAAACCCTTTACGAATTGTGATTTCTCGGGGGCATTTCTACACGCAGGCGTATCAGAGCTTACAATGGCTGCAATCATGAATGGGATAGCCCTGCACGGAGGCGTTATTCCTGCCTGCGGCACCTTTTTTGTTTTCTCAGACTATATGAAGCCGGCGGTACGTCTTGCATGCCTTATGGGTCTGCCGGTGAAATACATCTGGACGCACGACGCTTTCCGTGTTGGAGAGGATGGTCCAACGCATCAGCCGGTGGAGCAGGAAGCCCAGATAAGACTTATGGAACAGCTCAGGAACCATCGTGGCGAAAACAGCATGCTGGTCCTTCGGCCGGCCGATTCAGCAGAAACGACCGTGGCCTGGAAGCTGGCGCTTGAAAACAAAAGAACACCGACCGCACTGATCCTTTCCAGGCAAAACATCAGGGATCTGCCGTCGGAAAGCGGAAACAGATATGGAGATGCCCTTAAATCAAAAAACGGAGCATATATTGTTCAGGAGTGCAAGGGCAAACCCGATTTAGTCCTTGTCGCCAGCGGATCAGAGGTCTCAACTCTCGTGGAAGGGGCCCTGCTTCTGAGAAAAGAGGGTCTCCAGATACGAATAGTATCCGCTCCGTCGGAAGGACTCTTTATGAACCAGCCCACGGAGTACAGAAAATCAATTATCCCGGAACAAACACCTGTTTTCGGGCTAACGGCAGGATTGCCTGTAACACTTAGAGGTCTTGCGGGTCAGAAGGGCATGATCTGGGGAGTAAACAGTTTTGGTTATTCAGCTCCTTACAAGGTCCTCGATGAAAAACTTGGATTCACTGCAGAGAATGTTTATCGCCAGGTTTCAGACTATCTGGCTCATTATAAAGGGTAAACATTATGTTCATTCGTTTAAGGCCGCCTCATCAGCGGCCTTTAAAAAAATTTCAGGATTCATTTGATTTTAGTAAATTAGACTGAAATAATTTATCTAAAATTTGGGGGATTGATTATGAAAAAACTTATTTGCACTCTCTGGGTCATGGCGGGTTTTTTTATAGTACCTGCCTTTGGTCAGGCTGATTCCGTTGATGTTACTTACACCGTTACGGATGACTATCTCAATCTTTTCGAAAGTGATGAAATACTTGAAGTTTCTCTTGAGTTTGACATCACTACATTCAGAAGAAAACGATCTGATGTGGAATACCTTGACGCACAACTTAAATACACTGATGGAGGAACAGATACGGTTGTAAAAGATCTGCGGCTTCGCGCAAGGGGAGAATTCAGGCGCACCTTCTGTGATTACCCGCCTATCAGGCTAAACTTCAAAAAATCAAAATCGCCCGACGATGAATTTTCTGAGATCGACAAACTCAAGGTGGTCACTCACTGCAAAGCAGGCAACGAGGATTACCTTCTGAGGGAATACCTGGTTTATAAAATGTATAATGTCCTGACCGATCACAGCCACCGGGTAAGGTTGATGAAGATCAACTATGTTAACACTAACAAGCAAACCAAACCCATGAGTGCCTTTGCATTCGTGATTGAGCCCGATGAATATTTTGCAAAAAGGCTGGGCGGAGCAAAAATATCGATGGAAAAACTGACTCAAAAGAACATAAAGCCGGAGAGCATGGACCGGACGGCAATATTCAATTATATGATTGGTAACGTAGACTGGTCAGTACCCGGACAACATAATATCATTATAATCTCGCAGCCGAGGACAGAAAGGCCTGATCTGGGTACGATAGTTGCATATGATTTTGATTACTCCGGGATTGTGAACACGGATTACGCAATCCCGCATGAAGCCCTGCCAATACAATCGGTCCGCCAGCGCTACTATATGGGGATATGCAGAACAGAAGAAGAATTCAGAAAATCGCTCGTTCAGTTTGAGGAAAAGAAAGATGCATTTTATCAAGTCATAAGAGAGTTCCCTTACCTGAAGGAAAGATCCAAAAAAGACATGATGACTTTTATGGATGGATTTTTTAACATGTTCGACAGAAGATACAGTATCGTCTATAGCCTGCTTAACAACTGTAAAGACTTTTAATAATTAATACTCAATTGTATGCCGTTCGAATCACTAGCCACTGAAGATACCCTGACCAGCATCATGATCAGGTTTTGTGTGAATATTACAGTATTATTCATTCTTATCCGAATGATCTATTACCGGTTTTCAAAGAAACCGGAGTACCTTTTTTCCTTCTTTCTGATGGGAATAGTGATTTTCTTCATCTGTTCAATACTCGAGACCGTGGATATTCAGCTGGGAATGGCATTGGGGCTCTTTGCAATATTTGCTATTCTCCGGTTCAGGACCGTGAATTATACCGTTAAGGACATGACTTATGTCTTTACTGTGATCGGTGTCTCAGTCGTAAACTCTCAGGCAAATATTGCCCCACCCGTGCTGGCGTCAGTAACTATTAACGGCATCTTCATTGCAGGGGCACTCTTTCTGGAAGTTTTTCTTAGTAAAAGACTAATGGTGTCACAGACAATCATCTACAATAAAACAGAATTTTTAAAGCCTGATTTCAGAAAAGAACTTCTGAAAGAGTTGTCAGAATTCACCGGGCAGAATGTTGAAAAAGTGAGGATCATAAAAGCGGATGTGGCAAAGTGTACCTGCGAGCTTGAGGTGTTTTACAGGGAGAAGGACTGATTATGAAGTACGATATTAAGGCCGGTGTCAGGGGATTGATATTTGACCTTGACGGGACACTTGCAGACACCATGCCATACCATTTTGCCGGCTGGAAAAAGGCCTGCCGGAGCTTCGGTGCAGATATTGAACCCTCATTCCTGAGGAAACATACCGGCAGTCCGGGCTGGGTGATAGCAGCCGAGCTGATCGAGGAATTTAATCTGTCCGCCACCGTAACAGTTGATCAGATTATGAATGAAAAGCTCAGGGAATTCTTCAGGCTTCAGCATCTGGTAACACCTATCTTGCCCGTAACCGATATTGTCAAAAAGTACTACGGTGTGCTTCCGATGGCTGTAGGCACAGGAGGACACCGTGATGCTGTGGAGCGCACGCTGGAAATCACAGATCTGCGAAAATATTTCGACATCATCGTCACAGCAAATGATGTAGACAATTTCAAGCCGCATCCGGAGACTTTCCTGAGGTGTGCTGAAATGATGAGGATCGATCCGGGTCAGATAGAGGTATTTGAAGACTCCGACCTGGGGATCAGGGCAGCTCTTGATGCAGGAATGATCGCCACTGACGTTCGCTCATGGTACGATTCCGACTGGCAGTGAGTAGAGCGTAGAGCGTAGAGCGTAGAGCGTAGAGCGTAGAGCGTAGAGCGTAGAGCGTAGAGCGTAGAGCGTAGAGCGTAGAGCGTAGAGCGTAGAGCGTAGAGCGTAGAGCGTAGAGCAAAAAAAATGCAGGAAATATTATAACTCCCTGCAATCTTTAAGAGATACCAGATAACAGTATTAAACAAGGATTTTTGTGTTCATGTTGGTGATGCTCGTCTGTACATCAGCCCACATGTCGCCCCTTGAGTCATCCTGCTCAACGATCATATATTTCATGCCTGCTATATCCTTCACTGCAAGAATTTCCTTGAAATTAATCACACCAGCTCCTACCGGGGCAAGATCATCCTTAATAACTTCAAAGAAGGGCTCCTCATGGGTATACATATCCTTCAGATGGAACAGATGGAACCTTCCCGGATACTTTTTGATTATATCAACAGGATTATGTCCGGCTTTGGTTGTCCAGAACATATCAAGCTCCATGATCACCAGATCTTTGTCCAGCTCTGCAAGCATCACATCAAAATAGGGAACTTTCCCTTCAACCGTGGCAAATTCAAAGTTATGGTTGTGATATCCGAACTGCATCCCGAACTCTTTCATTATCTGGCCTACCTGATTCCAGTTGGCCGCCATTCTCTGATAACTTTCAATGGTAGTACGCATCTCCTCAACTATCCAGGGTTGAATGCAGTATTTGGAGCCAATCTTTGCATGAGCCTCTGCCATTTTCCTTGCAGTATCGAGTGTGACACCCTCTCCTTCCACCTGTGTATGACTGCTTATGATCTCCAGACCCAGGTCATTGACCATTTTCTTAAACTCGGCAGGTTCAAAGCCGTAAAATTTGCCGTCGGCATAATCCGCCAGTTCAACGTACTTATATCCAAGGTCCGATACCTTCTTCAATGAGCCGGCAACATCAGCAGCCATTGCATCACGTATTGTGTAGAGCTGAAGTCCCACACCCGGCAATGCCGGCTTGCCTCCGCCTTTACAGGAATAATTTGACAGGACGACCGCGCCAAGAGCGCCCGCAGCTGTGATTCTCAGAAATTCTCTTCTCGATTGTATTGTTTTCATAGTAAGAATATTGAATTAGTTATACATGTTTAACAGCTTGTGATTTCCTGATCCAGATTCAGAAAATAAAAATAAGCAATTGTTTTGATATGGAACACAGTATATCAATTCTTTCGGATAATTTTGCCGGATCATGATGCAGATAGTTAAAACGGAAGATGGTTCACATACGATTTTTGTTCCTGAAATCAGTGAACATTATCACTCCATTCACGGGGCCGTGCAGGAATCGATGCATATTTTTATCAGGCACGGATTTGACTCCTCCGGTGCAGACCCGCTAAATATCCTCGAAATTGGCTTCGGCACCGGATTGAATGCCCTGCTGACTGCTCTGAGGAGCATTGAATGCGGCAGAAAAGTATTCTATACATCCGTGGAGAAATACCCTCTGGACGAAACAACCATCAATTCCCTGAACTACAGTAAAATCGTCGGACACGACAGCTCCCGTCTATTTGCAAAGATCCACTCATCCCCATGGGACACTGAAACTCTGATATGCAATAATTTCATCCTCAATAAGATCAGAGGCGACATTACAAGGCTTGAGCTGTCAGGACCATATGATCTGATCTATTTTGATGCCTTCAGTCCCGAAAAACAGCCTGAGCTGTGGACAGACAAAATCTTCAGGATGATTTCGGATGTTACTTTAAAAAACGGAATTCTTGTAACCTATTGTGTTAAGGGTGGAGTAAAGAGGACTATGCGATCATCCGGTTTCCGGATTTCACTGGTACCAGGCCCCCCCGGTAAAAGGCATATAATGAAAGCAATAAAAATTTAAAAAAAAAAACGATAACCCTGTTTGCGTCCGGCAAAGTATTATCTTTGCCAAAATTTAATTTAAACCATGTTTATATGAAAATCAAGGGACTAGTTGTTCTTGTTGCTGTAATAGCTTTGTTTTATGGCTCTTGTGCCAGAAATCCGGTTAAAAGTGCAAAAATGAAAGATAGTGTTGACTCGCTCTCCTATGCATTCGGAATATATAATTATAATGCTTTGATGAATGACAGTCTCACTCTTAACCCGCTTGTCGTGGCCAGAGCAATGTGGGAAAGTGAAAAAGGAAACCCAAAGATGACTGACGAAGATGCCAGAACATATATTATGATGTTTATTAACAAACGTGATATGGAACGATCAGAAAAACAAGCAGAAATGAATAAAGAGATTTACAGGGATTATATAAACGAGAATCAGGCTTTCCTTGCAAAGAACAGGGAAAGATCAGGTGTTACTGTAACTGAAAGCGGCCTTCAGTATGAAGTCATCAAAATGGGATCAGGCCCGAAGCCTACCCTTGAGAGTACTGTGAAGGTTCATTATGTAGGAACTTTGATCGACGGATCGGAATTCGATTCTTCTGTCAGTAGAGGGTCTCCTGCCCAGTTCCCTCTGAACGGGGTCATCTCAGGATGGACCGAAGCATTACAGCTCATGCCGGTGGGATCCAAGTTCAAATTATACCTCCCGGAGAGCCTCGCTTATGGCCCCGGCGGTGCCGGAGATGTAATCAGACCATACTCAACCCTCGTCTTTGAGGTGGAGCTTCTTGAAATAGTTCAGTAAGATTTAGCGATGGCCTTTGAAGTTACAGGAAAAATAGTTGACATACTGCCGCTTAACCAGGTCAGCGACAAGTTCAGGAAACGGGAATTTGTTATCGAGAGGAAGGAAGCCGGAGGATCTGCCGTATTTGTGGATTATATTAAATTTCAGCTCGTTCAGGACAAATGCGACCTCATCAATGAATCTTTTCTTAATGAAGAGGTCAGGTTATGGTTTAACCTGAAAGGCAACAAATGGGAAAGAGACGGAAAGATCAATTATTTCACAAATCTAGATGTCTGGAAGATTGAAAAGATCCTGGCGGAGACTGGTGATCAGTATATTCCGGGAGCCGGAACGTTTGAGGATATACCACCTGAAAATGAAGAACTAAGTGACCTGCCTTTCTGACCATACAGTTATCAGATACCTGTATCATTAGCAGAATGATGTCCAATCCACTTCTTCAGCACTGGAACACCCCTTACGAAACACCTCCCTTCCACCTTATTGAGCCTGCTCATTTTGAACCGGCTGTTAAACAAGCCATTAGCCTTGCGAAACAAGAGATAAGGGTCATTACGGAAAACCCGGAAGCCCCTTCTTTCAGTAACAGTGTGGCAGCCCTGGAAAAGAGCGGGGAAATACTTGCCCGGATCTCCTCAGTATTGTATAATCTGAATGTTGCCGAAACAACAAAGGAACTTCAGGGTGTTGCGCAGGAGGTCACGACTTACCTGACCCGCTTCTCCAACGATGTTACCCTCAACAGGAAATTATTCACCAGGATAAGATCTGTTTATGAGGAAAGGTATTCTCCGGATCTGAATACCGAACAGATAATGCTCGTTGAAAAAAGATACCTCAGCTTTCTCCTTGGAGGCGCCTCGCTCGAAAACAATAAAAGAAAAAAATACCGGATGATATCCGAAGAGTTGTCAAAACTCTCACTTAAGTTCGAGGAGAATGTTCTTGACGAGACCAACGCTTTTCAGATGCATCTCACCGATCCCGGCGATCTTGCCGGATTGCCCGCCACGCTCGTCGAAATGGCCTCGATGACAGCAAGAAGCCTCGGTATGGATGGCTGGGTGTTTACTCTTCATATGCCAAGTTACGGACCTTTTATGCAGTATTCAGACAGAAGGGACCTTCGTGAAAAAATGTTCAGAGCCTACAACACCAGGGCATTCCACAACGACGGGAAAGATAACCGGGCTATAGTAAAAAGAATTACTGAACTCAGACTTGAGCTGGCCAGAATGCTTGGATTCAACTCATATGCCGAACTTGCCCTGACTGACCGGATGGCTGAAACACCTGAGAAAGTCTGTGCGTTTCTTGGAGAATTGTTTGCATTCTCTCACAGTGCGGCTACCAGGGATTATATTGACCTGAAAAAGTTCGCAGTTGAGTGCGGGCATACCGTTTCTCTTGAGAGATGGGACTGGCCATATTATTCCGAGAAGCTTAAAAAAAACAGGTATAACATTGATGATGAAATACTTAAACCATACCTGAAGCTTGAAAACGTACGTGAAGCGATATTCGCGCTTGCTTCAAGGCTTTTTGGCCTCAGGTTTGTCAGGAACAGCATGATCCCGGTTTATCATCATGAGGTTGAGGCCTGGGAGGTCTTTGACGTAAATGACAAATTTATCTCGGTCCTCTATTCTGATTTTCATCCCAGGAAAGGCAAAGCCGGGGGAGCATGGATGACAAGCTACAGGGATCAGCGGAAAGATGGTAAGAGTGACATGCGGCCTCTAATATCTGTCGTAACAAATTTCAACAGGCCCACCGAATCTATCCCTTCATTATTGACATTCAACGAGTTCACCACCTTCCTTCATGAATTCGGACATGCGCTACACGGGATGTTATCCGACTGCACATACGAAAGCCTCTCCTGCACCAATGTGGCACGTGACTTTGTGGAGCTCCCTTCGCAGTTCATGGAGAACTTTGCATTTGAACCGGAGTGGCTTGATGGCTGGGCCGTACACTATGAGACCGGTGCTAAAATCCCCTCTGAGATGATAGAGATGATAAAGGAAGCGTCTCTATTCAATGAGGGTTATGCCTGCAACAGACAGCTGGGATTCGGATTCCTTGACATGGCATGGCACAGCATAACCTCACCCGTCGAAACAGAGATATCTGAATTCGAGTCAAAGATCCTCTCAAAAAGCGAGATATTGCCTTCAGCTGAGAACACCAGTATGAGCTGTTCCTTTACCCATCTCTTCAGCGGAGGCTACGCTGCAGGATACTACGGTTATAAATGGGCTGAAGTGCTCGACGCCGATGCTTTCAGGTATTTTAAGGAAAAAGGTATCTTCAACAGGGAGACTTCAGAGTCTTTCAGAAAAAATATACTGGAAAGGGGCGGTTCTGACAAACCATCTGTGCTCTACCGTAACTTCAGGGGGAAAGAACCCACCATTGATGCGTTCCTTGAAAGAAGCGGACTCAGGTAGGAAGGCACTGAGCGATTAATATTATCTTTGCCATGTTTTCAAAGGATAGGACATTGATTTTTCATACGACGCAATACATTGATATTCAGCTATGATATTGTTTTTCAAGACCATCACCGGGGCTATTATTGCTGCTGACACGGATAAAAACCTTCCGGAGCCGGAAATAAACAAGCTTAAATGGCTCTTTGGAAATGCTGATCTGATCGATAAAGAGATCCTGA
>DIKJ01000170.1:0-15275 GCA_002424525.1 Bacteroidales bacterium UBA5621 | reverse complement strand
ATTACCGGCATTTCAAGAATTGAAGAGTTTCAGCCTGTCAGAAAAAGTGTCCCGGATTATGATCCGATGTTGCAGTCACTCTACACCAGCCTTGATCAGAAGCTATTTTCAGTCGACCGTTCACCTGAACAGATACTATATATCGAAGATATCAGCCTGTACAGCGAACAGGAGGGGCTGGCGCTGAGCAGTGATGAAATAGCATACCTTAACACTCTTTCAGGATCAATTGGCAGGAGGCTCACCGACAGCGAGGTCTTTGGGTTTTCACAGGTCAATTCTGAGCATTGCAGACATAAAATATTCAATGGCACTTTTATAATCGACGGAGTCGAAAAGGAATCGACGCTCTTCAGGCTCATAAAAAAAACAACTGAGACCAATCCAAATAAGGTTGTTTCAGCTTATAAAGACAATTGTGCTTTTATTCAGGGGCCCGTTATAGAACAATTCGCCCCGCTCACGCAGGAGAAGCCTGATCTGTTTACTGTAAAGGAATTTGAATCAGTTCTTTCCTTAAAAGCTGAAACCCATAATTTCCCGACTACTGTTGAGCCGTTTAACGGGGCATCCACCGGAACCGGAGGAGAAATAAGGGACAGGATTGCCGGAGGCCTTGGAGCCTTACCGATTGCCGGCACGGCCGTTTATATGACATCCTACCCAAGGCCTGACGGAGGACGTCAGTGGGAAAAGGCAACAAAAGCGAGGCCATGGCTGTACCAGACCCCTGAAGATATCCTTATTAAGGCTTCAAATGGTGCGAGTGACTTCGGTAACAAATTTGGCCAGCCCCTGATCTGCGGATCCGTGCTTACCTTCGAACACAGCGAGAACGACATAGATTACGGTTACGATAAGGTAATTATGCTTGCCGGCGGAATTGGCATCGGGAAAATTAGGGAGAGTCAGAAGAAAATACCTGAAAAAGGAGATCTTATCGTGCTGATGGGTGGTGATAATTACCGTATCGGTATGGGAGGGAGTTCAGTCTCATCGGTCGACACGGGGAAATACCACAGTTCCATTGAGCTTAATGCCGTGCAGAGGGCTAATCCCGAGATGCAGAAAAGGGTATTCAATGCTCTGAGGGCATTGGTTGAGATGGATGAAAATCCTGTTATCTCCATCCACGATCATGGCGCAGGCGGTCACCTCAATTGCCTTTCCGAACTGGTTGCCCCGACCGGAGGCAAAATTGATATAAGCAAGTTACCCGTCGGTGACCCCACACTCTCAGCCAGGGAAATAATCGGGAATGAGTCGCAGGAGCGTATGGGTCTGTTATTGAAGCAAAAAGATCTTGATCTCCTTACAAGGATCGCCGAACGGGAAAGAGCCCCCATATACATTATTGGTGAGGTCACGGGCGATCAGCAATTCACACTTGAGGATCCTGAAACGGGAGAAAAACCAATTGATCTCAGTCTTGCTTCACTTTTCGGCGAGCCTCCTAAGACTACTATGACTGATCTATCGCCTGAAACAGCATATAAGGCGACCGAATATTCCCAGGACCAGATTCATTCCTATCTGGAACAGGTCCTTCAGCTTGAAGAAGTTGCCTGCAAGGACTGGCTCACCAACAAGGTTGACAGATCGGTAACCGGCAGGGTTGCCAGGCAGCAATGCGCAGGGCCGCTTCAAATGCCTCTCAGCGATCTTGGCGCCATAGCACTCGATTACAGGGGCAAACACGGTATGGCGACTTCCGTCGGGCATGCTCCTGCTGCCGGACTTATCGATCCCGGAGCAGGTTCGGTCCTTTCCATTGCGGAAGCCCTCACCAATATTATCTGGGCACCTCTGACACACAGGCTTAGCGGAGTCTCCCTGTCGGCAAACTGGAACTGGCCTTGCAGAAATCCAGGTGAAGATGCAAGATTATTTGCTGCCACCTGTGCGGCGAGCGACTTTGCCATCAGCCTTGGAATAAACATACCGACAGGCAAGGATTCCCTGTCCATGACAAAGAAATACAGCGACCAGGTGGTGTTATCACCCGGAACGGTAATCATCACAGCCGGAGCGGAGGTTGAAGATATAAGGAAAATAACGGGCCCAGTATTGCTGAACGATCCTTCTGCGCCTCTTTTTTATATTGATATGAGCCGTGATGCTTACAATACCGGGGGGAGCAGTCTGGCCCAGGTGCTCAACTCTCTTGGCAACAAGGTTCCGACAGTAAGTGATCCGGCGTATTTCCGGACAGTGTTCGATACAATACAGGACCTGATAGCTGAAGAAAAGATCATTTCCGGACACGACATCTCTGCCGGAGGGATGATTGTTACACTTCTGGAGATGTGTTTTTCAAACGTTTCGGGAGGTGTTACAGCTGATCTCTCAGCAATCGGTGAAACGGATACGGTAAAACTGCTTTTTTCCCAGAATCCGGGTATTATTATACAGGCAAGGGAAGGAACGGGAGTGGAAGAGGCTCTTCGTCAGAAGAGTATTTCATACTATAAAATAGGACGGCCTCAGGCAGAGAGAACCGTTAAGATATCGAACAATGGAGCAGAACAGATATTTGATATCGACCGGTTAAGGGACAAGTGGTTCCGCACTTCCTGGCTTTTAGACAGGAGGCAAAGCGGAGCATCACTCGCCTCTGAGAGGTATGGGAATTACGCCAGACACGAACTTTTAACAGATCACAGAGGCTTTACCGGGATCTTCAGCTCTCTTGGCCTGACACCCGGGAGAAGAAATGAATCAGGGCTGAGGGCTGCCATTATCAGGGAGAAAGGGGTGAACGGCGACAGGGAGATGGCATATTCCCTATGGCTTGCCGGCTTTGATGTGAAGGATGTTCATATGACTGACCTGATAAACGGACGGGAGACTCTTGAATTGGTCAACTTTATTGTGTTTGTGGGAGGATTTTCCAATTCGGATGTCCTTGGTTCAGCAAAAGGATGGGCAGGTGCCTTCATGTATAATGAAAAGGCGAGAAGAGCGCTCGAATCCTTTTACAACAGGCCCGACACTCTATCGCTGGGTGTCTGCAACGGGTGTCAGCTGATGGCTGAACTGGACCTTCTTTATCCTGATCATCATGAAAAGCCCTCTTTACTTCATAATTCTTCACACAAATTTGAATCCGGCTTCATTGGTGTAGAGATCCCTGAGAACAATTCCGTAATGCTGGGCAACATGGCCGGCATGGAACTGGGAATATGGATCGCTCACGGTGAGGGCAGGTTCAGCCTCCCCTACACCCAGGATAAGTATAAAATTCCGATGAAATACAGCCGGCATACTTACCCGGCCAATCCCAATGGTTCCGATTTTGACACGGCCGCTTTGTGTTCGGACGACGGGAGGCACCTTGCCATGATGCCTCATCTCGAACGTTCAATCTTCCCCTGGCAATGCGGATATTATCCCGAAAACAGGGCTAAGGATGATGTTACACCCTGGATTAAGGCTTTTATTAACGCAGCCGGATGGGTGAAAGAAAAGATCAGCGCGTGTTAGGTTTCAGAATAACTGACATCAACCTGGTGTTGTCAGCCTGATACCTTGGTTCATTCTTGGCTTCCCTCTGTATAACCTTTTCGCTTATCACCTGAATGTTGTACACCCCTGGTTCAGAGATGAAGAATGACCCCATATATGAATCAGCCCGGTAAAATGGATATGTGACATCTCCGGAGTTCTGGATGATCTTATCAGCTTCCGGAATTACTTCGAGGTGATTATCGAGCATGGTTATCTTCACGCTGTTTGTATAGCTCAGATCAACAGTATCTTTAGTGGCGCTCGCCAGCCAGACACCGTATCGTCCTGGTTGCGATATAACCACACTCCATTCAGCCGTATTGCCGGATGGGTTTTTTGTATTGCTGTAAAACGCAGCATTTTCAAGAGTGAGTGAAATAGTCCCGTCATCTGCCTGAATGATACTGTTCTCAGATATTTTCTGGTTCTTCTTCCACCCTTGGTTTCCGCATGAATATGTTAACATAATCATTATCCCGGCCAGAAAAAACAATACTTTCCTCATAATTGATATCGTTAGTAATTCTATAATAATAACAACGTATGAATAACAACAAGAGTATGCAATTGTTTATAAATTCACAAAAAAAGCGGACGGATTTTGACTAAAAAATATTAACAGCCTCCGCTACGGGAAGAGAGTGCTTAAGGGGCGGTTTTTCAGTCTTTGGTATAATGACAGCTTCCGCAACAATTTCTGAGATATCGGCTACTTTGGTCGATGTTGCAGCTGAAAATGTTTTCTTGCAGAGGGGACAGGAAGTAATAAGGATTTCGGGATTTCGGGATGTCAGTCTTGCCGCTGCATCAACAGCAATTTTCTGTCTGTCGCGGGAGCTTATTTTAATGTTCCCCAGACTGCCACCGCAGCATAACGAGTTTTCATCTTCATATCCTGTTTCTTCAAGTATGGCGACATGTCTGATAACATCCTTGGGCTCACTGTACACCAGTGTCCCTCTTCCCAGCTCGCAGGGCGTATGATAGGCAACCCTTTTGTGGAGGAAATTCATTCGCACAAGGTCTTCATCAATAAGGTTTTTAATGAACTGTGTATGATGAAGCACTTCAATATCAAGGTAATAACTCTCTCTGAAGACCTTATAGCATATAGGGCAAGAAGTTACCAATGTGTGAGCACCGGATTTCCAGATCATCTCAGAGGTATGATTGATCAGCTCCCGGGCCTCCTTGTCATTACCGGCAAGCATAAGAGGTCTTCCGCAGCATGCACCCCCATCCTTATCAAGAAATGACCATTTCAGACCCGACGCGTCAAGTATTTTCACCATCGATCTGCTGATCGCTGGTGTGAGGTGGGTCATGCACCCTGCAAAATAAAGGATATCTGTCTTTTCTGAGCCGGCAGTTTCCGGAAGATAATCATAAACATGATGGCCGTTTGGTTTTGGAGTATGATCACCGTTCCTTAGCCTGAAGTACCCTTTCCAGACATTTCTGAATTCCGGACCGGTATAAACCTCCCTCCTCTGTATCATTCTGACAGCAGAGATCTCGATCCCGACCGGGCATTTCTGGTCACATCTGCCACACATAAGGCAATTCAAGGCTATCTCAGATGTATCTTCATTGTTCCGGATTGCCGTGATCAGATAGGCCGGCTGCATATTATTGATCCCTGCCGAGAAGTTCATCTGGCACTGGTCGATGCAGATTCCGCACGAAGAACATGAATGAGCCTGAATCTCCGAATAACTTCCAGCCTTATCACCTGTTCTGATGCCCGAGTTCCTCATGAATATCAGGAACAGCTCCGCAGGAATATGGAGGTACCTGGTTACAGGCAGCAAGATAAAAAACGTTCCGAGAGAAAGGGAATAAAGCCACCAGAATGGGTAAGCAAGCTCACCTGCAGGAAGGAATGAGGCCAGCCAGCTCCCGAGAGTCCCGGTAAGGAAGCTTCCTGAACCGTATTCCCCGCTTGTCAGGCTTTCAGCAATCAGCCTTGAAGGAAAGATGAGCCATAAAGAAGTAAGGGCAACCCTGTCGAGGCTCTTCAGTTTTGTTGATTTCTTCATTCCGACCACTTTCGGGGTGAATCTCTTGATTACAGCCAGAAAGAGGCCTGAGAGTATGAAAAGGAGGATCAGATCCATCAGGAAAGCATAACCGGCTTCAAATCCACCAATTCCGTGCCCCGGGTTAAAGAATTTGAAGAAGATAGCCTTATATGGCGGATTG
This sequence comes from Bacteroidales bacterium UBA5621, assembly GCA_002424525.1. GTDB lineage: Bacteria > Bacteroidota > Bacteroidia > Bacteroidales > VadinHA17 > LD21. The sequence goes on along the minus strand of DIKJ01000170.1, from coordinate 9,566 downwards.
AGATGTTTCTCTCCAAAGATATCAGCCTCGATGGTGCCGAACAAAATCAGCAGGAACCATCCGAAAGCCAGGCTCATGTGCATATATCCGAGCCGGGGGTTGGTCCTGAGGATTTTCCTGTGAATAAGGCTCTCGAGAAATATCTCCTTGAGGCTCTGCCCGAAGGCTTTCCCGAAGAATCCCCTCTGAAGTCTGAGCTTGTCCGGCCTGGAGAGGTCCCTGAACCAGATAATGCTTCTGACCACGGCATATATCAGGATGAAGTAGAGGCCGATGTTGAACGGTATGACAAACGGATCAAACTGCATGTAACTCAGGTGTTTTAAATGCTCTTTTTGCCAGTTCGATTATATTTCTGGTATTGACACCTCTGGGACATACCAGGGAACATTTTCCGCAAAGCATGCATTTCTCAATGTTATCTTTTACTTTTTCAGTTTCGCCCCTCTTCAGCAGGATTTGCAACTCTCTCAGACTGAATGGGATAAAATTACCAGCGGTGCATGTTGCGGAGCAACCCCCGCATTCGATGCACAATCTGAAACTTGGCTCGTTAGTGTATATAAACTCCGCGACGCTTTTGTCGTTTTGATCAAAATCTATTACCCTTGTTTTCGATATTTTAAATCCGAACTTTTCCATTTAACCTTTGCATGTCAGGTGCGGGCCCTTTAAGAGCACTTAGTGCACCTCTGAATTTATCTTTCTGCTTTTCTCAGGTAACAAATTACTTCTGCAGCTGCAGCTCTTGCATGTGAAATTGTTTCGGTGATATTCATCGGGGCGGTACAGCTTCCGGCAAAAAAGAGTGCCTCAACATTGCTTTCGTTGCTCCCGTAATGGTGATCTGCCGCGGCAAAAAATCTGTTTTCCCCTGTTTTCAGGCCAAATATCTGTGCCATTTGCTCCCCTCCTTTCGACATTTCCATTCCTGCCATAAGCACGATCATATCAAGCTCCATCCTGAGAGGCCGTCCGACAAGAGTATCCTCTACCTTAATTATTAGCTTATGATCGATCGTCTCTCCCACCTCCGACACTTTCCCTCTTATAAAGTTTATACCATATTTTTCCTGCGATTCCCGGTATGTCTCCTCGTACAGGGCTCCTCCCATTCTCATATCCATATAGAAACAGTACACCCTTGCATCACTGAGATGCTCCTTCAGCTCCATAGCCTGCTTGACCGCAGTTATGCAACAAAGTTTCGAGCAATAGATGTTCCCGACTTTCTCGTCGCGTGACCCTACACAGTGCACTATACCTATCTTTTCAGGCCTCCTGCCGTCAGTAAGTTTTATTTCCCCGTTGCGGAACATTACCTCAAGGTCAGCTGAAGTGATAACATTATCATAAATGCCATATCCGTATTCTTCCTTTCTCTCACTGCGGAAGAGGTCAAATCCGGTTGCGACAACGACAGCATCGGCACTTATACTTTTGCCATTTTCGGTATCCACGGTAAATACTTTTTTACCGTATCCCATCCTGGCAATTGTTGTACCGGTCAATAGTGTAATATTATCATGGTTGATCTGCCTGGCGAGATAATCTGTCACTTCCATGCTGTTGCGTCTGTCTGGAAACAGGTGGTGCCACTCTTTAATATGTCCTCCGGCAGATGACTCTTTCTCAATCAGTGAAACCATACAGCCTGACCGGGCCAGCTGACCTGCAACTTCCATTCCGGCCACCCCCCCTCCTACAACAACCACATTACCTGTTATCATACGACATTGATAAGATTTTTGGGGAGAGGCATCTGCCTTCCATCTTTTGTTTTAAACTTGTCCTGCCCGTCAAATTCAATACCCATCTTTCTGAGAAGAGGTTCGGATTGCACCATATGATACTGAAGTCCAAGATCCCAGGGATTATACCCCATAACAAGACCTGCAAGCTCTTCATAGGTCAGGACAGGGATCGATTCGCCATTTTCACCATATGTTGTCCCTTCCATCTCCCGGATCGTATATTGCCATTTATCCATGAACATATTGCACCCGGGACAGTTGGTCAGCACCAGATCTGGTTTAAAAGGCTTCATCGAGTCAAACTTTTTAACAGTGTTTGAAATTGAGTATCCCCTGTTTGCCTGAACGAGGTATTGCCTGAAACCAAAGCCGCAACAATGCCTTCTTTCAGGATAGTCTATCACTTCACCTCCCCATGCTTCTGCCATGCCGCTAAGGACATGGGGAAATTCCGCACCGCCGACCCCATATTTCGGGAACATTTTTGAATAATGGCATCCTATATGCTCAATAACCCTGAGCGGCTCTCCGGTCTGCCTGTTAACCAGCGGATTTTTAGCCTTTTCTGCTATCTCATTCCTGAACTTATAGATGATATCGCTTGTATGTGCCATATTCTCAGGAATATTAAATTCCCTTCCGGTTGCCTTGTAGAGATATTCACGTGTTTTCTCAAGCTCCCCGGGAAAATGCTTCCATGTTTCAATAATCTCAGTATAGATTCCAAACGAGGTCACACATGATATTGCGATGTTTTTATATCCGGCCTCTGTCATAAGGGCAAAATGCCGCGCTACAACTGTCATTATGGTCGCGAGCGGCACAATATCTCCATGATATCCGATGCCGGTACATGTTGTGTGCGAAGGATTCTCATAAATATCCTTGCCAAGCACATTCCTCATGAAATTGAGAAAAAACTGTTCCGATCCGGGGAAGAAGCTTTGTCTGATACATGATCTGACATAGAAAAAGTGATCATCTGCTATTTCCTTCTGGTACTCAGCCCAGATTCTTTTCCTTCCTTCGTTCTTCATATTTCTCAAGGTCATTAAGCCGTATGAGTGTTGTTATTTGCAGTATACACCTCCACAAAATATTCATTATCAACACCATGGCTATTGAATTGGAGTCCCATCTCCGAGGCTTTTCTTTTCGAGTGTTCTTCAATTTTCTCAAAGAATTCAGTACCTCCGGTTACGTCAAAGATCTTCCTGAGCTCCTCCCTGGCATCTTCAGGAATTTTTCTCAGCGGTCCTGTTCCCATCTCATCAATCTTACCTCCGAGACGTTCAAAAACATCGCGGGTATGCTCGAGAATATATTTCCAGATCGGCCCCTGCTCCAGATGCATCTCCGGGTTCACGGCGTATGTGGCGACACAGTAACCATATTTAAAAATATTCTCTCCAACAGTTCTCTTAATGGCGAATTGCTGCCGTCCTTTTTCGGACTCAGTGAAGAATCCGAGTTTCTGTGAAAGCGTGCGGAGAGCCATCACGACCAGCCCCGGAGTATTGCCCCTGGGACAACGTAATTTGCATGACATGCATTCACCGCAATACCAGATCTCTTCACCTTTCAGCAGGACTGATATCTGGTCGTCATCTTTAGTCTGGACTATATCCACCAGTTTTCTTGGATCGTAGTGATAAAACTCAGCGGCAGGACAGATGGCTGTACAGACCCCGCAGTTCATACAAGCATTCAGGCCCTCCTCGAATCTGACATCCTGCATCAGCAGATCATAGTAACTCTGCATAAAGGTATTGAATATTAGCTGTTGATAGTTTTCCACAACAAAAGTAAGGCATTTAACGGAGCCAGGTAAGAAGAATAAAGCCTATTTTAAGTGGGGTATTTATACGTAGGGGGGTCAGAGCGTAGAGCGTAGAGCGTAGAGCGTAGAGCGTAGAGCGTAGAGCGTAGAGCGTAGAGGGTAGAGGGTAGAGGGTAGAGGGTAGAGCGTAGAGCGTAGAGCGTAGAGGGTAGAGGGTAGAGGGTAGAGGGTAGAGCGTAGAGCGTAGAGCGTGGAGCGTAGAGCGTGGAGCGTAGAGCGTAGAGCGTAGAGCGTGGAGCGTAGAGCGTGGAGCGAATTACAATCCGTGGCTTATTATTCTGGCTCCGTTTGTAAAGCCGCGGCATCAATAATTTTTCCGGATTGAAGGGTTATGCTCCTGCCGGCATTTTTTGCCAGGTCCGGGTCGTGCGAAACAAGGAGTACTGTACCACCGTTCCTGTTGTACTCTTCAATCATCAGCATCAGTATATTGCTGTTCTCCGGATCGAGATTTCCGGTGGGTTCATCGGCAAGGAGCAACACAGGATCTGCTATAATGGCCCTGATAAAAGCAGTGCGTTGTTTCTCCCCCACGCTGAGTTCCGAGGGGTACTTCCTCTTCAGTCCTTTAAGAGAGCATTTATCAAGATATTGGTCTATCCTGTCAAACTGGTGTTTCTCATAACAGGCAAGCCTGATGTTTTCATAAACAGTCAGGTAAGGCATCAGATGAAACTGCTGAAACATGAACCCCACATCCCTCTTCCTGTAGCGGTTCAGAAATTCCGGTTTCTGATCATAAATACCGGCTCCGTCGAACAAAACCTCTCCTGAGTCTGGCCTGATGAGTCCTCCCACTGTATAGAGCAGTGTCGATTTGCCGGACCCGCTCGCTCCTGTTATGACTGCAAACTCACCCTTTCCGATGCGCAGACTCACACTGTCGAGAGCAGTAAATTCATCCGGACCCTTTTTGTACTTTTTCGATATATTTCTGACTTCCAGCATTCCTCATTCCTCATTCAACGTCTTTGCCGCATCGACCTGTGTTGCATAAAGAGCCGGAGCCCACCCTGCCATCATCCATAGTAACGGAAACAGAACCAGAGTGTATAAGAACAGGCTCCATAAAGGTTTAATACTCATTGCAGTGAATTTAAAGATCTCCTTTCCGAAATACTCAGCAATCAGACTTCCTGCAAAGAATCCCGCTATACCTCCCGATAATCCCAGGATAAATGCCTTGGAAAGCACCATTAGCAATATCGTTCCGTTACCTCTTCCCATTGCTTTCATGAGGCCGATCTCCCTGCGTCTGGAGTTTACGTTCTGATAAAAGAGCAGTCCGGTCAGAAGCAGACAGGAGATAATGACAAATGGTATAATGAATGCCCCGTACTTATTCATCATAAGTCTCTGGTTCTCACGGGCATCAGCAATACTACTCATCTCTGTAACCTCGAGGTCGGAGAAGATTGCCTGCACCTGGTTACGTGCATTCTTTATTCTTCCGTCATGACAGACACACCCAAGCGCTTCGATCTTATTGATTTGCCCCTGCATGCCAAGAAGTTGCTGAAGGTCTTCCAGGTTAAAAGAGACTCCCTGATCGATCATCCCCTTTCCCTCATCGAGTCTTTCAGCTATTGTAAACTCCCTCATAAACCCATCAGTACCGGTTATGGAAAAAGGCATGCCATCGGGAATGTTTCTTGCCAGCAATGCGCCAATCCTGACCGAACCTTTCGGAACATCGTAACCCATAATCTCCTGTTTCGGAAGATAGCGTTGCATCGCCTCATCCTTGTATCCTGCAAGAAGAATCTGGTGAGATGAACCATTGGGGTCCTTCCAGTCGGGATATTTAACCTGAAGTATGCCCGTAAGGTGCCTTACGGCATCAAAAGTTTTCGATTCGGCCAGCATATCGACATAATCTTCGGGGAAAGTGGAAAGGTTATTTACTGAGTAGAAATCAATAAGGCTGGTGCCTTTCGGGAATATATAAAGATTAAGTCCCTGTTCCCTCATTATTTTCCTGGTCTCGTTCTCGCTTGCCTTACTGAGAGTGTAAATTGCTACCGACACCGTACTGGCAATAACGACTGTGACCAGAATCACAATGGAATTAACCTTCCTGTAGAATATCTCTTTTATTACCAGTCTGAAGGGACTCATAATGAACGTTTTTTTCGCAAGATATAAATTGTCAGGAATGCAACAGCAAGAACAATTATCAGTCCGGTCACAGCAAAAGAGACACCCAGTGACCTGTCCTCCTTCATTTCAGCCATTTCCGGCTGATATGTGTTCAGTCCATCCCTCTGGTCGGTGAGCCACCTGGGGAGGGGTCTTTCAGAAAGAGAATCATATACAATTGTATCCTGATCCATTTATCGGTGCAGTAATGCCGGGCTGGCGTCGAGTATCGGGTTTACGAGGGCAGGTGCCGGGTTTTCCCAGCTGCCCTTATAGAGGATGTTTATGCCTGGAAGATTATCCTTTATAAGACAACTGCAGTCAGCAGTAAGGAAATCTATCATAAGGTTAATGTTCTCCGCGGAAATACCCTTTGCTAGCAGGGGTTCGAGAGTAGTGAATCTGCCAAAGATGCCAAACAGCATAGGCTCCCTTATTGATCTGAGATCACTCTCCACATTCAGGAGCAACGACACAAAATGTGCTTCATCCCTGTTGCCTCTGCTCAGTTCAATCACCGGGATTATTTTGCTGAAGGGTGATGAGGCCACCGTTTGTTTAATGATCCGCAAACCTGCTTCATCTTTCTCCTTAATATCCGATCTGAGGTATAGCAAAACGCAAAGTTTGCCTGACATCAGTTCCCGGGCAATTCTCTCCCGCAGAGGTGATATTGCCAGTTTGTCGAGTTCCCTGTAATCAGTGTATTTTGAAAAGAGTCTGTTTTTATAATAGAGGGCATAATACGGATTTTCAGCTTCCTCTCTTTGTACACTCCTGAACTGTATATTGGTTGATTGCAGACTGGCCGACAGTGCGGTATTCTGCTGTCGGACGGCAGGGGTAACAGTTCCGGCATGCATATAAACGAGCGTGTACTGAGCGGGTTCAGAGTTCAGGAGCATCCATTCCGATACCTTCGTCGTGCACGCCAGGCTTATTGCCCCGGCCAGTACAATTATCCTGATATATTTTATTCTTCTCATCTGTTCCTTAGTCTTTTCAGGACTGCAGGGCAATACCATTTTTAGTTAACCCTCCATAATTATCTCAACACCTGAGATGATCGTATTTCCTTTAACTGGTGTAAGGTCGATCTTAATCGATTTGCCTGCTTTAATTCCCCCGAATGATTTAACAATCTCCCTGTCACACCTGCCCGCTTCAGCCGCAATATCAAGGTTTTCAAGCAACGTTTTGCCCTGTATTCCAATATTAAAAATGCGTTCCCCTCCCTTCCTGTCTTCAAGCTCGGAGAAATAGAGATTAACTTTATATGTGGCCTCCGGAACGTGGCTGTCTGCGGAGAGTGCAATTTCAAAAGATCTGATGCCACCAATGGCACTGGCGCTTATCCAGGGAGTGCTTTCCGAAATGACCGAGGTGGGTTCCTTTCTGATCCTGAAATAGTTGACAGTATCAATTTTCACCGGTATCTCGGGTGAAGCTCCGCCCACGACAGGGTATTCAAGCCATAATATATTCTCATCTGAGCTCCGGTCGCCGGGAGCATTGAAGTTCAGTCCGAGTTTCTGAATCTGTTTCCCGTTCCAGATGTAGTTGCTGTTAGTCCAGTAAGTCATCCATGGCATATGGATCAGTGCCAGGGAAGTCTGATTCTGATAGGGACACTGGCAGGTTCTGGTATAGTCGGGAGAATTCAGGACTCCATCAGCTACAATCAGATTTGTCGAGCATCCGGGTTTCCATCCGCCCAGACTGGCTGTCCCTTCGAACAACCCGAGATTGACAAATCCTGCGGATGCAGAACGGAATGTCAGAAGATGCTCACTGGCGGCCACAATACCACAACCATATTCTTTTTTAAAACTCCATTTGAGTTCTTCACCTGTTATCGGATCGTTTTCAACCAGCGGATCACCTGTTAGAAGGCCAAATCCCTCTCCGTTGGTATAGATCCTGTCATTGTGTATGATCGGAGGATTGGCATATCTGATGTTCTTGTCCCAGATTTTTTTCATGGTAAGGGCATTATATGCTATCATCCTGTTCCCTTCCTCACCGTTGAGCATATCGCGCGAAGGACGCGTGGCCTGCAACAGGAGCTTATGTCCGGCTGAATAGCCAAGCCAGGTCCCGAAGATATCCTCTTCCATCTCAAATATCTTTTCGCCTGTTCTGATATCCAGGCAAAGCATCCTGGAGCCCACAGGCTGAGCTTCTCCCCTTCTGCGATTCCTTGTCTCGAGATATTGAGGAAGCTTATCAAGGCAGAAAAGCCTGTCATCCCCGGCAATAACTGAATTATGGATAAACCCATGGTTGGCAGGGATACTCCAGAGTCTCTTTCCTGTGAAGCGGTTCATCACAATAAGCTCCCTGCTGGCAGTAATATTGTAATCGGTAAACTTCGGGTTTTTAATTATCACAGAGTCACCTTCCAGTCCGGGGAATTCGGCAAAATTGTTACCAAGGATCAGCAGGTCCTCATAAACCCCGATATAACCAAGTTCCCGCGTTTCGTCATCGCCTGTGGAGAAGACTTTTTTCAGCTCCCCGGTCCTGATGTCGATAAGGTTGCAGTTGTTCCCCTCGATAAGGTATACGTATTCCCTGGTAGCTATAAAATTTGTTCCCCTGGCATTGGCTCCTGGCAGATGTACCTGATTGTATTTCGTATCGAGAGGGTTCTCTTCGTCATATGTCTCGTCATAATAGACCAGCCAGGAATCATCGATCAGTTTTTCAAACTCCCGCTTCCAGAGCACCCTTCCCGTATAAACATCCCGTGCGCTGATACTGCTGATACCCTCTATAATTAGGCGGCCGTCCACTACCTGTTCTCCCGGGCCGTGCCCGTGCCGCGGCAAAACATCCATATTGGAGTTTCCACCAAACCACAGTATGCCGAGCGGGGCTTTTACGAGGTCATCGTCCGATTTCAGTGTATTTGCTATATCCCCGTTATTGTGGGTCCACGGGGATGATCCCTCCAGGGCTCCGGTCCGCGACACCATGGCATAACGCATGCCTTTTCTTAACTCTGCTCCCTGAATTCCAGCCTTTTCAGCTGTTTCAAATAACTGCACCCTCTCCCTTCTGCCTGCCCGAACCCAGATCCTGCCATCGTAAGGCCTCACAGATTCGTACAGTTGTTTAAGCTTAACAGCGTCAATATCTTTTAAAAATGATTTGTCATTTATTATGGTCAGGGATGAAAAATACTTAGGAAGTGAAAGAAAGGTATCTTCATTAAAGATCAGAAAAGAGAGGCGGTCCGTCTTTATTCCCTTTTTGTCAAAATGGGCCCTTAATAGTTCGACTTCGTTGATGTTGTTCCCATAAACAGTAATATGAAGCGACGTCTTTGATATCATTCTTTGGAGGAGTCCTTTCTTTACTTTCCCGAAAAGCAGGGCATAGCCCTCCCTGGTTCGCGATGTTCTGATTATTTTCCCTGCGCCAGGCAGAATGGAGCCGGCAGGTTCCCGGTTTCTTTTCAGGTTAACCGGTTGTGCGCCCGGAGTCTCTCCGAAAACCTGAATTGTCCCATCGTCAGATACGGCAATCAGTTTCCCGCAGGATACGACAAGGCGTTGAATACTCCTGTCTGAAGGGTAGCGCCAGATCACCTCAGGTTTTGTGCCGTGAACCAGGCGGACAGCATTTATTCCTTCTGAATCAGCGCTGTAAAGGATATTCCCCGCCTTTATCATGTCGCCGGTTGCCGGAACATCGATCGTCCATAGGGTATCAAGAATTTTCTCGCTGTTAAGCAGAGCGGCAGTAATGCTGTTCCCTGAGAAATAGATTGTATCACCATCGACAACAGGATACTCCCCTGCACCTGCCCTGATCCTGTTCCCTGTTTC
>DIKJ01000186.1:1400-4307 GCA_002424525.1 Bacteroidales bacterium UBA5621 | reverse complement strand
TCAGTTTGCCAAGGCCTGAAAGTATAGCCGTTCCTCCACATGTAAATGTCGGGGAGGCGGGATCGAGGAAAAACTTCTGCATATCTATTACAAGCAGAGCAGCCCTGTCTCTATTAATATGCATAATATGCCGGTTGAATTCTGATATCCTTTCAAGCCAGAGCCTTGATTTCCCCTCAAGTGTTTCCTGAGTTACGTAGGGTTCCATGTTGTTGTCTTTAGTTTTTAAATGATTTATACTAATTTTCAGTACGACCTAATATAAGCCATATTCTCATAAATATCAGTTATGCTTTCCGGCTGATCCGGGTTTCAGTTCCCTGTGCCGCCCCTTTTTGAAACATCGATGGCAGATCACCTGCATTAAGTCAAGAAACTCCTTAAAGAAATCGGGAGATAAGCATAATATATAACATGATTATCAGTTAATACTGTTAAAAAACAGTGCTGTTTGCAAAAAAGTCAGATAATTTTTACCAATAAACCTTTGAGCATATGAAAACTTTGATCTTAAAACTGATGGTAATTACTTTTGCCCTGTCGGTTACACTTACAGGTTGCAAAAAGAAAGATGATCCGGAAGTATCAAAATTCGTCGGGAATTTTGTGATCAGCAAGGCCGAGCTGGCTGAAGCCTTAACTGTTCCTACCGTTGAGGTAGGAAATGTTCCTGTCCCCGTTGGCACAAATATTACAGTGGCCATACAGACTGCTCTGCTAGGTGCGGTAAACTGTTCCTCTGCTGATAAATCTTATGTCGAACTAAGGGAAGATTTTTCGATGTACCTGAGCTGCGAAGGTGCAAATGAGCTAAACGCCGGTACATGGGAAGAAGTATCCGCCACATTGGTGAAGCTGAACCTTAACAGTACGGCTATTCCGTCATCTCCCACCGGTTTTGTTCTGACGGTTACCAATGTTGTGGAAATTTCAGGCGGACTGACCGGACTGACAAGTGTGCCATTACCGAAAGAGATGATATCAGCTATGATTGCTCCCCTGCAGCTTACTTTAAGCCCAACAGCTCCGGATGTCTTTATTGCAGTATTTTCAATAGAGTTTATCAGAAAATAAAGCTTACGGGAACATTTTAATGACTAGAATACACTTTACTGTGAATTCATGGGGTTTGCTGTGCCTTTATTCACGGTTTCGCTTATTGCGTCCCATAAGGTCCTCATAAACAAAACTGATATAATACAAACCTCCGATCTGTGCACTGCCAAAACTGGTAGTGTAATACTTGTTTAAAATATTAGATCCGCCCAGCTTAAAGACGGTATTGGACGCAGGGATCCTGTATGAAATATGAGAGTCAAGTGTGGTAAATGCGGGAATCGTTCCGGCTCCAAACCCTGATTCCCACAGGAAGCTGTTTTGCCAGTGAAGATTAAGACCGAATCCAATGTTCGGAGTGATTGCATGATGGCCGACTGACAGGTTTGCACGGTACAGGGGGGAATTGAAGCCTGCCTCCACCCCGGGTGCATCAATTCTTTCAATCAATTTGTTGAAGGCGATATTACTGCGGATCAAAATACCGACCGGAGTCATGTAGTCAAGACCTGCAGCCCATCCGAATGAGGAAACCGGCTGATCGGTCGTAAAATAGGTCTGGTAAAGCAAATCTTTTTCTGTTCCGGCATCTTCGGCTAACTGAGCTACCAGCTGAACTGCCTCAAATCCCTTGTACTTATTATAGTATGCATAGGTATCGAGAAAGAGCTTTTTCCCCAGGAATAACCCCTTGTAGCCGATCTCGGTAGAGGCAACTTTCTCGGGGCTCAACCCCGGGAGCACTATCGGGCCATTCTCCGTGACCGGCCTGTCTGTAACGGGATTTCGTCCCGACATAGGATAAAGAGGGATTGAATTGAAGTTATATTTGTTCCTGACGTCCGGCATTCCGCCTATTGTCCTGAATATCCCTGCGTTTATGTCCACCCATTGATCGGCAATCGAAGGAAAACGATAAGCAGTCTGAACGGTTCCCCTTATACTATGCTCCATTTGCTTGTCCAGGAACCAGATAAGGGAAAACCGCGGTGTATATTGTGCCTCGAAATTCTGGTTCTTATCGAATCGGAAGGCGCCTGTAACTCTCAGGTGATCATAAAGAAAGTTTTTATTGATCTGGATAAAAGTCCCAAACTGATTTATTCTGATCGGGTGACCCGGTTCATCAGCGAAGACAGTTCCATTGCTGTTTACATAATAAAAGCGGTTCGAAGCGCCAACCTGCATTTCCATAAAGTGGATAAGGCTTTTAAAATTGTACATCCCCTCCGCCTGCCAGATCTTACTGTTGTCAAAAACCCTGGCTCCTCCGTCATTGATCGGGTTAGAAGTGATTTTATCCATCATCGAATTGAAATCAGCGCTGCCATGAACGGGAAAGGCTGGTCTGGATGCATCGAAAATAACTCCTGTCCGGGGATCCCTGTTGTCCGACACCAGCCGGGCAAACTGGTGGGCATCATCCATATTGCCTGTAATTAAGGCCGTTTGTGTATATGCAGTCAGATAATCTGAGAACCACTCTTGCGAAGGTTTCCACTCCTCGTTAAGCAGCAGGGCAGCGCCACCGATATCATACGACGGACCTGAATTTTCCGTTACGGCCCAGATCCGGACATAATAGTTGGGATTATTAACTTCGACTTTGCCGGAAAGGATGTTGAACTCACGGGCAGCAAACCGGTTCTGGGCAGTATACACACTTGTACCCTGTGCATAGTTAGCCTGTAAAATTGCTTCTGTACGCTCATTGATAAAATAATGCAACGATCCGGCAAACCTGAGGTTTTCCGTTTTATCACCTGACAGGTCCTTTTCCGTCCAGCCGGTTCGCGTAACCAGCTGATCGGGGAAATATGGGATTGCTTTGTTATAGAGCTCGTCATACTC
>DIKJ01000186.1:0-1285 GCA_002424525.1 Bacteroidales bacterium UBA5621 | reverse complement strand
GGATCATCCAGTCCGGACCGGTCTCTGGCATCGTCAGCCTGCCAGTCGGTCGCATTTAAATATGAGCCTGTTATTTTCAGGGCTATCCGGTCATTGAAAGCCGTGGCATACCGGAAGTTCATATCGAACATTGGTGTAGGATTATCCAGAGTCCCGGAAGCGATGTTCATCACACCCGTCTGAACAGAAAACGACAGGCCCTGATACTGGAACGGATCTTTACTTTCCATTACCAGGGTTCCGTTCATCCCGCCGGGACCGTACAGAGCGGTTGAAGCCCCCACCACCATTTCAAGGCTTTTGACATCAATCTGTGCCAGACCGAATATATTACCGGCAGAGAAGCTCAGTCCGGGGGAAATATTTTCCACGCCGTCAATGATCTGGTTCATCCGGTAATTCGTATAGTCGTTGAATCCCCGGGTGTTGGGTAACTGGAAAGCAAGTCCATGAACATTCATGTCGACTCCTTTCAGCTGGTACAGGCCATCGTAGAAATTAGCCGTTGAAATTTGCCTTAGATCACGCAGATTCAATTTCTCGATACTCACAGGCGACCTTAATATATTCTCCTCCACGCGGCTGGCTGAAATAACGACTTCCTGCCCGAGAAGGTATTGTTCCTCCATTATGATGTCAAGAAACACGTTTGCAGTTGCCGCTTCAATCTCCTGCGGCACGTAACCAACGTAAGAAATACGCAAAACCAGTGGGGGCGCCACATTAGTTTTAAGCACAAAATAACCGTCACTTCCCGTGATGGTCCCCTGAACGTCATTTTTGACAGCAATGTGAACGCCGGCCATAGGTTCGCCCGATCTGTCATCTGCGACCCTTCCCCTGATCTCGTAGGTTTGTGCCGATACTGAGTTTATGAACAGGATAAAAATCAGAAAAGCCATCTGGCAGGACATAGCTTTCAATCTTTTAAAAAAACAGGTAATATTAATTTAATTTCTAACATTAACCTGCAATTTCCGGACAATAATTAACCCCGACCCTAAAATTAAGTAAATCCGGTAAAACCCGCCTGCACATTTGGTTTATGGCATCAGTATCTCCTTGAACGATACAAATCTCTTTTGTTGCTTCTGTATTTCCTGCAGGCTTCCTTTTTGACTTTTTTGTTATTCCTGGAATAATATGGTTTGTTCCTGGGCAGCTCTTTGTTATCCATAAGCATCAGTCCCCTCAGCTCGCTCCGGTTTTTCCTGCTTGATGCACAGCTTGCCAGTGTCAGCGCTAACAGCAGTAAAATAAGGGAGTGTATGATCAATCTTTTCAT
>DIKJ01000061.1:5989-6583 GCA_002424525.1 Bacteroidales bacterium UBA5621 | reverse complement strand
ACCCCGTTGTATTCATTGAAATTATATTGTGCGCCGAGATAGAAGAAGTAGACTTTTGACGGCGGAATGCCTCCGGTGGCGCGGAAGTATGTCTCCCTGCCCGTGCCAAGATTGTCGTATGTCCTGACAGCCACATCCGGATTGCGGGTATCCTGGTATATCACGCTGGAAAAGATATCGCGGGTATAACTGCGCCCGTATGCGAAGAGAGGCATGTCATCGATACTGAGGTTGACCTCCATGTTATTCGTGAACTGGGGTTTAAGTCCGGGATTGCCTGTTTCGTAGAAAAACTGGTCAATATACCGCACCGACGGGTTAAGGCTTTCATATCCCGGGCGTGAGATCGTTTTGCGATAGATGGCATAAGCCCGCAACTCAAATCCGCCAAGGCTTAAGACAGGCCTGCTGAGGTAAACATAAGGGAACCAGTCGGCTCTCCTGGTAATAAAGCTCGTATCGGAAGGTATTGTCTGCATACCTTTCATAAATGTATGTTCCATGCGCAGGCCTGTTTTAAGCATGACCTGCCATCCCAGGTCTCGTGAAGCCTGCAGGTATCCAGCACTGATACTTTCGCGGTAACTGTAACTG
>DIKJ01000061.1:0-5920 GCA_002424525.1 Bacteroidales bacterium UBA5621 | reverse complement strand
TGCCATGTGCTGTTCACTCCTGCCTCCATTCTGATACTGTAAGGCAGGTGGAAGGTGAGATCTGACTGGATCTGCAGGAAGTGGCGTCTCTGAGCGCTCTCCCCGCTGCCGGATGTTCCCGGCAATGAAGAAGCCGGATTATCGATCTTATAATCCTGTGCGCTGTTGTTTTTATTGAAGGTATACGAGAGCCTGGTGTCGAGTTCCGATCCAAGTGAGTCGATCCTGTAAAGGGCTCCGAGCTCCTGCCTGATGCTCATGAACCCCGATTTGTTTTCGGTATTATTGACAGTTTCTGTAAGTACAACGTCCTCTATTGTCCGGACGGTATTTGTGTTGACGGCTGATGAGGATGGAACGCTTCTGTTTATCCGGCCGTCGTAACCGAGATTCAGTTTCTCAGAAGCGTCATAGCTGATGCCGTAACCGAGGTAGCCCTGACCGGCTCTCCGGTGCGTCTCTGCCGACTGGAATAATGAAGTGTCAGGCTTCAGGAGTCTCGTGGTGTTAAGCTCCTCGAGCATCTCGTTGCGGCTGAACTCAAAATTAAGATAGCTGGTGCTGAGGTCGCCGCTCTCGTTGAGGCTTACGCCGGCGAACCGGTTGCCGTAAACACCCTGATTCATTCCACTCCTGACAGATCCGAAGCGGCCTATTTTTACACCCTTTTTCAGCACAACATTGATTATACCGCCTGATGAAGATGCCGAATATTTTGCTGAGGGTGTCCGGATCACCTCGATACGCTGGACACTCCCGGGGGGGAGACTGCGCAGTATTGTCATGATATCCTGACTGCTCATTTTCTGTTCCCTTCCGTTTATGAATATCATTGCAGGAGTGGCACTGCTGAGGAATATGCCGCCATCCTGGTCGACCAGAAGTCCGGGGGTGCTCTCGAGGATCTCCAGGGTATTGGTGCTGATGCTTGCAAGTCCCTGTATATCAATTATCATCTTGTCCTCTTCCTGTCGCATGAGAGGCCTTGACACCATGACCACGACCTCTTTCATCATTACAGCGTCTTCGCTCATCCGAAAGGTGAAATCCCTGTGGCCGGTGCTGACCGTAACCGCTTCTTCCAGCGGCTGGAAGCCTATAAAGGTTACTCTTACAGAGTATTGACCCACGCTCAGATTTTCGAAGCGGGCAATGCCTGCCAGATCGGTTGTCCGGAGGTATCTGGTCTGATCAGAGTCTCTGACGAGCTGAACGGTGGCTCCGGCCAGCTCTGCACCTTCGTTATCCCTGACCATAATACTCACCGACTGGGCCTGGCAAAGACCTGCTACGGCGGCAAGAATGATCACCGTCAGAAAGGATATGACAATTCTATGATTCATCGAAAGGGCAAAAATATAACTTTTCGGGAATTAAAGAGGAAAAATCGTACGGAGAGGGGCACGGATTACACTTCACTTTGTTACGTTAACCGAGTCCCGCATTTGCAGGACGAGCTCGACAAAGTCAAATCCGCGCCAGNNGGGGCGGGGAATGCTACTTAGCAGTAGATATCCCTGAGCTCATTTATGCGATCGGCGATAGGGACCATGTACCGGCATTTGCCGGTGCAAACGGAGCACTCGCTGCAGGCATCAAGTCCTTTCCCTGAATGTATCCTTGAAAGTGTCTGCCTTGCCATGAGGGGATTACCGTACGATAATGAATACATATGGGTTCTCATAAGGGAAGGAATATCCGCTTTACCGGGGCAGGAGGCCACACATGAGCCGCAGTGCCTGCAGACGGACCCGATAGCCTGCCTCACCTGCCTGTTGTTGAGGAACTCTTCCTCTTCATTCGTGTAATTAAGATCGTATGCCACTCCGATATCCTCATTCAGCTGGGTGAAGTTAGTGAAACCGGGTACAGCGGTACTGATGTATTCACATCGCAGTGCCCATTTCAGGAGTGCAGTATTCATCAGGGTCCCCTCATAATATCTTGTCTGTTCCACCGGCAGGCTTTTGAGGTACCAGTCCTGCTGACACTGGGTCTTCATTGCTACAAGACCTATACCCGCTTCGTGTGCCTGCTTCATTGCCTCAAAGACTCTCTGGTCGCTGTACATTCCGTAATTGAAGGAAATAAGTATCACATCGTAAAACCCCCTGCGGGCGGCATCGGTAACAAGGGACGGCCAGTCGGCATGCGTCGAGAAACCAGTGAACCTTATCTTTTTCTTTGCCTTAAGCTCGTTGAATGCATCCCTGATGAAACGGTCATTAAGCTGTGCAAGGGATTGCATGTCATGATAGTACAGGATGTCAACATAATCCATCTGAAGGCGCGAGAGGCTCTCATTGAACCTGTCGAGGAACATCTTCTTTCTTTCCCTTCCCTTTGAAGGGGCGGGATCGGGGAGAAGTATCTTGGTGGCAATTATCACATCCTCCCTTTTAACATTAAGCTCGCGAAGCACCTGTCCTACCATCTTTTCGTTGTTCCCGTTCTGATAAACCCATGCGGTATCGAATAATCTCATGCCAGTTTCCCATGCTGCCTTCACAAGTCCGGGGTTATTGGCATTCATGACGCCCATGTTCACAACCGGTACGCTGATACCGGTCCTGCCCAGAACACGGGTCAGGAGAGCCTCAGGATTCCGGTGAAGCTCTTTGTTGTCTTTATTGAGTTTTACTGAAGCAGCAAAAGATGATGTGGCTGCCACTCCGGCCAGGTTAATCAGGGCCAGCTGTTTTGCCGATTTACTGATAAATTTCCTTCTGTCCATCAGATTATGTTTTTATGAGTTAACATGAATATCAAAATAACGGCGATAAAAATAGCAGAAAAACTAAAGCAAATCAATCTTCATCAGCGAAGGCATCAATCATTTCACCTATCCGGTGCCGGCAAAATCGGTAGTCTCATATCGCTGGAGCAAATAATAAGTTGTAAGGTGCCGCATTGGATCTCCTGACAATCCATCTGGTCTGAATCCCTCTGGCGCAAAAGATAATCTTAAGAGGGCGAGGAGATTCTTTTTCAGAAAACCAGGTCCAGTATTCTTTTAACCAAACCAGCCAGTATAATAGCAAACAGGATCTCAATGATGCAGACTGCCATTGCCTTCTTCCATCCGTACTCCTTCCATAATACGGAAATGGTAGCAACACAGGGGACATAGAACATGCTGACAACAGCAAGGGTTATCATCTGCTGTGGGTTAAGCACGTCGGCAAATTCGGAGGTGCCCAGATATGCCGCCAGCATAATGAGGATCAATTCTTTCCTCAGGATCCCGAAAATAAGAAGTATCCCCGTGATTGCAGGCAGACCCAGCCAGTTAACGGTTACAGGGCTCAAAAGCGAAGAGATTGCAGGCATCCACCCTGCCAGGTCAATTGCCTGAATTATTATCCCTGAGATTATGACTATCGGAGCTGCAATAAAGATAAACTCTTTCGTTGCATCCCATGTCTGGTAGATTATTGTTTTTAACTGTGGCGTTTNNGGCATGATCAGTTCCACCGGTTCTCCTACCATAAACCTCGAAGATAGCTTGCCAGCAAGGAAGATCACTATCATTGCAAACAGGTACAAGCCGAATGCCCAGGCCAGTCCGACATATTTTCCTACCAGGCCAAAAACAATAACAGACACAGCCGAGCAGGGGACAAGTGTTACCAGCACTGCGGTGATAAACCTTTCACGTTTCGATTCCATAATGCGGCAGGAAAGACAGCCCGGGACATTACAGCCTAATCCTATTATGAAAGAGATGCACCCTTTCCCGTGAATGCCCATCTTGTGCATGAAATTATCCATAAGGAAGGAGATTCTGGATATATAGCCCCAGTCCTCCAGCAGATACAGAATGATATAAAAAGGCAGAATATAGGGAAGGGCAATCTGAACAAGAGCAAGGACACCCTCGATTGCCGACCATCCGAGCGCGGCGATGATAGTGGTTCCTATGTTATAATTCCACCATTCGTGCCAGCCTTTAAAAAGTGAATCGAACCACCCGGAGAGCCAGTTGCCGAAGCTGAACACTGTTAAAAACATTCCACCAAGGATCACAATCATCACCAGATAACCGGTGAACTTATGTGTGGTTATGGCATCAAGCCTGTCGTTCAGTGATAATATCCTGTGAGGGGTGATCTTTATTATTTCCCGCGTTATCTGGGAAGCGAGATGGCTTCGTTCATCCGCGATTACGATGGAAGAGTCGTGGCCGTGAATTTCTTCCAGGTTTTCGCCGAGCTCAATAGACTTTTTGAGGGCTGAAGGTCTTTTTTTCTGAACAAGTCCCGTTATGTCAGTGTCTTTTTCAAGCAGCTTGATTGCTATCCATCTTACCGGATAAGGGAGGTCAATATCCTGCAGCTCAAGGGATAATTCTTCAAGAGAGTTTTCAATTTCTTTCCCGTACCTGAGTATCCCGTTACCGGTCTTTCTCCCTTTTAACTCAATAACCTTATCGATAACTCTGGTTAATCCTGATCCGCGGGAAGCAATAGCGGGTATCACCGGGATGTTTAAAATTTCCTGCAGTTTTTGTGTATCGATCGTGATCCCCTTCTTTTTTGCCAGATCGATCATATTCAAAACCAGAATTACCGGACAATCAAGTTCGAGAAGCTGCAGGGTGAAAATCAGGGTTCTCTCCAGATTTGTCGAGTCAGCTATATTTATTACGCAGTCCGGCTGCTGATGAATGATATGTTCGCGGGAAATAACTTCTTCAACTGAATAAGTTGCAAGGGAGTAAATGCCAGGCAGGTCAAGAACGTCGATCGTATGACCCTTATAAAAAAGTGTTCCTTCGCGTTTTTCGATGGTCTTTCCAGCCCAGTTGCCTATATGCTGATGGAGTCCTGTTAAAAAATTGAAAACAGCCGATTTTCCTGAGTTGCCCTGACCCGCCAGAACAATATTGATCTTTTTTTCATTCGTCATTGAAGTCCGACGATTATTTTTGATGCCAACCCCCTTCCCAGGATCAGTCTTGAACCGGAAACCTCAATTTGTACGGGACCTGAAAACAGGGTCTTCCTTACAACCTTTACCATGGTTCCCGTTTTCAATCCAAGATCGGCCAGCCTCTTCACGGCGTGTTTTCCTCCGATTATTGAAACAATGGTTCCTGCCTGGCCATCTGACAGATCGGTTAAGGTAGTGTTATCTTTTCCGTTATTTTTTTCGTTATGCATCTTATTATCTGAGTGATGTGTAAACATGTTTTAACTGATTTATTTTTAATCATTTTTCCTCCACGTGTCTTAACCCTTCCTCGAACAGATTATTAATATGGATATCGTCTAAGGAATAGAAAGTCACCTTGCCCACTTTGTTGTATCTCACCAGTTTCATATTTCGTAATATCCTAAGCTGGTGGGAGATAGCTGAATCGGTTGTTCCGATGATTGCAGCAATATCATGTACGCACAATTCATTTTCCCTGCAAAGAGCATAAATGATTTTTGTTCTCGTGGGATCGCTCATTGCTTTGAATGTCTCGGCCAGATTATGAAAAAAGCTATCGGATTTCATTCTTTTTTTCATCGATCTGACCTTTTCCTTTTCTATACCGGCCGATACATCAGTGTCTGCGGTTGCTTGGTTCATTTGTATATATGAACAATTGAACAATTATTCCCACAAAATTATTTAATTTTCCGTGAATACAAATTATTTAAGGAGATTTTTTTATGCCGGGATGAGCCTTTTCTTCCACACATTGTTGATGAAACTGAAGCCAGAGAGATAAGAAGGATAACCATTGCTGCAGAAAAAGAAGAGCCCCCATCTTGCGGCGGGGGCTTCCTTTAATCACTTCAGAGATTTAGTTGCGTCGTGAGCTTCCTGTTCCCGACTCCCGGGAACTGCTGCTGCTACTGTTGCTGCTGCGGTTTGACGATGTTGCGGCCGGGGCTGATCTGCTGCTGCTGCTGCGGTTTGCCGATGTTGC
>DIKJ01000162.1 GCA_002424525.1 Bacteroidales bacterium UBA5621 | reverse complement strand
GCAGGCAATGGGATGCCGAGGGGAAACTCAATCTTTATCCTCAGTCTCCTGTCCTTAATAAGCGGGGAACTGATCCTTACTGCGATCATATCCTTATCCGGATGGCAGAGAGTCTGAACATGAACAGGAACGCCCTCAACGTTGAACCTGCTGTCAATAATCCCTCTCCAGAGATCGAGCCGTTGCACCGGCTCAGCCACATCATCGATCGTAATTTCGGTTCCGTCACTTTTCAGAATCTCGAGTCCGATCATGCCAAGATGAATACGATGCGGATTGGTACGGAGCCATTCGGAAGCCTCAGCTTTTCTTATATCCTCATTTGGTCTGAATTGCCTGACATAATCAATTTCCCTGCCATGTACCTGGTAGGTCTTATACACATCCGCCAGCTGGAAATTTTCAGGGTTCTCACCGGTATGCCACCCCCAGTTTGACATGGTTCCGAGAGAGACTCCTTTTTCATGGAACTCCGGGAATGTCTGAAGTCCGGTTATATCAACCGTGAAAGCGAATTCCCCGTTTCCGACAGAGAGTGAATTCAGGCTGTCAATCAGGCTGTTCTCAATATTATGCCGGGTAACGATGGCATACCTGTCAAGATTGCCCTTATCCTTACAGGCAGTGGAGCCTATGAAAAGAAATACAATGCAAAATCCGGCAATCGGTCTCATGTTCCCGTTATGAGGTTAGTCTCAACCTGAAAATAATTAACTCAAATTTATAAAAATTTCGCGGAAACCATTTTAATCTGAATTATTAAGGAGCGATTGATAAACGATATATGTTAGATTTGTATCTCCTTAAGATGAAAGATTACATGGATGCTGAAATAACGGTTATCGGAGCAGGTGTGGTGGGATTGGCTATTGCCGAAAAGCTATCAGGCAGATTCAATAATCTTTTCCTTATCGAGAAGCACACCACTTTCGGGCAGGAGACAAGCAGCCGGAACAGTGAGGTGATCCATGCAGGGATCTATTATCCGGAAGGAAGCCTGAAAGCCAGGCTCTGTGTGGAGGGAAAAGAGCTTTTGTATGATTACTGCCGGAAGTATGATATTCCGTTCAACCGCTGTGGGAAGCTGATCGTTGCCACAACCGAAGAAGAGATCTCCGTGATCGATGGAATAAGAGAAACTGCTATCAGAAACGGAGTGGATGATCTGGTTGAACTGGACAGAGGTAAGACCGCTGAACTTGAACCGTCGGTATTTGCACTGAAGGCGCTCTACTCTCCATCAACGGGTGTTATTGATACTCATTCCCTGATGAAGCGTTACGAGATCAACACGATGAACAACGGCGGCCAGATCGTTTACAATTGTGAGGTTACCGGAATAAGAAAGATCAGGGATGGCTATGAAATAAGGTTGCTGGATGCCGATAAAAACGATTACATTTTTACAACAGGGATAGTTATCAATTCAGCCGGGTTAACGTCAGACACGGTTTCACGGATGGCCGGGATGGATGAAGAAAGCCTCAGGATACTCTTCTGCAAGGGTGAATATTTCCGGCTTAACCCGCCGAAAAACAAACTGGTAAACAGGCTGATCTACCCTGTGCCGCTTCATAACCTTGTGGGCATAGGAATCCACGTTACCATCGATACCGGAGGGGGAGTAAAACTGGGGCCAGATGTAACTTATCTTGATTCAAACGTTTATGATTACAAAGTAGATCCCGCGAAACAGGAAGCATTCTACCTTTCCGCCAGGAAGTTCCTTCCTTTTCTTGAATTTGATGATCTTTCACCTGATATGGCTGGTATACGGCCAAAAATTCAGAAGCCGGGGGAGCCGGTAAGGGATTTTTATATAAGGGAAGAGAGCAGCAGAGGATTTCCGGGATTCATCAACCTTATCGGGATAGAATCACCGGGACTGACTTCATCCCTTGCAATTGCAGGGCATGTCTGTGATATCGTTTCGGAAATCCTTTAGATACAACAACGTAAGACCAGGATCAGCCACCATCACCTGCAATGATTCAGGATTACAGTGTTAATTTTTCTTAACAGCACAAAAAATAAGGGGGTCACAATTTGTTATTCCCAGACAACTGATCTAATTTAGCCCGAAATTCCAAAAAATGAAATCATCAGTTTTATTGAAACACTCAGCAGCAACGTTGTCATTAGCTTTTCTGACGCTCACCGCATATTCACAGATAACAAACACGAACAAGGGTTTTGTCCCTGAAGTCGGACAGGCGGGCAAGGATGTAGTGTGGGTGCCAACACCGCAGGAGCTGGTTGATAAGATGTTAAGCATAGCGGAAGTTACATCGAAGGATTTTGTCATTGATCTCGGATCGGGAGACGGGCGGACCGTAATAACAGCTGCAAAACTTGGGGCAAGGGCACGGGGGGTTGAGTATAATCCCGAAATGGTTGTCCTGTCAAAGAAGAATGCAGAGGAAGCCAAGGTAACCAGCCGGACTGAATTTATTGAGGCGGACCTTTACGAGGTCGATCTTTCGGAGGCCACAGTAATCACTATGTTCCTGCTTCCTGAGATCAACCTCAAGCTGAGGCCCCGACTGCTTGAGCTGAAGCCCGGAACGAGGGTTGTCTCCAACACTTTTACGATGGGTGACTGGGAACCCGATTACGAGGTTACCACCGATAACAACTGGAACAGCTGGAACAATGCCCTCTTATGGATCGTGCCCGCCAAGGCTCAAGGCAAGTGGAAACTTGGTCAGGGTGATCTGGTCCTGGTTCAGGAATACCAGTTCCTGCAGGGAGAACTTACAGCGAATGACAAAGTCTCGAAGGTTAATGACGGGAGGCTTCGCGGTGACAGGATAACCTTTACGATAGACGGAGCAGCCTATACCGGCCGTGTTTCCGGCAATAAAATGTCAGGGACAGTCTCATCAGGCGGGAACACCAGAGAGTGGAGCGCCACCAGATAAGCGGGCTGTTTTTCACTTACCCTGGTTATGGGGTTTGCTTCCAAGCAGTTTCTGCAGGTCGGCAATCTCGTCACGGAACCTTGCGGCCTCTATAAAATTTAGTTCCGAGGCAGCTTTTTCCATGTTTCTTCTGCTCTTCTCAATTGCCTTTTCCAGCGCCTCCCTGTTCATATATTTTATCACCGGATCGGCAGCAATATCCGTTTTCTCAGGACCGGTATAAGCTTTTACAGTTACACCCTTTGTACTCAGTCCTCTCAGGATCGATCCCGTTTTTTTGAAGATCTGCGCGGGGGTAATGCCCATTTTTTCATTATATTTCAGCTGTTTGTCCCTTCGCCTGTTAGTTTCGTTAATAGTCTCCTGCATACTTTTGGTAATAGTTTCGGCATACATTATCACCTTGCCGTTAAGGTTGCGTGCAGCCCTTCCGGCTGTCTGGGTCAGCGACCGGGCAGAACGGAGGAATCCCTCCTTGTCGGCGTCGAGAATCGCTACCAGCGACACTTCCGGAAGGTCAAGCCCTTCCCTCAGCAGGTTTACCCCAACTAGAACGTCAAACTCGCCTGTCCGCAATCCTTCCATGATATCGATTCTTTCGAGGGTATCTATATCTGAATGAATATAGCGGCACCTGATATCATATTTGAGAAGATATGCTGATAATTCCTCCGCCATCCTTTTGGTGATGGTTGTCACAAGGGTCCTTTCCCCTGCCTTTGTCCTTCTGCGTATCTCTGCCATAAGATCATCGATCTGGTTCAGCCCGGGCCTGACCTCAACCGGAGGATCAAGGAGGCCGGTTGGCCTTATAACCTGATCGACGAAGACACCTTCACTTTTCTCAAGCTCATAATCGGCCGGGGTGGCGCTGACAAAAATTGTCTGTCCTGTAAGAGCCTCGAACTCTTCCATTCTCATCGGCCTGTTATCGAGGGCCGCAGGTAATCTGAATCCAAACTCGACAAGGGTCTGCTTCCTGGAACGATCCCCTCCGAACATAGCCCTTATCTGGGGTATGCTTGCATGGCTCTCATCAATGACCGTAATAAAATTCTCAGGAAAGTAGTCAAGCAGGCAGAATGGCCTTGTCCCGGACTGTCGTCCGTCAAAATAGCGGGAATAATTCTCAATGCCGCTGCAGTAGCCAAGCTCTTTTATCATTTCAAGGTCATAGGAAACCCTCTGTTCCAGCCTCTTGGCCTCCTCCTTCTTTCCGATATCATTAAAATAGGTTACCTGTTTGACAAGATCTGTCTGGATCTGACTTATGGCTTCGTTTATTCTTTCGCGGGTAGTAACAAAGATATTGGCAGGATAAACCACATACTCGTCCAAAATTTCAAGCCTCTGACCCCCACCAGGATCGAAGGAATAGATCTCTTCAATCCTGTCGCCGAAGAATATCACCCTCACTGCTATATCATCATAGGCGGGAAAAATATCAACGGTATCGCCTCTTACCCTGAAGGTTCCATGTTTGAACTCCAGTTCGTTTCTCGAATAGAGGCTCTCGACCAGC
The DNA here is from genome assembly GCA_002424525.1 of Bacteroidales bacterium UBA5621. Taxonomy (GTDB): domain Bacteria; phylum Bacteroidota; class Bacteroidia; order Bacteroidales; family VadinHA17; genus LD21. Next base: position 5,195 of record DIKJ01000162.1, on the reverse strand, counting down.
CTCCTCAGAAAGAGATTACGCCCTATGGTCTGTTCTCTTTTAACATGCACGGTATTTGAGTGAAAGTCATCGGGATTACCTATGCCGTAAATGCATGATACCGATGAGACCACTATCACGTCTCTGCGTCCGGAAAGCAGTGAGGAGGTTGCGCTAAGGCGCAGTTTTTCGATCTCTTCGTTGATTGAAAGGTCTTTCTCAATATAAGTGTCAGTTACAGGAAGATATGCCTCAGGCTGGTAGTAATCATAGTACGAAACAAAATATTCCACCCTGTTTTCAGGGAAAAATTGCCTGAACTCTCCGTAAAGCTGTGCGGCAAGGGTTTTGTTATGGCTCAGGACAAGGACCGGCCGCTGGATCTTTTGTATCACATTGGCAATGGTGAAAGTTTTGCCCGAACCTGTAACTCCAAGGAGAGTCTGGTACGGGACTCCCTTTTCAAGTCCCTCCACAAGCTGTCTGATAGCTTCGGGCTGGTCGCCGGTCGGCTGAAAATCTGAAACAAGCCTGAATTCCATTACGGGAAGCAATTATTCTTTTTTCTCACATCACCGGTCTGATAATAGTAAGGGCGTTGCATGCAACGCCCTTTTCATTCCGGATAACCCGGTATAACTAACCCAAATAACCCTTCAGTAATCTGCTGCGCGAGGTATGTCTCAGCCTGCGTATTGCTTTTTCCTTTATCTGGCGTACCCTTTCACGTGTAAGGCCAAACTTCTCACCTATCTCTTCAAGGGTCATTTCCTGACAGCCAATGCCAAAGAAAAACCTTATTATATCTCTCTCCCTTTCGGTAAGGGTTGCAAGTGCCCTGTAGATCTCGCGCGAAAGCGATTCATCCATAAGCAGTTTATCAGCCACCGGAGAATCGAGATTAGTAAGCACATCGAGCAGACTGTTATCTTCTCCCTCAATAAAAGGGGCATCGACGGAGACATGACGGCCCGACACCTTAAGTGTGTCAGTTACTTTCTCCTTAGGCAGTTCCAGCACATCGGCCAGCTCTTCCGGAGAAGGAGTACGCTCATTTTCCTGTTCGAACTTCGAAAAGGCTTTATTGATCTTGTTAAGTGAACCGACCTGGTTCAGAGGAAGTCTGACGATTCTCGACTGTTCTGCCAGGGCCTGGAGGATCGACTGCCTTATCCACCACACAGCATAGGAAATGAATTTGAATCCCCTTGTCTCATCAAATTTCTCGGCAGCTTTGATAAGGCCCAGGTTACCTTCATTAATAAGGTCAGGAAGACTGAGTCCCTGGTTCTGATACTGTTTGGCGACTGATACGACGAAACGGAGGTTTGCTTTTGTAAGTTTCTCAAGAGCAGCTCTGTCCCCCTTTTTAATCCTCTGGGCCAGTTCAACCTCCTCTTCCACCGATATCAACTCCTCCTTACCAATCTCCTGCAGATATTTATCAAGTGATGCACTTTCTCTGTTTGTTATGGATTTGGTAATCTTTAGCTGTCTCATTATGCCTCCGGAAAAATTTTCGCAAAGATATTGCTTTTATGTATAATAACAAAAATATTGACGCATTGTTATCAACACGGGGGATTTTTTTATCATCCCACTGAATAACAATTATTTACACTAGCTAAAAGATTATCTTCTAAACTGAAAACTGAAGTATGTGCCGTTAGCCTGGATCCCTTCGATCGAATTAAGGCTCTTTTCGCCAGAAGTAGTTTCACGAATTTCAGCAGCATTTTTGACTTTGTTGCCGTTTACCGTAAGGATTATATAACCTCTGCTGATACCAAGGTCTTTGAATCTGCCATCGTTCACTTCAATTACTTTGACGCCATGATCAACCTTATATTGACGCATCTCCGACTGGCTGAGAGGTTCTACTCTTGCTCCGAAAACTATGCCTGTTCCTGTACCGGGCTTCACTACTCCGGTGTTTCCTGCAATGTTTTTAAGAATGACCGGAACAGAGCTCTCCTTTCCGTTTCTTACATAAGTAACCGACACTTTGTCGCCGGGGCGGAATTTACTTATCTGTACCTGAAGTTCTGCCACTGAGCTTATTGCCACGTTATTGACCCTGGTAATAATATCATCTTCCCTGAGTCCTGCTTCCTGAGCCGATCCTTTTTCTGTCAGACCTGTTATCCTGGCACCCCTGACCTCTGAAAGGTTTTGTTTTTTGGCATCATCGGGTGTTACGGGCTGAATGACCACTCCCATAATGGCTCTCTGTACCTCTCCGAATTCCTTCAGGTCGTCGACGACCTTCTTTACTATTGAGATGGGAACAGCAAATGAATTTCCAGCATAAGCTCCACTTGGAGAAAGTATTGCAGTGGTGATCCCCACCAGCAATCCTTTGGTGTTCACCAATGCACCTCCGCTGTTGCCCATATTAAGGGCAGCATCTGTCTGTATGAATGACTCAACGCTGAAATCTCTCTCGATTATTCCGAGGCTCCTTCCCTTTGCACTCACAATCCCTGCAGTAACAGTTGATGTCAGGTTGAAGGGATTACCGACTGCCAGGACCCATTCTCCGAGTTTGAGTTCATCAGAATCACCGTATCTGACGAACGGGAGGTCCTGAGCCTTTACTTTCAGTAAGGCGATATCTGTACTGGGGTCCCTTCCGACAACCTCCGCGGTGAATTCCCTGTTGTCGTTAAGTTTGACATTCACATTATCAGCGCCCTCAATCACATGATTGTTAGTAATGATATATCCGTCAGAAGAAACTATAACCCCCGATCCGATGCCCTGTACCTCTCTCGGTTCTCTCTGTCTGCCGTACCTTTCACCGTAAAAGAATTCCCAGAGCGGGTTCATGGTCTGTCCTCCCATCATTGTTTTGGTCCTGACATTAACAACGGCATGAACCGTCTGCTCTGCAGCATATGTCAGATCGATCTGCCCTCCCTGCTGAACATAGGAGGTAAGCATAGCCCTGACATCCCGGCTGCTTATCTCTGAACTGTCATTAACCTGGATCACCGATGGTTTATCAATTATTTTGGTATATGCAAACAGAGCGATGGCTGCCCCAAGAAGAGCCATGCCCAATGCACCTAATAAATTCTTTGTCTTCATAGTTGTATATTTAGTTATTACTATTTTACTTTCCGGTATGCATTATTCAAATATTATGCCTTGAAGAAAGATTTTTATCTTTACAACGCGATTCATGGAATATTGTTTACAAAGTTCATGCTTTTTTAACCCGGAACCAGTATTAAAGATACACATTTAACAACACTTTAACATTGAAAACAATAACATTTAACAAATACCAGGGAACCGGTAACGATTTCATTATAATAGACAACCGGAAAGCTGTTTTTAATCCCGGAGATTCAGTTCTTGTCAGCAGGCTGTGCGACCGGCGCATTGGCATCGGTGCTGATGGCCTCATCCTGATAGAAGAGGCTGATGGCTTCGATTTCAGGATGACCTATTTTAATTCCGACGGATTCGAAGGTTCCATGTGCGGCAACGGCGGCAGATGTGCCGCTCAATTCGCAATCAGGGAGGGAATTGCAGGTAAAAAACTCATCTTCAGCGCGATAGACGGTACTCATAAAGCTTCCGCAAAAGACAATATCATAACCCTCCAGATGAACGATGTGAAAGAAACAGGTCTGATAAACGGTAATTACTTCATTAATACCGGTTCGCCTCATTATATAGTATTCAGCGGAAACGTTGCCGGCATGGATGTCTATAACGAGGGCAGAAGATTGCGCTGGTCTGAGGATCTTCCGCCAGGTGGTGCCAATATCAACTTCGTCGAGGTGAAAGATAACCATATATTTGTCAGGACCTTCGAGAGAGGTGTGGAGGACGAGACTCTCTCCTGCGGCACAGGAGTAACGGCTTCTGCCATTGCTTCGGTCCTTTCAGGACATTTTGACAGCAATTCTGTAAATATTGTAACAAAGGGAGGGAACCTCAATGTCGAATTTAAGATTGAGGATAAAAGAATTACGAATATCCGGCTCACCGGACCAGCAACTTTCGTTTTCAAGGGGGAAGTGATAATAAAAACTGAAAAATGACAAAAATTATCTTTAACCTGATTTTAATTATTGGTCTGCTCAACTTATCATTTCTTAAGGCATCAGGGCAGCCTGGAACAACCGAACTGATGAATGCCATCAGCAAGACAGAAGCCAGATTTGAGGATCTGAGGCATCAGTTTGACATTCTTGAGAAGAAGATCGATGATCTTCAATGGTACAACAGGGTTGGCGATATTGCCTTTATCGACAAGGTGTATATCACCGGGCCCCCGCTCGCTGTGGAGAAGAATCCCACAGGTCAGGGTGCAGGCAATCCGGTTAAATTCTGGACATACGTTTTCATACCGAGAAATGCTGACCCGGCTAAGAAATACCCACTGCTTGTATTCCCCCACGGGGGGGTACACGCTAATTTCAATACTTATTATACTCACATAATCAGGGAGATGGTTTCGCAGGGGTATATAGTAACGGCAGCGGAATACCGTGGCTCGACAGGCTACGGGGCAGCACTATACAATATGATAGACTATGGGGGTCTTGAGGTGCAGGATGTTGACGCCAGCCGTCAATATATGATCGACAACTACTCAATAGTCGACAAGGATAGGGTCGGGATAATTGGCTGGAGCCATGGGGGCTATATTGCCCTGTTCAATATCTTCGAATATCCCGGAAATTACAGGGTGGCGTTCACAGGTGTCCCGGTGAGTGACCTGATAGCCCGTATGGGTTACAAAAACCAGGCATACCGCGATCTCTTCTCAGAACAGGCGGCGATAGGAAAGCCGGCTGACCAGAATGTGGCAGAATACAGGAAAAGATCGCCTGCATGGCAGGTGCACAAATATCAGAACACTCCCCTGCTCATTCATACAAATACAAATGATGAGGACGTGAATGTGCTTGAAGTCGAACATCTTATCAAATCACTTAAGGCTGAAGGCAAAAAGAATTTTTCGTATGAGATATTCGACGCCATGCCCGGCGGTCATTCGTTCGACCGAATGGACTATATGGAGGCAAAGGAAATCAGGATGAAGATCTACAATCATCTGAACAAATACCTGAATCCGCCCAGGCCCTTCAGGTCGGTGAGGGATTTGCAGAAGGCGGGGTACGGGTATAATTAGAGCGTAGAGCGAAGAGCGGGGAGCGAAGAGCTAACGGGCTGCAAAAGACAAAAGATAAAAGATA
>DIKJ01000203.1 GCA_002424525.1 Bacteroidales bacterium UBA5621 | reverse complement strand
GTTTCGTAAATCCGTATGAGGGGCAGTTTCAGCGTCCCCGTATCGAGATCTATATCCATATAATCCTGTCGCCACAGCTGATCGTAATAGTTCTGTTTTTCCTTTTCAAAGATGTAATGATTGATATCGATGGGTTCATCTGTCAGATAGTATTCATACAGGGGCTTGGTGAGTGTGTCCCTTCTTTTTTTGTCCTCAGCGATGAGCCATCGCCTTATCTGGTCTATACTGTCGGCTTTGTGGAGGTACTCGTTCCTCTCTTCCCTGAACCTTGAAATGTTGATTTCGCTCTCCGGAACACGTTGTGTTTCTCTTACCGACCCTTTTCTGACCTGATATTTTCCCTGGTTGAATAAAATTTCGCCGTATGTATCGGAGCCGCTCACAACAGACTGATCGATTATGTTGCGGTCGTAATTGGTGACAGGTACGGAGTTGATAAAATATCTGTAATGCGTAATGGTGTCGATATAGCTTATCGTACTGTCGAAAGAGGCTACAAACCTGTTGAGGACCCCGGTCTGGTCGCCGACATAGGAGAATCTGCCTTTTGCTACGCCTGAAGGCTGGTGCCTGCTCGAAAACCTGTCTTCGGTCAGCCTTGTCAGGATATTGCTTCTGCTTTCGGTGTCGTACAGGAAGAGGTCATAGGTAAGAGAGAGCCGTTCAAAAGGGCTGTTCGTATTGGTAAGGGTATCGGACATCCGGTTCGATGAAAATATTATTTCTCCGGGTGATTCCCTCAGGAAGGCAGGATTCAGGTCGTCGGCAACGTCCCTTGTTATCTGGTCATTCGTTCCGGATGCGATCGTATGAATGTAAATATCTGAAAAACCGTCTTTTACGGCAGAAAAAACAAGCTTTGTCCCATCAGGGGAATATGAGAAATCCAGTATCTTGTCAAAATAGAGCAGATTTCTCTCTTCAGTCGTCCTCTCCTGAATCCTGTAGAAATACATTACCAGTCCGGCTTTCTCCTCGTTGATATATGTAAGGATCCTTCCGGTGGGATGCCAGGCAATGACAGGGTAGGAATTGTCCGTTTTCTGTTCAAATCTGGGTTCAGCCTTGAAAATGACTTTCTGCTTGCCGGTAGACTCATCATAAAGCCAGATCCTCTTTCTGCCCCAGTCGTTGGCGACGTAAGCAATATGGCCGCCCTCAGGGCTGGCCTTTATCTGCTGGAATATCTGTTCCCTCCTTGATTTGCGGATAATGTTACCATCCTCCCCGGGTCTTTTCCTGTCATCAGCATACTCTTCGCTGTAATACTGGCGCCAATCCTCAAGGAGCTCTTTCAGCTTCTTCCCGGTCACATACAGGAATCCGTCATCAATATTCTTGTAGATCTTGGTGATGTAAATGATATTGGGAATAATTGCATCCCCGTATTCCCTTCCTATAAATCTCCAGAAAGACTGCCCTGCATAGATGGCATCATTGTATTCGAGGTGGTTTATCTTGTTGTATTTCCCGGTGCTGAGTCCATCCTTGACCCTGTTTTCAACATTGAAATCCCAGCCGAACCCGACATAGTTGATGAGTCCCTTCAGGTACCAGTCGGGCATGTTTATGACGGATGAGCTGGCGATACGGTCTTTCAGGTCAGCGCTGTAAAGCATCTCATTGACAACCACTTCCGCAATTGATGCAGATATCTGTTTCTGAAAGGATACATGATCACCTTCGAAATAGAGCATCACCTTATTCTTGATGATCCTGCTGAATCCCCCGGTATTATAAGTATCCTCATCGAAGGTAACTAGTCCGATGTTGGACTGCCTGAACTCGCCCTGCTTGTTGTAGATAATGAAGATCAGCCTCTTCTCGAGGGTGTAGTCAAAATACTCCTCGATCTCGTTTATCTTCCTGGTTGCGAAATCAGCTGTAAACTGGGCAAGGTCACGGCCAAACTCATTAAAATAACAGTCAAAGTCATCAAATCTGTAGAACGACCAGTAGTAATCATAATACTGGACTTTGTTCTTGCCAAATGGCATCTGATGTCCGTTATAAAACTGAGCACCTGCATCGAGCGAAAGAATGCAGCCTATAATTATGATAATCAGTTTTTTGGTAATCTTCATCAAATAGTCCTTCAAGAGACGGGCCGGAGTTTGATCAGCAAATTCTGTTCCAAACAATTAATGTCAGGGAGCAAAGCTAAAATATTATCAATTATAATTCGCAAAAAATGACAAACTTTATTAAATTTGTATCCTGATGAAGATAAACGCTTTTGGTCTGATTTTTGTAGTATTTGATGCAACTTTTACCGGCCAGCAACCGTTTAATTCAGAAAAGTGACAATTTGTTATCTTAAAATAATTTGATATGAGAAGAGCATTTTTTACCTTGTTGATCGCATCTTTTGCTATTTCCGCCTGGGGACAGCCAAAGATGCAACTCTCATCAAATGAACATAATTTCGGAACATTCAAGGAAGAGGCTGGGAGGCAGACTTATGATTTCACGGTCACAAACAACGGAAATGCGCCTCTGGTCATTCAGAATATTGTTGCTTCGTGCGGGTGCACAACACCTGAGTGGACCAAGTCGCCGATTTCTCCCGGCGGGAAAGGAAAGATAACTGCCATTTATGACCCTGCAAACCGTCCCGGCGCTTTTAACAAGACCCTTTCGGTCTATACAAACTCTGCGCCTCAGGTAGCAGTGCTTACGATAAAGGGGGAGGTGGTTCCGAGGGAAAAGACGGTGGAGGAGCTCTTTACATTCCCTGTCGGAGGAGTAAGGTTTGAAAGCAATCATCTCGCGTTTACCAGTGTCAGGAAGAATGAGAAGAAGATCAGGGTGATGCAGGTGGTTAACACCTCTGATGCTCCGGCAAAGATAGAGTTCGATAATGTGCCTGCCCATCTTGCCCTGAGAGCCAATCCCGAGACCCTTAAGCCGGGACAGAAGGGCATTATTGAAGGCACCTATGATGCAACCAAAAACAATGGGTGGGGAAATGTCAGCGACCTGATTAAGGTAAAGGTAAACGGTACTATTGACCCGAAAATCTATTACTATGTGTCGGCAAACCTTGTAGAGGATTTTTCAAAGCTGTCGAAGGAGGATCTCGCCAATGCGCCGGTCTTCAATGTAGAGTCCAAGACCGTCGATCTGGGTACAATGGCTGATGCCACTTCAAAAGAGTTTGAATTCAAATTCACCAATACAGGGAAGAAAGACCTGGAGATAAGGCATATCAGGTCGACCTGCGGTTGTACGGCAGTACAGCAGGGAGTGAAAGACGCCCCGATAAAGGCAGGTGAAACAGGCTCGATAAAGGCAGTTTTCAATTCGGGCAGTTATAAAGGGAAGACCACCAAAGCCATATATGTTTACACGAACGATCCCAAAAACAGCGAAGTGGTACTGATGCTTACTGCCGATGTTGTTCCCAAAACGCAGGCACAATAAACCCGAAAAAAGGACATAAGAGCGCCCTTACGGTGAATGAGGGTGTGTCAACTCCGCCCAATATTAATCCTGATATACTTAAGAGCAGGAAAAGGGCTAAACGAAAGATCTATTCTTCCGATGAGTTTGTCGATGGTATCCTGTCGGGCAACAGGACCATTCTCAGTCAGGCTATAACATTGACCGAGAGTCTGTTGCCAGAGCATGACGATATTGCACAGGAGATTATCGGCAAGTGCCTGCCCTACAGTGCCAGGTCGGTAAGGATAGGTATCACGGGTGTTCCGGGGGCCGGCAAGAGCACATTCATCGATGCCTTCGGCGTGGTTGTCCTTGACGAGGGAAGACGGCTCGCCGTGCTGACGATCGACCCCAGCAGCGGCAGGACCAGGGGCAGTATTCTTGGCGATAAAACAAGGATGGAAAGGCTTAGTGTGCATCCCCATGCATTCATCAGGCCTTC
>DIKJ01000146.1:51997-62077 GCA_002424525.1 Bacteroidales bacterium UBA5621 | reverse complement strand
CCGTTTCAGTGACGGCCAATCTGCGCTACCGCAAATATGAGAAGAAGGCCTTAGTGTGACTTACTGATTAGCTGGTATTTAAAGAATTCCACTTACGGGAAGGGGGGTAAGAATATGAGGTTGTTCCGGTATTTTGGGATTGCCATCTCCGCGGAGTTTATCCCTCAAGGCGGGGCTTCGATGGCGATCCCCGGGGGGGACGATGAAAGCAAGCTTTCAACGCTATGAAAAAACAAAGCCCTCCGCAATGCGGGAAGGCTTTTTCTGTCTGGGTGGAAGATGGGAATCTAACCTACCTGTCTGAACGTGGCTATCTGCTTAAAAATCAATCTTAATTAAAACAAGTTATTTATATTTTACGTATATTTACATTAGTTAAGTTAGAATATAGTTAGAAAATGAACACAAGATTAATGATTGAAGCAACCAAGGCAAACAAAGCAGGTGATTGCACCGTGTATGTTGAGGTTAGTGTATCCAGATTAGGTGAGAAGAAGAAAACAATCAGGATTCCAACGCTTATCAAGGTCAATGCTGATAGTTGGTCACCAAAGAGCCAGTCAGTTATCCGCACCAAAGCAAAGGATTATTACAAGGTAAACCAGATGCTGAATGCACAGAAAGAACTGGTAACCGATATAATTGCCGAACTATCACAGAAAGGAAGATTCCAGTTATCTGAAATAAAACAAAGGTACGCTGAAAAGACTTCCCCGGTTACACTCGGTTTTTTCGATATTTACGATGAGTTTCTGAAACTTAAAGACAGAACCTTAACCAGAAATGGTATGAAGGATTTTAAGACGCTCAGAACGCATCTTTTAGCGTTTGAGAAGTATCGGAAGGATACCATTATACTCAGCGAGATAGATAACATCTTCTTTGAAAAATTTGAGATATACCTTTCTCAGGTTAAAATTGAAATGAAATCCAAGGACAGTGATGAGGTCATAACGAAACATTTAGCCGACAGCACCATATTAAAGAACCTGCAAACACTTCGGGTCTTCCTCAACGGTCAGCACGACAAGGGTTTGCCAGTCAACTTGGCATATAAAAAGTACACCATTAAAACAAAACCTGTTCCTGCTCTTATTACACTGGAAGAAGACGAATACAGAATGCTCTTAAACAGGTTGGATAACGAGAGACTTGAAAATGTAAGAAAAATGTTCGTGCTGCAATGCAGTACGGGATTACGATACAGTGATGCAATCAAAATCCGTAAAAGCCATGTGCGGAACGATACTATATTCATGAACAGCACCAAAACACGGCAGAAACTTCAAATACCATTGAATTATAATGCAAGAGAGATTCTTACGGAATGTAACTATGATACCTCAGCGATTACCATCAGCAACCAGAAGTATAACGACTACATCAAGGAACTTTGTGAACATGTCGGCATATCACAACCGATAATGAAAATCAGTTATCGTGGAAACAAAGAGGTTCAAGAGTCGTTAAAAAAGCATGAAATCATGAGCAGCCATCACGGTAGACGTTTTTTCATTACACAGAACCTTATAAATGGTGTACGTCCAGAGGTCATAATGTCTATGACGGGTCACGTAGATTTTCGGTCATTCAAGAAATATATTGCTATTACAGACAAGGCACGTGTGAACGCAATGGATATTTGGAACAAGAATTTTGCAGTTAAAGAAAACTAAAACAACTGGTCATGGTTACATTTGACGAGAAACTTCATCCAAAGCACGGAATGAGAATAAGGTTTAAATATCCGCCAAGAGCATTTCAGTACCTTGACTTCTTTAAAATAACTATCACATATCCCATATATAAATTTGTTCCGTTGGATTTAACTTTTGAAAGTGCGTTGGAGTTGCGTGAGTTCCTTTACAAAAAAGGAATTGTCTACGATGAAACTGAAATTCGATATACTGATACGGAAGTAATTGGTGAATCCGCTGTGGTGGATACAAGGAAAATCTATGACGTTGAGGAAAGTGTTGTAAAATATCTGCTGAACTACAAATACTACTCCATCAATGAAGTTGCTGAGATGTTGTCTTTTAGCCGTCCCACTATTTATAAAATTATCAATGAAGGAAAGATAAAGACAATTCGGATTAACGGGCAGATGAGAATTAAACATATAGATTTAAATGAATATATTAAAAATGAAAACCAAACATGATGGGAAGGTTTCAATCTTTATATGTGCCAATATCTTGACTTTATCTTTATAATGTTATATCTTTGAAATTGTTATTGCATTGGTTAATAATATAATATTCGCATAGCATGCAAAAAATTGTAAAAGTTTTGTTTTTTTTAGTTGCATTAACCAGTCTGTCTTTCATTTTTAGTTGTGAAAAACAGGATGCTTTTTCAACTGATGGATATTATTCTGGTTCGTTTAGCACTCAAGGGCAACGTACCTTTACAGCACTTGTTATCGATGGAAACAACTATTCGGAAGTTCCATCAGGCGGAGTATATAATCAGAAGTACCCATGTGTGACAAAAGGCTCATACAAAATAAAGAATGGCACAATTTCTTTTAATGCGACAGTTTTACCTGCCGTTCCTGATTGCCAATGTGGAGAACTTACAGGTGTTAAATATGATTGCCTGTTGAATGGAGATTATACCTTGATTCAATCTGGGGAAAAGATAATTTTTCAAAGAGGTACGGGAGACAATCTACAAGTCTATGATTTGACGATAGTGAAACCAAACTGAAAGCATTTTCGCAATTAGTACCTTCAGCATTTACATATAATTAGATTACAAAATCCAACCGTTGTAGTATTGTCTTTTTGACTTAATATGATACAAAGGGTCAAAGAGAGGCACGAAGTGCCTTTCTTTGACCCGGGGAATAGTCTTTTTTTATGTTTCACCTTATATGTACCAATACTACCTTTTATAGGTACTATAACCCCCTCTATAAATACACTTACACCATCCCCCTACCAAATCTCCCATACTTTATTTAAATCATTGTATCCTGACTTTCTTTTAGTTACTATTAATCGGGACATCTAACAATGTGGGTGCAGCATCGATATTTCCTCACAATCAGAAAAAAATACGGAAAAGTGATTTTATAAAAAATTATAAATTTTTTTCAGGCAGATGACGTATTTATAAAATGCGAACCCCCCATTTTTTAAGATGAGGGGTTGAAAAAATTACTTTATTTAACGCTCTTTTTTATGAAGCATCTGTCCATAAATACTGCAAAAACGCAAAATGATTCAGCCATTGACAATGGTTTCTCATTTCCTGATTATTCAGGTTCAACAAATATAATTTACAGTGCAACCTCAACCTCTTACCAAGCATGTAAAATAAAATATCTGGATAATCAATCCGACAACCTGTATGCTATCTGTGTCGACTGGATTGAATTTATTTGTTCGTGGACTGAACCGATAAATTTGGTTTATGACAGCATTGCGGGATTCACTGTTGAAAAGATAAGTGTTCACCATAATCCCAGTTTTCGTAATCTGCATCGAGTATATTTAAACGGTGTTGAGGTATGTGATATTTATTCATGTCCGAATAACAGCACACATGGTTATAATGAAGTATCCGTAAAGATTACAAATGTTCTTTTATATACTGTAAATTACCAACATACTATATACCGACTGTTGAAAGAGTTTGGTTTAACCTTTGTCAGGTATGCAAGATTGGATATTGCTCTGGATGGTACTGATATATTTAATCAGGTCGACATGCTTAACAAGTGGGCAAAGAGTTATACCGTTCAATCAAGCAACGATGCTATTACCATATTGCCGACTGCATTCAATAAGAAGGAACACCGTTGGCTTAGTTGGTCGTTTGGAAAAAGTAAATCTGGAATTTCAGCACGGCTATACGATAAAAGCAATGAAATTGCACAAACAAAAAAGGAATACATATCCGACTTCTGGTGCAAAAACGGGATACCAAAGGAAAACGTAGGTCGGTTTGAAATCCAGTTGAACTACAAAAAACTGAAACAGTATCAATTGAACCTGTTAAGTCTGGAAAAATTGTCAGATGCGGGATTTGTTGGTGCAATTTTTGCAAATGAGGTTAAATCATGGTTGAGGTTCTACAGAGTGCGCAGGAAAGACATGCTGAACCATAAAAAAGAATATGCAATAAGCAAAGGCAAAGAAATACAATTTATTAAATGGCAAAGAATACCTGTTAAAATGGATTTGCTACAATTTGATAACCATATCAGCAACGGGTCAGTCATTAATGCCCGCAATAACATATCTTTCAACCTTCGTGAGATTTTAAAGCATCCTGATACCTCAACCACTGCACAGGTAGAGGTTATCCACAAATACGCCAACGATTATCAGTTGCAGGATTATGTCAGGAGCACTATAAAGAATTTATTTCATGGCGAGAACAATAATCAGTATATTGCGTTGCTTAACCGCTTAATGGATGAGGATATTGGAACAGGAAACCAGCAATAAACATTTTTAATTAAAAAGTGTGATTTTTACAACACAAGGATAGAATATAGTTAGAAATTACAAATTGTTAGAAAAACTTCGAAGGCAACTATCATTATTTCAGATAATTGCCTTCGCTTGTTTTTATCAGTGGGGTGGAAGATGGGATTCGAACCCACGACCTTCGGAACCACAATCCGACGTTCTAACCGACTGAACTACATCCACCGTTTATGAGATGCAAAATAAGACCAAAAAATCCATTTCTCAAAATTTCCGATTTTTTTATGGTTCTCCTTTTCGGCCACTATCTTTAATGGTCCGTCAAAAAATGATTCACACGGCACAATTTTTTACTCCTCCGGGTGTTATCAAAAAGACTTTTTAATTGTACCTTTTGAAAAGAATAAAACTGATTGATAATATTTCCGGACTTCAGCTTTACCAGCTGATGCGATTCGTAACCTTCCTCATCATCAGTATAGTTTTTACCAAGAGTCATCTAACGCGCGCCGAAATAGGATCATGGGAGATGTTCCTCTTCATAGCCGGACTGGTGAGTTTTTTCTGGGTCACAGGCGTCATTCAGTCACTTCTTCCTCTTTACCACCGGAACAGGACCTACCGGAAGATCGGGGATAACGGTACTTCCAGGTCACCCGAGATCTTCAATGCTTTTCTTCTTCTCTGTTTTTTCAGCCTGCTCATTTTTTTCCTCGGGCACATTATAAAATATAATTTTTCGGTTTTCAACTATACCGGCAACGATCCTTTCCTGAACCTTTTGCTTCTGTATATTCTTCTCAGCAATCCCGTATGCCTTATAGAATATATTTATCTGCTGAACAACAGGTCATACCGGATTTTCCAGTACGGACTTTATACCTTCCTTGCACAGCTGGTACTGGTTATTGCACCAATATTGCTGGAGAAGGATATTATGTGGTCCGTTTACGGACTCCTGGCAATAACCGGTGTGAGGTGGATATGGCTTATCGTTCTTCTCCGCAGGTATACCGAAATGACAATCTCGCTGAAATTCATGAAGGAACATCTGTATCTTGGTGTCCCGCTGATACTTACTTCACTTATCAGTGGTTCAGCGCAGTATACCGACGGCGTCATTATTTCGTCAGTCTACCGCGATCCGGCAATGTTTGCCTGGTTCCGGTACGGAGCCAAGGAATTCCCTCTGGTCCTCATGCTTGCAGGAGGGCTTAGCAACGCCATGCTTCCCGAGTTCTCGACGAGAACTCGCATGAAGGAATCGCTGGCAAAGATAAAGGTCAAATCGCGGCGACTGATGCACATCTGTTTTCCCGCAACAATGGTGCTGATGCTTTCCGCAAGATGGCTCTTCCCCCGCATGTTTACTCCCGAGTTTCAGAAAAGCGCTGATATTTTCCTTATTTATACACTGCTTGTCATTCCCAGGCTTCTGTTTCCGCAGACAGTCATTGTAGGCAGGAAAAAGACACACATAACCCTTTTCGCAGCGCTTATGGAGCTTGGACTGAACATACCACTTAGCCTCCTTATGATAAAATGGGGATACGGACTTGTCGGGGTGGCTCTGGCAACATTTATTGTATTCACCCTTGGCAAGATTTTCCTCGGAGGATATCTGTGGCTCAAAATGAATATCAAACCTGGTGAATATACCCCCGTCAAACTGTTCCTCATCTATTCAGCCCTGTTGGGTCTCTTATTTGTCCTGATAGATCACAGGGTTATTGATCTTCATTAGGACGGTATTCAGTAACCGGTATTCAGTAAATTCATATATTTGAGGCGGGCAGCAACCAGTAACCAGTAACCAGTAACCAGCAACCTGAGTTTATTAGCTGTTAATCAGATAAATATACCATGCAGATTAGTGTTGTCAATACTCCGGATGAAAGAAGGGAATTCCTGAATTTTCCTAAAAGGTTGTACATGGGGGATCCGTTCTGGGTGTGCCCTCTTGATGCACAGACCGAAGATATCTTTAACCGGGAAAAGAACTATCTGTTGCGCAAGGGAGAGGCGGTCCGGTGGATCTTAAAGGACGAAGAGGGAAGGACAATTGGAAGGATGGCGGCATTTATCGACGGAACAAGGGTATCGGCAAACCGTCAGCCGACAGGCGGTATTGGATTTTTTGAAGTGACCGGCAACAGGGAAGCAGCCTTTACCCTTTTTGATGCAGGCAGGGATTGGCTCGCGGAGAGAGGTATGGAGGCGATGGACGGCCCCGTGAATTTCGGAGAGAACGACAACAACTGGGGGCTGCTGGTGGAGGGATTTATGCAACAGGGTTTCGGAATGCCTTATAATAAAAAGTACTACAAGGATTTCTTTGAGGAGTACGGATTCAGAAACTATTTCGAGCAATACTCCTACCACCGGACTGTCAGAGGACCTGATGGCAGACTGGAACAGTTCCCGGAACGGATCATGAAAATCGCCGGGTGGCTCTCCATGCGTCCGGGATACTCGTTCCGCCATTTCTTATTCAGCGAAAAGGATAAGTTTGTTAACGATCTGGTGCAGATATACAACAGCGCATGGGCAGTTTTCAAGAAGGATTTTACACCACTCGATCCCGCTTTTCTGCAGGAAACGTTCAGCAAAACAAAGGCGATCATCGATGAAGACCTGATCTGGTTCGCTTATCATAATGAGAGGCCAATCGCCTTTTTCCTGCTGCTGCCTGATCTCAATCAGATAATAAAGCATTTCAACGGCAGACTTCACCTGTGGAATAAAATACGGTTTGTATGGTACAGGAGTACACATAAAATGACAAGAATGAGGGCTGTTGCCGGCGGAGTGGATCCCTCATACCAGAACAGCGGGGTGGAATCTGCAATATTCTACAATCTGTATGAGGTCTTCAGGAAGAAACCATGGTATAATGAACTGGAATTATCGTGGGTTGGAGATTTCAACCCGAAAATGACGGCAATATATGAAGCCCTGGGAGCGCACAGAGCCAAAACACATATCACCTACAGGTATCTGATCAACAATAAACTTGAGTTCATAAGATACAGGGACGAACTGGCGGAATGGATTCAGCAGGTTACAGGAGAGAAGTAAAGAGCTCAATAATTTGAAAGATCTCTTTGCATATTAAATTATTTGAATTAATTTTGCACTCCCTAATCAGGGAAATAATTTTATAGTATAAGGAAAAAGTAAAGCAATGAAAGAGGGAATACATCCGGGTAATTACAGGCTGGTGGTTTTTCAGGACATGTCGAATGGTTATACATTCTTAAGCAAGTCAACAGCACCATCCAGGGAAAATATAAAATGGGAAGACGGCAATGAATATCCGCTTATCAAACTTGAGATATCAAACACATCACATCCCTTCTACACTGGTAAGATGAAACTCGTTGACACTGCGGGAAGGGTCGACAAGTTTATGAACCGCTATAAGAACCACGTAGGCAAAAAGAAATAAACAAAAACAAAGAAAGATACTATCCCGGCTCCAGACCGGGATTTTTTTTGATTATCAGGCTGAAATGAAAGCGCTGAACGGTAACCCCGGGGTTTTTGAAAAAATATTGTGTAAATTTGAAGCCTGTTAATTCTATATGGAAAAGAGACAAAGAAGAAGCTTTAACGGATTTTTATTGCCTGACCTGGTCGACGGGGAGGGGGATATAATTCCCATTATAGCTGACGGGGAAGACGGGGATATTGAGGATGTCGAAATACCGGATACCCTACCGGTTCTCTCACTGAGAAATACTGTTTTGTTTCCTGGTGTGGTTCTTCCGATCTCCATTGGGCGTCCCAAATCGATACAGCTTGTCAAGGACGTTTACAGGGAGAGCAAGATAGTGGGCACGGTGGCCCAGAAGGAACCCGAAACGGAAAATCCGAAGTTTGAAGATCTTCACAGCGTCGGAACGGTAGGCCAGATCGTCAAGCTTCTCGAGATGCCCGACGGTTCGACTACCGCCATCATCCAGGGAAGAAGAAGGATGATACTGAGCGAGCTTGTTTCGGATGATCCCTATTTCGTTGCAAGGGTAAGTACTATCCCCGAGATAAAAGCGGACTCGAAAAACAGAGATTTTGATGCGATAGTGGGCTCGCTTAAAGATCTTTCTCTCAAGATAATCAAGATAAATCCCAACATAAGCCCCGAAGCCTCATTCGCTATCAAGAATATAGAGAACAGCACCTATCTTATAAACTTTATCTGTTCCAATACCGACATTAAGGTCCAGGACAAACAGAAATTGCTGGAAATAAACAGTTTGCGTGACAGGGGCTATGCATTGCTTGAATATCTGGTTCAGGAGATCCAGGTTCTTGAGCTTAAAAATGAACTGCAGTCGAAGGTAAAGATCGACCTCGACCAGCAGCAGCGTGAATTCCTGCTCCATCAGCAGATGAAGACCATTCAGAATGAGCTTGGGGGTAACCCTGCGGACAAGGAGATAGAAGAGTACAGGAAAAAGGCTGAGTTGAAACTCTGGAGCGATGATGTGAAGAAAACCTTCGGGAAGGAGCTGAGCAAGCTTCATCGTCTTAATCCCGCAGCAGCAGAATATTCTGTGCAGGTGAATTACATCCAGACTCTGCTTGACCTGCCATGGGGCTATTACACAAACGATAACCTTGATCTGATAAATGCCCGGAATGTTCTGGATGATGACCATTTCGGACTGGATGAGGTGAAGGACCGGATACTTGAACACCTTGCCGTTCTTAAGTTGAAAGGCGATCTGAAGTCGCCAATCCTCTGTCTTTATGGTCCTCCGGGAGTGGGGAAGACCTCTCTCGGAAAATCGGTTGCCAAGGCACTTGCCAGAAAATATGTAAGGATGTCGCTTGGAGGACTGCATGATGAGGCCGAGATCAGGGGTCACCGGAAAACATATATTGGCGCCATGCCGGGCAGGATCATTCAAAACATCAGGAGAGCCTCCTCATCCAACCCGGTTTTTATCCTTGACGAGATAGACAAGGTGGGCCACGATTTCAGGGGCGATCCCTCATCGGCACTTCTTGAAGTTCTTGATCCCGAGCAGAACAGCACCTTCTTTGACAATTTCCTCGAGATGGAGTATGACCTGTCGAAGGTACTCTTTATTGCCACGGCAAACATGCTCTCGACGATCAGCCCGGCACTCCGCGACAGGATGGAGCTGATAGAGATTACAGGCTACCTTGTTGAGGAGAAGCTTGAGATCGCCAGAAGGCACCTTCTCCCAAAACAGCTTGAGAACCATGGTGTAAGGCCTGATCAGCTTACTATTGACGATAAGGTGATGGAGCATCTGATCGATAAGTATACCCGTGAGTCGGGTGTGAGGGAGCTTGACAAGAGCCTGGCAAAGATCGTGAGGGTAACGGCAAAAAAGATTGCCTCGGAAACAGAATATGATCCCGCCCTTTCCATCGGATCCCTTACAGAGATAGCAGGTCCTCCCAGGTATTTCCGCGACCTGTATGCAGGGAACGAGCAGGCCGGAGTGGTGACAGGCCTGGCCTGGACACCTTCGGGCGGAGAGATCCTTTTTGTCGAGACCAGCCTCAGCAAGGGCACAGGCAAACTGACACTGACGGGGAACCTTGGAGAAGTGATGAAGGAATCGGCCATAATTGCACTCGAATACCTGAAAGCCAATGCAGG
>DIKJ01000146.1:43867-51903 GCA_002424525.1 Bacteroidales bacterium UBA5621 | reverse complement strand
CAGCGGAAGGTGAAGAAATACCTTGCCCTGACGGGTGAAATAACCCTGAGGGGAAAAGTACTGCCGGTAGGAGGGATAAAGGAGAAGATCCTTGCCGCAAAAAGAGCAAGCATTAAGGAGGTGATCCTTTCAGAAGAGAACCGCAAGGATGTGGAAAACATAAAGGAAATATATATC
This sequence comes from Bacteroidales bacterium UBA5621, assembly GCA_002424525.1. Classification (GTDB taxonomy): domain Bacteria; phylum Bacteroidota; class Bacteroidia; order Bacteroidales; family VadinHA17; genus LD21. The sequence continues at coordinate 51,726 of DIKJ01000146.1, read as the reverse complement.
ACGGGATTAAAATTCCACTATGTCGAGAGCATAATGGAAGTGCTCGGGCTGACCCTTTTGAGGCAAAAGGTGAAAAATCCGAAAAAAATATCATTCGAATGAAAAAGATCGCTGTTTTCCCCGGATCGTTCGATCCTTTTACCATCGGACATGAAGGAATTGTACGACGGGCACTGGCAGTATTTGATGAGATCATTGTTGCTGTCGGGGCAAATGCCCTTAAAAAGAGCTACTATCCCCTCAGTGTCAGGAAAGAAATGATCTCCAGGGTATTCTCAGACGAGCCCAGGATAAAAGTCGATCATTATGAAGGGCTTACTGTCGATTATTGCAGGACGAACGGTGCCGGCTTCCTTCTGAGGGGGCTCAGGACCGCGGCCGACTTCGAGTTTGAAAGAGCTATCGCTCAGGTTAACAAGACAATGGCTCCTGAAATTGAATCGATTTTTATTCTTACGATCCCGGAACATGCTTCCGTCAATTCGACTATTGTGCGGGATATAATAAGGAGCGGAGGCGATGCATCAATATTTGTGCCTTCGGCCATCGATCTTAATGAATACAAGGGTGATGATCTGTCTGAATGATCATTTTCACTCCCTCGAGAAAACATAGGTATTGATAACATCCAGGAGGGAAGGCCAGGCTCTCTCCCTGACCCTTGAAACCTCATCCGGAAAAAGCCACTCCACTTGCGTTATGCCTTCCTTCACCTGTGGTTCCGCAACCAGTTTCCCGTCGTAATGCATCAGGAACCACTGCGTCTTTTTAAGGTATGATATTTTACCCTTGTTATATGTATGGTACGTTGATTCGAGCGGCTTTATTATCTTATGCCCGGATACACCGCACTCCTCCTGAACCTCCCTCAGCGCAGCCTCCTCTGCCTCCTCTCCCTTGTCAATATGTCCCTTGGGAAGGTCGAGCCTTCCTTTCTTCTCAATGAAAAGAAACCTTCCTGACACATGCTTTACCAGACCTCCTGCGGCCTGTATTTCAGTGAAATATATCCTGAAAAGTTTCCATATGTGTTCAATATCCGTACCATAGATATTTACAGAGGGGATGCTAAGGTCGGACTGAAAATCGGAAATAAGCCTGTAAAGTTCCCTTGTACGGTTGAAATTGTGGAATAACCCGTATTTTTGTAACCGGTCAGGCTCCGGACTGATAAGGATATATCTGTTTTCGAAATGAACTTTATACATAACCGGTATGAATAACACTACAACAAAGATCGCTGAATATTTGTTGCAAATTAAAGCAATTAAATTGCAACCGTCAAATCCTTTTACATGGGCTTCCGGATGGAGATCGCCCATATATTGCGATAACCGCAAGACCCTGTCTTACCCCGAAGTCAGGACCTATATCCGTGATTCCTTTGCAGAACTGATTAGAACCCTATACCCTGAAACAGAGGTCATTGCCGGTGTAGCCACCGGAGCGATCGCCCATGGAGCCTTAGTTGCCCAGAAGCTCGGTTTGCCGTTTATCTATGTACGGTCAGGTGCAAAGGAGCATGGCCTTGGCAACCAGATTGAAGGGTATTTTGAGCCCGGGCAGAATGTTGTTGTAGTGGAGGATCTTATCTCGACCGGCGGGAGCAGCCTGGGAGCTGTCAGGGCTCTGAGGGAAGCAGGAACCGACGTGTCCGGAATGGTTGCGATATTCACATATGAATTCAGTAAGGCAGAAGAGGCCTTTGCATCGGAAAACTGCAGGCTGAATACTTTAAGCAATTACTCTGCCCTTGTTGAAACGGCAGTTGAAACCGGCTATATAAGTAAAACAGATGTAGATACCCTGAAGGAATGGAGAAAAGACCCGTCAGTGTGGGGAAAACAGCAGGAAAAATGAGCGACAGTACCGAATTCAGAAGCAGAAGAGGCAAGCTTGCCTGCAGTGCCAGAGATCTCTGGCTTTTTGCCACAGACATAAAGAACTTCAGCCGTTTTGTGCCCGGGGATACAGTTTCTAACTGGAAGAGCGACGGCGAATCCTGCAGTTTTGAAGTAGCTCCCCTGGGAAGCGTCAGTGTGATGCTTAATGAGAAATTGCCTTTCAGCAGAGTGGTTTATGCCGGCGATGTGCTGCAAAGAAACAGTTTTACCCTTTTGCTTGATATCCTCGATACCGATAATGATTCATCTGAGGTTGATATAACACTGAGGGCCGATCTGAATCCCATGATGAAGATGATAATCTCTAAGCCTGCAGGCCAGTTTCTTGAGATGCTGATCGGTGAAATGGAGAAGTTCAGGGACTGGAAACAGATTTAATGGATGTATTCAATCTCACTGAATCCGTAATCCTGAATCTGATCCCCCTCCTTTTCTATTCTCACGAGCCCCTGCCCGGTAACAGAAAATATCCTTCCGGTAAATACTCCGGTATGATCCCTGAATTGGCTCCACTCAAGATACCTGTAGAGGCGGGAGATATATTCATCCCTTATAATGTATTCCTGACCGGCAATCAGCTGTTTATACCTTTTATCCAGCCGTGCGGCCAGCAGGGAAAGGCAACTCGCGGTGTCGTATATCCTGCCGGTAATCATGCTCATGGATACCGGTTCGGGGGAAAAGGCCGGGAAACTGACCTGGTTGACATTGAGACCGATACCCGCGATCGAGCTCCTGATGATGTTACCCGATATGCTGTTCTCAATAAGGATGCCTGCAATTTTCTTACCATCGACGTATATATCATTTGGCCATTTAATGCTGCAATTCTGAACCTCACCTTCAAGGAAGCCGCAGATCCCCAGCGAGATTGCCATCGATATCAGGAACTGTTTCCCGGGGAGTATCATTTCGGGGTATAGTATTATTGTAAACAGCAGATTTTTACCGTCTTCGCTCTCCCATCTGTTCCCCTGCCGGCCTTTTCCGTGCGACTGATAGTTGGTATGGATAATGGTACCCTCGCGGGGGCTGTTGCCCTGTATTAACTCTGATGCAAGTGTGTTGGTTGATGCCGCATTCTCGACGAAAATCAGTTCTGAGCCTATTATCATGATTATTAATGATTTATTTCGACAGCAATTTTGTGTTCGCAATATTTAGTCCGGCTTTTCAGTCAGGAAGGTGAAATTGCAAAAAGAGGCCGGGTGGTGCAAAAATACGGATAAAAGTTTGTACTTTTGCGACTTGAATGTAACTGAAAACTTTGTTAATGAAGAAAGAGCCAGACGAAGCCGGACTTTTACTGGAGAGTGTTTACAGGGGGATGTTTGAAAAGAAGGGGCAGGATGTTCTGAAAATAGATTTGCGGAGATTTGAAAACAGGATAACGGATTATTTTATTATTTGCCATGGATCTTCCACAACACAAGTCGATTCAATTTGTTATTCCGTTGAAGAGAGCGTCAGGCAGGGAACGGGGATAAAGCCCTCTCATGTTGAAGGTCTGGACAATTGTTTCTGGGTACTGATTGATTATGGAGATGTGGTTGTACATATTTTTCTCAGTGAGTACAGGACTTTTTACTCTCTCGAGTCGTTATGGGCCGATGCCACAATTGAAGCCATAAAGGACAACATTTAATAAGTCAAGCGTTTATGTCAGAGAACAACAATAATAACCCGGCACCCGGGAATAAAAACGATAAGAATACAAAGCCCAAGTTCAATTCCAACTGGATCTTTGCCATACTTGCCATATCGATAATCGCTTTCCAGCTCCTGTCGTCCGGAAAGACCGTGCAGAAAGCCACTACCAGCATGATCAAGGACATGATTGCCAGGCGCGATATCGAGAAGGTGGTGGTTGTCAACAAGGACCAGGCTGAGATCTTCCTTACACCCATTGCAATTGAATCCGGAAGGTATCCGGAGGTGGTTCAGCCCGGCCGGGGATTCGGGCTGGCAGTTCCCAAGCCTCATTATACATATAATATTGGTGACATCAGCAATTTTGAGCCTTTCCTGATGGAAGAGCAGAAAAATGCAGGCTATAACGAAAAAGAGATAATCTATCCGGATTACATAACCCGTAAGAATTACTTCGGGGAGATCCTCGGATGGATACTTCCCTTCGCATTCCTGATCGTGCTCTGGATGTTCCTGATGCGCCGCATGGCGGGCGGAGGGGCAGGCGGGGCCGGAGGGATATTCAATGTGGGAAAATCGAGGGCGCAGATATTCGATAAGGATACAAATATTAAACTGAATTTCAATGATGTAGCCGGACTTGAGGAGGCCAAGACCGAAGTGATGGAGATAGTTGATTTTCTCAAGAACCCGAAGAAATACACCCAGCTTGGAGGCAAGATACCCAAGGGAGCCCTGCTTATCGGACCTCCGGGAACCGGCAAGACTCTTTTGGCGAAGGCAGTGGCAGGCGAGGCAAATGTCCCTTTCTTTTCGATTTCGGGATCAGACTTTGTTGAGATGTTCGTCGGTGTGGGAGCTTCAAGGGTGAGGGATCTTTTCAAGCAGGCAAAGGAGAAGGCTCCCTGTATTGTATTTATTGATGAAATAGATGCTGTTGGAAGGGCAAGGGGGCGAAATGTTAATTTCGGATCGAACGATGAGCGTGAAAACACCCTGAATCAACTGCTTACAGAGATGGATGGCTTTGGCACCAATATGGGTGTGATAATCCTGGCAGCCACCAACAGGGCCGATATACTCGACAGGGCACTTCTTCGTGCCGGCCGTTTCGACAGGCAGATACATGTTGAACTGCCTGACCTTAAGGAGAGAGAAGCGATCTTCAAGGTGCATCTCAGGCCGATCAAGCTTGAAAAGGATTTCAATATTGCGTTTCTTGCCAAGCAGACACCAGGGTTTTCAGGCGCCGATATTGCCAATGTCTGTAATGAGGCTGCGCTTATCGCTGCAAGAAAGAACAAAAAGGTGGTTGAAAGACAGGATTTCCTCGATGCCATCGACAGGATCGTGGGAGGGCTTGAAAGAAAGAACAAGATCATCTCGATGGATGAAAAGAAGACCATTGCCTATCACGAAGCCGGCCATGCAACGGTAAGCTGGATGCTCGAACATGCAAGTCCCCTTCTTAAAGTAACCATCATCCCGCGCGGAAGAGCGCTCGGCGCTGCGTGGTATCTCCCGGAAGAGAGGCAGATAACCACCCGTGAGCAGATCCTCGACGAGATGGCCTATGCCCTCGGAGGCCGGGCAGCTGAACAGCTTATTTTCGGAAAAATATCGACCGGCGCCCTGAGCGACCTCGAGAAGATTACCAAACAGGCGTATGCCATGGTCTCATTCTTCGGGATGAGCGAAAAAGTGGGGAACATCAGCTTCTACGACTCATCAGGCCAAAGCGATTTCGGATTTACCAAGCCCTACAGCGAAAAGACCGCTGAGCTTATCGACCAGGAAGTCAAACAGATAATTGAAGAGTCGTACCTCAGGGCCCTTGAGGTGCTAAAAGGCCATATGAAGGGACTCGTCGTACTCGCAGAACTGCTGCTCGATAAGGAGGTAATCTTTACTGAGGACCTGGAGAGGATCTTTGGCAAAAGGAGGGCGGATATCCTTAAAGAACAGAGGGAGGCTGCTACTCTGACTGCAACCGGAAAAGAGATCCCTGGAAAAGAGCCGGAAAAACCGGGCAAGCCTCTTCGCAGGACCGGTAAAAAGTCAGGGCAGAAAGGTCCCGGGCAGGAGACCGGAGCACTGGATAACACGGCAGTTCCGGACAGAGAGCCTAAAGCAAAAGCTAAAAGAAAAACAACTTGAGCAGTTTCTTAAGAAGAACACTCACCGGCATCTGGATAGTACTCTTTGTACTTGGAGGCTTCTGGCTTCATCCGGTATCGTTCTTTATTACCGGACTGATAATTCTTACCGGATCGCAGTATGAATACTATCAGTTGATCAGGGGAGGAGGAAGCAATCCTCAGACGGTTACCGGGATCATTGCCGGCTCCGTCATGTTCATTATTTCAACACTTGTTTCTGCAGGCAGGATCGGCACTGAATGGTTTCTTGCCTTAATACCTCTGCTGTTGCTGATTATGGCAACAGAGCTTTACAGGAGAAATGAAAAACCGTTTGATTCGCTTGCCCATACTTTTTTCCCTCTGTTCTACTATGCCGTTCCCTTCTGCCTCTTCCCTTTTGCTTCTTTTTCAAGAACCGGGCTTGCCCCATTGTTGCCGGCAGGCACCATTGACTTCTCACCGGGAATAGTAATCGGGTTTTTTATACTGCTTTGGACCTTCGACACCGCAGCCTACCTGACCGGAATAACTTTCGGGCGTCACAGGCTTCTCGAAAGGATCTCTCCGAAAAAGTCGTGGGAAGGATTTTCAGGAGGGATTATAATAACCGCCCTGGTGGCATGGCTTCTGGCAGGATGGCTTGGAGTAACCGGTACCGCAGGATGGATTATTATTTCGGTGATTATTTCGGTGGCAGGTACCTATGGAGATCTTGTTGAATCAATGCTGAAAAGGAGCCTCGGAGTGAAGGATTCGGGGAGCATCATGCCGGGACATGGCGGATTCCTCGACCGTTTCGACAGTACGGTATTCTCTTTCCCGCTGGTTTACCTTTTTATTCTGCTATTTGGATGATTGATCGGATTTTTTAGTTTTGTATCCGGAATTATAAGGAAATGGGTATACATAAAGAGGGGTATAAGATATTAATGGCAGGGTTTGCGATACTGCTTATTCTCAATGTTATAACAGGGATAATATGGAGCAGTTACCCGCTTGTCAAGTGGTCGTTCCTGGTCTTTTCCCTGATGCTTTATGTATTTATCCTTTTCTTTTTTCGCCTTCCTGCCAGGTCGCTGGAACCCGATCCCGGCCTTATCTTTGCCCCGGCGGATGGTAAAGTAGTTGTGATAGAGGAGACCGAAGAAAAGGAATACTTTAATGATCTGCGCCTTCAGGTTTCAATATTCATGTCACCCTTTAACATGCACAGCAACAGATATCCGGTGTCGGGGAGGATAAAATACGTGGGGTATCACCCGGGTCACTATATGGTCGCCTGGCACCCTAAATCGTCAGAACTTAACGAGAGAAGCTCGGTAGTCATAGAAACGGAAGGGGGTGAGGAGATACTGATTAGACAGATAGCAGGTGCAGTTGCCAGAAGAATAGTGACCTACGCAAAAGAGGATCAGATGGTACAGCAGGGAGATGAACTCGGATTCATCAAATTCGGATCGCGGGTAGATGTTTTCCTGCCCCTGGGCACCGAGATCGAGATCCCCATTCTTCAGCAGGTAAGAGCAAACAAAAGCGTTATAGCCAGAATCTGATAATACGGAATTAATATGAAAAAAAATGATCCGGGGATAGTTGAAATAACAAGGGATGTCAAATGGATCGGCATAACTGATTATGAAATAAGGACTTTTGATATTGTGATGACCACAGAGTTTGGCACAACATATAATTCCTTCTTTATCGATGCTGAAAAAAAGACCCTTATAGAAGTCGCAAAGGAGAAGTTCAGCGGGAAATATCTTGAGAAGCTGAGGTCAGTGACAGATCCCCGCGAGATAAGTTATATAGTGCTCGATCACACTGAACCTGATCATTCCGGAAGTCTCAGGATCGTTCTTGAACAGGCTCCGGAGGCAACTGTAGTCGGAAGCGGGAATGCCATAAGGTATCTCGAAGATATTGTCAATGTCCCCTTCAGGTCGCTGATCGTGAAGGATGGCGACACTCTGGATCTTGGGAACAAGACCCTGAAGTTCATCTCAGCGCCCAACCTTCACTGGCCCGATTCAATCTATACATGGCTCGAAGAGGAGAGGATCCTGTTCACATGCGACTCCTTCGGCGCCCATTACTGTACCCCGGATATTTTCAGCAGGCTGACGGATGAATACCTCAGTACTTATAAGTATTATTTTGACGTGAT
>DIKJ01000146.1:39583-43835 GCA_002424525.1 Bacteroidales bacterium UBA5621 | reverse complement strand
ATTGAATACATCTGCCCCGGGCATGGCCCCGTTCATCACGAGAACCTGAGAGAAGTTATCGCAATTACCAGGAAATATGCTGAGGATTACCTGAAACTTATTTCCCGGAGTTCTCCGATAAAGGTCCTGGTAGCTTATGTCTCGGCTTATGGCTATACCAAAGAGGCTGCTGAACTAATTGCAACAGGCTTGCGCGAATCGGAGGGCCTTGAGGTGGATGTAACTGATATTGAAAACATATCCCCCGATGAGCTGAGCGGAAAACTTACCGTATCTGATGCCCTTCTGATTGGTTCGCCCACCATAAACCAGAATACGCTGCCTCCGGTCTATAACCTTTTTGCCCTGCTAAACCCTGTCAGGGACAGGGGTAAGAGCGCCGGAGCTTTCGGATCGTTCGGGTGGAGCGGAGAGGCGGCAGGGATAATAAACAGCAACCTTCGCTCACTGAAACTGAAAGTTATGGATGAACCGGCTCAGTTTAAATTTTCCCCGGGAGGGGACAAGGAGTCGGCCCTGATAGAGTTCGGAAGAAAGTTCGCAGGGCACATCCTGGAAAACTGTAAATACAAAAATCCCGGCGAATAGCCGGGACTCTTATCATGATCACCGATCATGAGATCTTAACCTGACGCGATAATCTGTTCTTCTCGACCTCGGTTTTAGGAAGGGCGACGGAAAGTACCCCATCCCTGTAATTAGCGTCGATCTTGTCCTTGTTCACATTCTCGGGAATCTGGAAGCTCCTGCTGAAGGATGAGTAGCTGAACTCTTTCCTCTTGTATCCGTCGGTGTTCTCCTCCGACTCGGTTTTTGACTCAGAGCTGATAGTAAGGATATCCTCGCTGATATCAATCTTCAGATCCTTCTTGTCAATCCCCGGAACGGCAAGTTCGAGAGTGAATCTCTTTTCATCTTCCCTTATATTGACAGCCGGCATTGAATTGGCCCTGTCGGAGAATACAGGGAAAACATCATCGTCAAACAGACGGGGCATCAGAAACGGCCCGAAACTTCTTTTGGTAATCGTTGGTAACATGGCTTTTTCCTCCTTTGATATTTTAGTTAAACATTAATTTTAATCTTTGATTACATATTTTCAATTTCTGTTCCAGAACAAAAAGGATGACATATTGGCGTAATTATGAAATATTATCAAGACAATATGGCAGGCTGCCTGATGTGCCAGCAGGCTGTAACAGCGGCTGGAATATAGTCGGTTGAAATATGGGAAATACGAAAAAAATAAATTAGGTTTGTAATACGAAACAACTTAATGATGAGCGCTACATTAAGGAACATCCTGATATTTTTCGGATTACTGCTTTTTCTTGCTGGCTTATGGTACTTTCGGAGTATCGTGGTTTACATTCTTGTATCTGGTGTTTTGTCGATCATGGGCCGGCCGCTGGTCGACCTCCTCTGCCGGATAAGGATTAGAAAACTGGTCTTCCCCCGTCCTCTTGCCGCACTCATCACCCTCCTGGTGATATGGGGGCTGATTATTTCATTCCTTCTGATATTTATCCCACTGGTTACCAGGCAGATCAACTACCTGTCCACCCTCGACAGCAACAGGATCGTACAGCTTGTTGATGAACCCCTCAGGAAGATCGAAGATATCTTCTCAGCGTTCGACCAGGATATGGAGGATATTGTTTCGATGAAGCAGTATCTTGCCTCCAAAGTCTCGGATGTGCTGAATATTAACATGATACAGAATTTCCTGGGATCTTTGTTCGGGATTCTGGGCAATGTTGCAATTGCGATATTTTCTATCAGCTTCATTACCTTCTTCTTCCTGAAGGACCAGCATCTGTTTTTCGAGTCGATTTTAATGTGGATACCCGATAAGTATGTCGACAATGTCACACGTGCCCTAAACTCCATTAAGAATCTGCTGACAAGATATTTCATCGGGATAATAATACAGAGCACCTGCATTATGGCCCTGGTCACGATCGGTATGACGATTGTCGGTATCAGTTTTCAGCAGGCTGTGGTGATGGGCCTTATCTGCGGGATCCTGAATGTGATACCTTATGTCGGTCCATGGCTGGGTTTTTTGATTTCACTTGTGATGGGCCTGGCCACTCATATGCAGTTTGATTTTTCCACGGTGGTTATCCCGCTGGTTACCTGGATGGCTGTTGTTGTGGGGATAACACAAACAATTGACAATATTGTATTTCAGCCTGTTATCTTTTCCAACAGTGTGAGGGCGCATCCGCTTGAGATCTTTGTCGTGATTCTGGCGGCAGGGTTCGCCGCAGGCATTCCGGGGATGATACTCGGGATACCGGGTTACACAGTGCTCAGGGTATTTGCCAGGGAATTCTTTTATAATTTCAAGGCTGTACAGAAGATCACCTCCAGCCTTCCTGAGGAAGATATTGAAAAGGAGGCGTCGCGTATCAGGAGAAAGAGAAGGAAGAGCACTGATACCTGATGGTAATTTCTTACTTAATCTAAGCACCTGGCAACTTGAGTTACTTAATCACCGTTTATTAAAATTTAAACAAAAGATCACGTTCAGTATGAAGGTCATTCTTTCAACTGCTTCAAAGGTCCTGCGATTTTACTATGAGGGCTTCAGGGATATGTCGTGGTGGGGCAGAAGAGTATGGATCATCATTATTATAAAGCTTTTTATAATGTTCGCCATTCTGAGGCTTTTCTTTTTTCCCGATTTTCTCAGGAAGGAATTCAACACAGATGAGCAGCGAAGTGAATATGTTCTTGAACAATTAATTAAATCAAACAATAAACATGATTGAAAATATTGACATGACACTTGTGGGCTGGTCGCGTGCCCAGTTCGCGCTTACAGCGATGTACCACTGGCTGTTTGTTCCGCTTACCCTGGGCCTCGCCTTCATTCTGGCAATCATGGAAACCATATATGTCAGGACAGGCAGGGAGGAGTGGAAGCGCATGACCAGGTTCTGGATGACTCTTTTCGGAATTAATTTTGCTATTGGAGTCGCCACTGGGATAATCCTTGAATTTGAATTTGGCACAAACTGGGCGAGTTACTCATGGTTTGTCGGGGATATTTTCGGAGCTCCGCTGGCCATCGAAGGGATACTTGCATTCTTTCTCGAATCGACATTCATTGCAGTAATGTTTTTCGGGTGGAACAAGGTGGGCAAGAAATTCCACCTCGCATCCACATGGCTCGTTGCCGTCGGCGCCAGCCTCTCAGCCCTCTGGATCCTTGTGGCCAATGCCTGGATGCAGAATCCGGTAGGAATGGCGTTCAATCCCGAGACCGCAAGGAACGAAATGGTCAATTTCTGGCAGGTTCTCTTCAATCCTGTGGCAGTTGATAAGTTTTTGCATACCATAACATCCGGATTCCTTCTTGGCTCAGTGTTCGTGCTTTCAATAAGTGCCTGGTATCTTTTAAGGGGCAGGGAGGAGTGGCTGGCAAAAAGGAGCATCCTGATTGCCGGCATCTTCGGTCTCTTCTCTTCACTTCTGGTTGTTTATACTGGAGATACATCGACACGCACGCTCGCACAGGTTCAACCCGTTAAATTTGCTGCATTCGAAGCCCTGTACGAGGGGAGACAGGATGCCGGGCTGGTTGCCATAGGCATGCTGAAAGAGTCGGATAAAAAAATCCGGACTCATAATGAAAAAGATTTTGCCTTCAGGGTCGAAATACCTGGACTCCTTTCAGTGATGACAGGGGGGTCGAGGGATACATGGGTCCCGGGTATCAGGGACCTTATTGAAGGAAATCCCGGAAAGGGGATGATCTCTGTCAGTGAAAAAATGTCAAAGGGGACTCTCGCTAAAGATCTGCTGATAGACTACAAGAATGCCAGGCTCATTAATGATGCCGAACAAGTCGAAACCCTGAAGGGGATCTTCCGTGACGAAAAATTCCATAATGATTACTTCCGTTATTTTGGTTACGCCTCCCTGCAGAAACCTGAAGAAGCTATACCCAATGTACCTGTCTCCTTCTACAGTTTTCATCTGATGGTAATGCTGGGTTTCTTTTTTATCCTGCTGTTTGCCCTGGCGCTCTTCTTCCTTTTCAGGGGTAAGCTGAAGAGTAACCGGTGGTTCCTGTGGGTTGCGCTATTCTCACTGCCCCTTCCCTATATCGCCAGCGAACTGGGGTGGGTAGTAGCTGAAATGGGACGGCAACCCTGGATAATACAGGACCTTATGCCTGTTACCACAGCAGTAACCAATATAAGTGCGGGAGCAGTAAAAACAACTTTTGTGATGTTCGCAG